>CAZAMA010000033.1:0-7729 GCA_964485645.1 uncultured Acidimicrobiaceae bacterium | reverse complement strand
CGAGCACCGCCGTTGTCGTGAGAATCCCCGCGACGAGATAGATCCATCCAGTGAACCATGCATAAGGCCCGCCCGCCAGGTACTTCGTCCACTGGAACACCGAGCCGGCGAGCGGAAAGTGGCTCGATATCTCGGCAAAGTTGAGAGCGATGATGAACTGTCCCACCGCGACTATTGGCCAGGACCAGATGAACACTCCCCCGACCGTGACAAGGCCGAGCGCGAAGAGGGTGAAGATGCCTGTCGAGGGCGAGATATAGCTGAATGCGGCCGCGAACGAGCTGAAGAACCCCAGTGAGCGGTGCAGCTCCTGCTTGTAGCCGAACTGGGCAAGGTCGTGCTCGTCGCCGGGGCTACCGCTTCTCGTCCCTGCCGGTTCCATCGTCTGCGACATGGCCCCCCATCTCGGTCCGACGTTCGGCGCCGCCGAACGACCCCGGTCGCTGACGGTAGCACTGCTGCAATTAACTGTCCATACATTTTCCCCTCAAGTTGCCGTCGGACGGTCGAGATCTATCGGTCGCCGTCGTAGGTCCAGCGGCGTGCCGCCCGCTTGGCCTGATCCTGCACGCGCGACGCCTGGCGCCGACCGAGGGCGCCGCGACCCGGCCGCGTGGCGCGACGCGGCTGCGGGATAGCGAGGGCATCCGCGAGCCTTTCCCCGAGACGTCGCCGCGCCAGCTGGCGGTTGCGCCATTGAGATCGCTCGTCTGAGACGACGACGCGTACGACGGGCCCGAGGCGCCCGACTATGAGCTCGCGCTGGCTTTCGGTCAGCACCAAGGAGGCAGCGACGTCGAAGACAACCTCTACGCGGGTGTTCGAAGTGTTGACGTGCTGGCCACCCGGTCCTCCGCTCGTGGAGTACCGCCAGCGCAACTCGCCGTCGGGGACGAGCGGACCGCCGGGGATCTGTACGTCGCCGATGACGCTCGCCCTCCGGCCATGGTCATGCGGCGGCATCGCCCCGGCTGGCTTTGACAAGCTCGCGTCGGTCGCGTCATGGACTTTCGCAGTTGCCGGAACGGCGGAAGGGTCCGGCCTCATGCGACAACGTTAGGGCTTCGCGCGGGCGTACCGGCGGGGTCGAGCGAGCGGCGAGATCCTAGACCCGGGCCCAGGCGCCCTCGAGCACCCGGCGGAGGATCGCGGCGATCTCGTCGAAGTGCTCCTGCTCGCAGATGAGCGGAGGCGAGAGTTGGATCACGGGATCTCCGCGGTCGTCGGCACGGCATATGAGTCCGTTGTCGAAAAGGGCAGGGGAAAGAAAGCCGCGGAGCAGGGACTCGGCCTCGTCGTGGGAGAAGGTCTCCTTCGTCTTCTTGTCCTTCACGAGCTCGATGCCGTAGAAGTACCCGGCGCCGCGGATGTCTCCCACTATGGGCAGGTCGCTCAATCCCTCGAGGGCGGACCGGAAACCCGGCTCGTTGCGTCTCACGTGGGCGATGATCCCCTCCCGCTCGAACGCGTCGAGGTTGGCAAGGGCCACGGCGGCAGATACCGGGTGGCCCCCGAACGTGACGCCGTGGGCGAAGCTCGCCGAATGCTCGAGGAAGGGCTCCATGATCGCTTCACGGGCGATCATCGCCCCGATCGGTGAGTAGCCGCTCGTCATTCCCTTGGCGCAAGTGATCATGTCGGGTACGTATCCGTACCGGTCGCACGCGAACATCTCACCTATTCGGCCGAAGGCGCATATCACCTCGTCTGAAACCATGAGCACACCGTGGCGGTCGCAAATCTCGCGTACATAGGGCAGGTAGCCCTCCGGAGGGGGGAAGCAGCCACCCGAGTTCTGGACGGGCTCGACGAACACTGCTGCGACCGTCTCCGGCCCCTCGAACTCGATGATCTGCTCTATAGAGTCGGCGCAACGCATCGTGCAGTGGTCGAGAGTCGAGCAGTCGGCGCAGCGGTACCTGTTGGTGTTCATTGCTTTGCGGGCTCCGGGCACAAGCGGTTCGAAAGGCACGCGAGCCGACGGGATGCCCGTGATGGAAAGAGCACCGAGCGAGGTTCCGTGATAGGCGATGTTCCGGCTTATCACCTTGTAGCGGCTCGGCTGCCCGATCGCCTTGAAGTACTGGCGCGACAGCTTCCACGCGGCCTCGACTGCCTCGCTGCCACCAGTCGTGAAGAAGATGCGGTTGAGGTCGCCAGGGGCATAGCCAGCCAGCCGATCGGCCAGCTCGATGCTCGCCGGATGTGCGTAGGACCAGAGGGGGAAGTACGCGAGCTTCTCAGCCTGCTTGCGAGCCGCCTCCGCGAGGTCACGTCGCCCGTGCCCGAGTTGGACGACGAACAGCCCCGAAAGTCCGTCGAGGTACCGCTTGCCCTTGTTGTCGTACACATAGGGACCTTCACCTCGCTCGATGATCGGTATCTCGTGTGCGGGGCTGTAGGCACCCATCCGCGTGAAATGGAGCCACAGGTGGTCACGGGCGCTGGCCTGCTGGGCCTCGAGGTCGTCTTGGCTGTGGTGGTTGTCGGTCATCTCGTCTCTCGTCTCGTAATTGACCCTCTCGGGTCAACACTTCTCATCGGGTGCCCCACGAATAGGTCTGCTTCACCAGCCGCAGGTAGATGAAGGTCTCTGTCTCGCGTACGCCTTCGATCGAGCGGATCGACTCGTCGAGCAGGCTGAGCAGCCGTTCGTCGTCCTCGCACACAAGCTCCACGAGGATGTCGAAGGAGCCTGCGCACAACACGACGTATTCGAGCTCGGGTAATGTGCTCAGCCGCCTCGCGATCTCACGCAGGTCTCCTTCTGCTCTTATCCCGACCATGGCCTGGCGCGAAAAGCCGACTGTCGTCGGGTCGGTGACCGCGACGATCTGCATGACACCTTCATCCAAGAGGCGGCGCACCCGTTGTCTGACCGCGGCTTCTGAAAGGCCCACTGACTTGGCAAGGTCTGTATACGACCTGCGCCCGTCTTGTTGAAGCTCCTCGACGAGCCGCTTGGACACCTCGTCGAGCGTCGGCGAGTGCAGCGTCGAGGTCCCGATTGCTCTCGCCATGGCGACCAATATTCCCATCCGCACGCGCCATTGTCAATGGAATCCGTTGCATATAAGCTATGTCGCAACAGATTCAGCAAATGCTAACCGTACCGTGCAGGTAGAGGACCAGTTGAGAGGGAGCCAGAGCGTGGAGATCTCCAAAGTCGCCCAGAAAAGGCAGATCGTCACCGAAATACCCGGCCCGCGCTCTCGCGAGCTGATGGCGAGGCGGCAGGCAGCGGTGCCGCGCGGGGTAGGGGGAACCCTGCCTGTATTTGCCGAGCGAGCGGCCGGCGGAGTCGTCGTGGACGTTGACGGGAACTCCTTCATCGATCTCGGCGCCGGAATCGCCGTCCTCAACGTCGGCTCGAGCGCCGAGCTCGTCGCGGCTGCCGTCGCCGAGCAGGCGGCGCGTTTCACCCATACTTGCTTCCAGGTGACCCCATATGAGAGCTACGTCGAGCTTGCCGAGCGCCTGAACCTCCTCGTGCCCGGCCATGTCGAGAGGCGCACCTTCTTTGTCAACTCCGGGGCCGAAGCAGTGGAGAACGCGGTGAAGATCGCGAGGTCGGCTACGGGTCGTCAGGCCGTTGTCGCCTTCGACCATGCTTTCCACGGGCGGACCCTGCTGGCGATGAGCCTCACCTCCAAGGCCATGCCGTACAAGGAGAGCTTCGGCCCCCTTGCGCCTGAGATCTACAGGCTGCCGTACAGCTACCCCTACCGGTGCGCGGTCGGAGCCTCGCCGGCGGAGTGCGGACCGGCGTGCGCGGAGGCTGCGATCACGGCGATGGACCGTCAGATCGGCGGGGAGAGGATCGCAGCCCTCGTGGTCGAACCGGTGCTTGGCGAGGGAGGTGTCGTCATTCCCGGTGCGGGCTTCCTCCCAGCTCTTGCGGAGTACTGTGCCGCGCACGGGATCGTCCTCGTGGCAGACGAGGTCCAGGCGGGTTTCGCGCGCACGGGCCGCTGGTTCGCGTCGGAGCATTCCGGCATCGTCCCGGACATCGTGACGACGGCCAAGGGTCTGGGAGGCGGCCTGCCGATCGGCGGCGTCACAGCCCGCGCCGACATTGTCGACAGGATCCACCCCGGCGGCCTCGGCAGCACTTTTGGAGGCAATCCGGTGTCCTGCGCGGCTGCCCTGGCTTCGATAGCCGAGGTGGAACGCGGTGGACTTGTCGGTGCGGCCCGGAGAATCGGTGAGGTCTTCGAGCAGAGGCTGCGGCCCTTGGTAGACGAGGTTGCCGCCGTCGGCGACGTCCGCGTGATAGGGGCGATGGCTGCCGTCGAGCTCGTATCTGACCGGGCTCGCAAGACCCCCGATCCGGCTGCTGTGACCAAGGTGCTGGCGCGCTGCCACAGCGAGGGCGTGATCATGTTGAAGGCGGGCACGTTCGACAACGTCGTCAGGATCCTGCCGCCGCTCGTGATCGGCGAGGATCTCCTGCAAGAGGGGATCGAGGTCCTGGAGAAGGCGCTGCGCTCGCTCTGAGGACGGCGACTCCGTGGCTGCCTGCCGGTAGGTGCCCTCAGTGCCCGGTCAAGCTGTCCACCACGGCGGCGAGACGGGACGGTCGCCCACGTCGGCTCTCGGTCCTGTCTGCCCATCTCATCGCCGCAAGGCCCGCATTGACGCCGATCCAGCGGAGCGGCTCCGGCTCCCAGCCCGGTGAGCGGTGCCCGACCCAGCAAAGGTGGGTCTCGGGGGTGTCTCTCCCGGCGATGAGGTCCGCCAGGGTGCGGCCGGCAAGGTTGGTCGTAGACACGCCGTCACCGGCGTAGGCCCCGGCCGAGGCCCGCCCGCCCGCTCTGTCGAAGTTGACCGACGGGTACCAGTCCCGGTGGACGCCAAGTGGACCGCCCCACCTATGGGTTATCGCCACACGCTCCAGCTCCGGGAAGAGCTCGGTGAGAGTCGTGCGGAGCCCGTCGTGGACCTTTGGGACACGGTCGAAGGACGTCTCGATGCCAGAAGCGAAGTGATAAGGCGCGCCGCGTCCTCCAAAGGCCAGCCTCCCGTCGACTGTCAGCTGGCCGTAGATTATGAGGTGTCGCCCGTCGGTGAAGGTGAGCCCGTCTCGCAGGCGAATTGACTCAAGGACCTCGCGGGGGAGCGGTTCGGTCGCGACCATGAGCGAGTACAGAGGTACGACGTCTCGCCGCTTGCCCGCCAGCTCGGCGGTGTAGCCCTCGGTCGCTTGGACGACGATCTCGGCCCGAACCCGGCCGCCGGGAGTCTCCAGCCGGTTCGCCGTGCCGGCGGGACCGGCGCGAGATATTCGCGTCACCGGGCTCTGCTCGTAGATCGTCACGCCCCGGCGCTCGACAGCTGCCGCCAGGCCCCTTGCCAGGCGAGCGGGATGGATCGAGGCGCAATGGGGTGTGTAGATGCCTCCGAGAACCGACGTCGCCCCGACCAGCGCGGACGCCTCGGCGCTCGTGTACCAGCAGATGTCGTCCTCTAAAAGCCCAAGCGACCTAGCCTGGTCCACCTCGGCCAAGCCGGCTCGTACCTGGGTGCTCGATCGCGCGAGGCTGATCGAGCCTGCCTTGCGGTAGTGACAGTCGATGTTCTCGCTTGCGGCGACGGCACCGACCTCGTCGACCGATTCCCGCATCGCTCGCCGCAGGGCCTGCATGCCCCCGAGCCCGACTTCTCTCGCCAAGGCGGCGTCGGAGATGGCGAAGAATGCCGAGCACCAACCGCCGTTGCGGCCCGACGCGCCATAACCGGCAACCTCTCTCTCGACGACGGCGACGCGCAAGCCCGGATCCGACTTCGCGAGATAGTAAGCGGTCCACAAGCCGGTGTAGCCCCCGCCCACGATCGCGACGTCGACATCGATGTCTGCACCGAGGGCCGGCCGCGCGACTACCGGTTCGGGGAGCGTGTCGAACCAGTAGGACAGCTCTCGCCACCTGGGGCCAGCTGCGTAGCTTGAAGGGGTCTCGCGGTCCATAGCTGCACAGTAGTGGCTCTTCAGCAACGAAATCCGTAGCATCCGGCTCGTCCGACCCCTTGTCGCGCACGCAAATCTCTGCCAGGATCGCTACATGGCAAACGAGAACGGAAGCGAGCCCCGCCGGCTGCAGAACTTCGTGAACGGCGACTACGCCGACGCGAAGTCTGGCCGTACGAGCCCGCTCATCAACCCCAGTACCGGCGACGTCTTCGCCGAGGCGCCCGTGTCCGAATCCGACGACGTCAACGCCGCCTTCGAGGCGGCCGCCAGCGCCTTTCAGCTGTGGCGGGACGCGACGCCCGCCGAGCGCAGTCGGGCGCTCCTTAGGATCGCAGATGCAATCGAGGCGAGGGCCGAGGACCTCGTTCGAGTGGAGAGCGAGAATACGGGCAAGCCGCTCGCCCTGACGCTCTCGGAGGAGATACCTCCGATGCTGGACCAGATAAGGTTCTTCGCCGGAGCTGCTCGCGTCCTCGAGGGGCGCTCGGCCGGTGAGTACATGAGTGGTTACACCTCGATGATCCGCCGCGAGCCAATCGGAGTTTGCGCTCAGGTGACTCCGTGGAACTATCCGATGATGATGGCGGTTTGGAAGTGGGCGCCTGCGATCGCCGCGGGCAACGCAACGGTCCTCAAGCCCTCGGACACGACGCCCGCCTCCACGCTCCTCATGGCCGAGATAATGGCCGAGCACCTACCGCCGGGCGTGTTCAACGTCATCTGTGGTGACCGGGACACCGGCCGCGCCCTCGTCGCCCATCCGACGCCACAGATGGTCTCGATCACCGGATCGGTACGTGCGGGGATGGAGGTGGCCGAGTCCGCCGCGCATGATCTGAAGAGGGTCCACCTGGAGCTCGGTGGTAAGGCGCCCGTGATCGTCTTCGACGACGCGGACGTCGAGAAGGCGGCGGAAGCCATCGCGATCGCGGGATATTTCAACGCGGGGCAGGACTGCACGGCTGCGACGCGTGTGCTCGCTGGCCCAGGTGTCCATGACGAGTTCCTCGCCGCCCTTGTCGCCCAGGCCGCGGGCACAGTGACAGCGGGGCCCGAGAACGAAGACGCCCTGTACGGCCCCCTCAACAATGCCGGCCAGCTTGCACGGGTGCGTGGGTTCATCGAGCGCACTCCCGCGCATGCCGAGGTGCGCCACGGTGGGCACCACATCGGCGATCGGGGCTACCTGTTCGAGCCGACCGTGGTGTCCGGACTCCGACAAGATGACGAGATGGTCCAGAACGAGGTGTTCGGGCCCGTCATAACCGTGCAGCGCTTCGCCGACGAGGAGCAGGCGCTCTCCTGGGCAAATGGCGTCAAGTACGGGCTCGCCTCGAGTGTCTGGACGCGTGACCACGGGCGGGCCATGCGCATGGCACGGCGGCTCGACTTTGGCTGCGTGTGGATCAACACGCACATCCCTATCGTGGCGGAGATGCCGCACGGCGGATTCAAGCACTCAGGATATGGGAAGGACCTGTCGATGTACGGTTTCGATGACTACACGAGAGTCAAGCACGTCATGAGCGCGCTCGACTGAGGCGCGATCACTACCTGTGCCGGCGGGTTTGTATGATCCGCCGGTGCCAAGCAAACATCTCTCGTCCGGGCTGAGAGGTCGGAGTCGATGAGGGCTATCGCCAAGGAGGGGGGAGCGCTCCATAGGAGCCACCTGAGGCGGCGCCCCCTTCTCCTCTCGACAAGCCTGCTTGTCGTCGTCGTCGTCGTCGTCGCGATCGGAGCCCTTGCAGGTGGCTCCTC
>CAZAMA010000032.1:0-24319 GCA_964485645.1 uncultured Acidimicrobiaceae bacterium | reverse complement strand
AGGTCACACCCGGAGGTTCGATGACCACTGAATGGAACGGACAGGGTCTGCCCCCTGCCGCACAGGCACGGATGGAGCGCGGACGGGCCGGTGGGCCGCCCGCGAGCCTCTTCGGTGTATCCGGGCAGGCGGCGCTCGAGGCAGTTGGCTTCTCGGTCGTGGGCGAGGTGATGGGCTGCATCGTCCAGCACATCGGCTTCACCGGCTATGGCGGCTGCGGCTACTACGGCGCCGGCATGGGCCCCGGCATGGGCGGCTTGGGCGGCATGGGCGGCATGGGCTATCAGCCGAGCGTGCGGTCCAGCTCGGGCGGTGGTTATGTCGGTTTCGCGCCATATGTCGATGCCCTCTACCACGGCTATGACACGGCGGTGCTACGCATGTTGCTCGAGTGCCGAGACCTGCACGGAGACGGTGTCGTCGGCGTCAGGCTCGAGCAGCGCAACCTCGGCGAGGAGAACCGTGAGTTCATCGCGTATGGGACCGCCGTGCGCTCCCGCGGCCGGACGCGCCCGGCGAACCTGTTCTCGACGACGCTGCCGGCCCACGACGTCGCCAAGCTCCTCCACGGCGGCTGGGCACCGGCCGCGATCACCATCGGCATATCACTCTCGATCCGCCACGACGACTGGACCACGGTCCAGCAGGCGCGCACCTGGTCCGGGAACTCGGAAGTCTCCGGATACACCGATCTCGTAAACCACGTCCGTAACGACGCTCGCAACCAGTTCTCCCGGCGCACTGCGGCATATGGAGCTGACGGGGCCATTATGTCGGGCATGACGCTCGACATCTGGGAGATCGAGCCCGGTGAGGGTCATCGAGATCACGTCGCGCTCTCCTATGTGCAGGGCACTGCCATAGCTCGCTTCCATCGAGGTGCTGTGGCGCCGACCTCGAGCCTCAAGATCCTGTCCCTGTCTGATCGACACGTCGTTCCCGGAAGGAAGTCATGAGCGAGACCGAAATTCAAGCAACGGATCTCGGCATCCCCGAGGATGCCATGAAGCGCCTGACCGAGATGAAGCCCGGTCAGCCGGGAGCACTGTTCACCTCCGACCTGACGGTGAACGAGTTCTTGCTCGTGAGAGAGGCGGGTTTCCGGCCGGTCGGACTCGTGCTCGGCTCGAGCATCTACCACGTCGGCATCCAGATCGGCCGGTGGTCGAAGAACATGGAGCTCGACACCCTCTCCCAGGCTATGTATCACGCGCGAGAGCTCGCGATGACACGGATGGAAGCCGAAGCGGCCGCCCTCGGCGCCGATGGCATCGTCGGGGTCCGGCTCGACATCGAGTTCAAGGAGTTCGGAAACGATCTGGCCGAATTCATCGCCGTCGGCACCGCGGTCAAGGCCGACGAGCCCGGTAACTGGAAGAACAACCAGGGCAAGCCGTTCACCTCGGACCTCTCCGGGCAGGACTTCTGGACTCTCGTCCAGTCCGGGTACGCGCCACTCGGCATGGTGATGGGGAGCTGCGTTTATCACATCGCCCACCAGGGGACGCTGCGCGCGATGGGCAACGTCGGGCGAAACGTGGAGATACCGACCTACACAGAGGCGCTCTACGACGCTCGTGAGCTGGCCATGAGCCGGATGCAGGCCGAGGGCGAGGCGCTCAAGGCCGAGGGCATAGTAGGCGTGCAGCTTCTCTCGCTCGCGCACAAGTGGGGCGGTCACACGACCGAGTTCTTCGCCGTCGGCACCGCGGTCCGACCCCTCAGGGCCGACCACACCATCGCCAAGCCGCAACTAGTGCTGCCGCTCACCGACTGAGCCGCTGGCCGACCGAGCCGTTCACCCGACCGAGCCGTTCACCCGACCGAAAGGTACGAGAGCAGTCGTGACCGATTCCCCCGGCGCCGAGGTGCCCTCGGGCGCACAGCTGCCCGCCGAGGTCGCGCCCACCGGTGCGGGCCAACTCGACGTCGAACAGCTCGCCGCAGCTCTCCGCGCCGACAGCTCCGACCTCGACTCCTACCACCGGGTCCTCTCCTCGTCGATCGGGGACCTGTTGCCAGGTGGGCTCGTCGAGGTCGATCGCCAGCGGTCGATGTCGGACCGGGTGGCGGGACGGCCGGGCACCGCGACGGCCATTCGCCTCCACCTCGGCGACAGGACCTTAGAGCTTGTCGCGCACCGGGGCCGGCTCGTCGCGACCATCGCCCAGGAGGTTCGGGGCGTCACGATATCGAAGAAGGAAGTTCCCGTATCGGAGTGGGTTCAGGCCCTCGCCGTTCACCTTGCCGCACTGGCTGCCGACAGCGCCTCGGCCCGCGAGGCTCTGGGGAAGCTGCTGGGCGGCTAGGGCGCGGCCGCTGAACCGCGGGCGGCTAGGGCGCGGCCGCTGAACCGCGGGAGACTAGGCCGCGGGCGGCCGCGGGCGTGCTGTCGCTCCCTCGCCCGCTCGCGCTCCGACATTCCCGCCCAGATGCCCTTGAGCGACGAGTCGGCGCACGCGAAGGCTCGGCATTCTGCGATGACCGGGCATCCGGCACATATCCGGCGAGCCACCGAGAGGCCGACGCCGTCGACGGGGAAGAACGTGCTCGTGTCCTCCTTGCGGCACGCGGAGCGCTCCTGCCACTTCGGCCGGCGTACCAGCTCGTCGAGGCCCGCAATCGTCCCGTTCGGGTCCATGAGCGCACTGACGAACTGGCGTGCCGCGTCGCCATCGATATGTGCGTTTGCGTAGAGACTGGGTTCTTCTGCGAGCGGCGACGGACCCTCGGACAGAGGCGCCGCAGTGGCTGCTCCTCCAGGTGATGCAACTCCGACCAAGTCCACTGCGAAGCGTGACTGATCCCATGCCATAGCGACCCACCCGGCTCTCTGGCGCACTGCGCCTCGCACTCGATGTGCACGCCGGGGTCTCGGGCGGTTCTTCGCCGTAATCATATCGTCTTGTCCGCGGCAACGTACGCGCACAGCCAGATAGCGGCATGCCGGCCCAGTTCTGTGGCGCTCGCTCGACGTCGGCGGCTGAACCCTCGGCCGGGGTCCCCGGGATCGAACCGGAGTCGCCATGCCGAAGCGCGTGGCGCCATACTGACGCCATGCGATACATCGTCGTCGGCGCCGGGGCTATCGGCGGTGCCATCGGTGGCAGGCTCTTCCAGCACGACCACGAGGTCGTCCTCATCGCCCGCGGCGACCATCTCGCCGCGCTGCGATCGACCGGCCTCGAGCTGCGGGATCCCGACAGCACCGTTCGACTTTCGATCGAGGCTCTCGGAACTGTCGCCGAGGCCCGGCCGGAAGGCGACGACGTCGTCATCATCGCGACGAAGTCCCAGCACTCAGAGGCGCTGCTCGGTGATCTTGCAGCCACGGCACCGCCTCGTATCGCGGTCGTGTGCGCGCAAAACGGCGTCGAGAACGAGCGTCTGTCCCTGCGCCGTTTCGCCAATACCTACGGTATGAAAGTCATGCTCGCCGGCACCCACCTCGAACCGGGCGTGGTGGAGATAGCGACGGCTCCGCTGTGGGGAGTGCTCGACGTCGGCCGCTTCCCGAGCGGCACCGACGATCTGGCTCACAGGATCGCCGAGGACCTGAAGGGGAGCGGTTTCGATGCGAGGGCGACACCGAAGGTGATGTCGTACAAGTACGCAAAGCTGCTGAGCAACCTCGCGAACGCGATCCAGGCCGCCTGCGGAACACGCGACGACCCGGTCGGCCGCGCTCTCGGCGATGCGGCTCGTGCAGAGGCACGCGCGTGCTACCTGGCGGCCGGGATAGAGGTGGCCGACGCGGGAGAGGAGGCAGAACGGCTGAGAGCGCGGGGTTTCTCCATGCCAGTTGGTGGGGCCGAGCGGGCCGGAGGCTCGTCCTGGCAGAGCCTCCGCCGGGGCACGGGCAACATCGAGACCGACTGGCTGAATGGTGAGATCGTGCTGCTCGGTCGGCTCTACGGCGTTGCCACGCCAGTGAACGAGCGGCTGCAGGCAGTCGCGAACAAGATGGCGCAGCAAGCCATGGCGCCGGGTTCGATCCCGGTCGACGAGTTGGCAGCCGGCCTGCTGGGAGATCCTTAGGTTGCAGTGGTGGGCGCGATGTAGCCCAGCACGTCGACGACGACGGCGGTCGATCCGGCGTAGTTGTAGAGCGTGATATCGCCGTTGGCTCCGAGCGGCACGACGGCGAGATCCGAGGTGGTCGTGCCCGCCAGCCAGTTCAGGTCGGACGTGCCGGGCACGGCGGCGCCGGCGCCATACGCGCTCAGGTAGCTCGCAGCCGTGGTGTTGGTAACCGTGAGGTTCGCCACGACTGCGGTCGCGCCCTGCGGGACGCCGCCGAGGCCTGTTACCTCTATCGTGAGCGAGCTGTTGGGGCCGAGCGTCCGTCCCTCGCATTGACTGAGCGGTGTGCCGCTCAGCCCGCTCGGGTTGCCGGCTCTCGTGTCGCAGATCCGCACGGGCGTAGACGTGGTGTCCAGCTGCGACGAGATAGAGCCGTCCGGGGCGGTCACGTACCCCACGGCATCGATCGCGACGTTGGGCCCGCCGGCCGACGCGTAGAGCGCGATGTCACCGTTGGCCCCGACCGGGATTATCGCCGAGTTGGCTACCGTCACACCGGCCGCGTAGTTGACGACCGAGGAGGTCGGCATGGATCCCCCCGCTGGGAAGGCCGTCAAGTAGCCCGGCGCGCT
This sequence comes from uncultured Acidimicrobiaceae bacterium, assembly GCA_964485645.1. GTDB lineage: Bacteria > Actinomycetota > Acidimicrobiia > Acidimicrobiales > Bog-793 > JAKACA01. The sequence continues at coordinate 19,664 of CAZAMA010000032.1, read as the reverse complement.
CGGGTCGATCGCCGTGATCGTGACGACTACGGCCTCGACGCCGGAGGAGGGGATCGAGCCTCGACCGAGGACGGGGACGTCGAAAGCGCCTCCCGACCTGGGAGCCTGCCCCGTGCAGGGGTTGGACGGCTGGCCGACTCTCGTGTCGCAGATCCTTGCCGGGTCGAAGGTCACCGTCGACCCCTGTCCTGTCGTCGTCACCGGGGCGACGTAGCCCTCGACGTCGACGACGACCTGGGTGGTGCCGGCCGAGTTGAAGATCGAGATGTCGCCCGATGCGGGCAGGGCCACGATGACGAGGTTGGCCTTGGGGGGCGAGTTGGCGACGAAGTTCAGGCTGGACGCCGTGGGTGGCGCTCCACCTGTCGGAAACACCGTCAGGTACCCAGATGCGCTCGGGTCGACGGCTACGACGTCGAGAGCGACGGCGCTCGCACCCGCGGCGGGAACGCCTCCGAGACCCGCGACGTCGACGTTGAGCGAGCTGCCGGGGCCGGGGGCCTTGTTCTCGCAGTTCGAGAGCGTCGTTCCGCTGAGGCCGCTCGGGTCGCCGGGCCTGGTATCGCAGATCCGGCTCGGGGCGAGCGGGTAGTAGCCCGAGGCGGAAGGCGCTGCCGGCGCGAGATAGGTGAACTGAGCAGCGGCGGTCGCCACCGATGTGCCCGTCGCGGTCGTGACCGCCACCGATACCGGCCCGGCTGGTTCGGCTGGGCTCGTCGCGCTGATCTCGGTGGCAGAGTCGACCGCGTAGCTCGTGGCTCCCGACAGTCCGAAGTCGACCGCGGTGGCCCCCAGCAGTCCGGTGCCGAACACCGTGACCGTGGTCCCGCCCGTAACGGGGCCGCTGCTCGGCGAGACATAGCTCACCACCGGCAGGCTCGACCCCGGCGCCGGTCCCGGTCCGGTCCCGGAGGCTAGGCAGGGGTAGTCCGAGTCGTAGGTGGTCCCGACCCACTGGGTGAGCTCCACGACTCCTCCGGTGAAGGACTGCTGGGCACAGTTCGCGACCGCCCCGCTCAGCGATCCGGCGCCTGGAACCCAGGTAGGCAGCCCATAGAGCGGGCTCGACGGTAGCGGGCTTCCGCCGGTGATCTCGCCCCACTGGGTCGTCGTCGAGTAGACACCCACCTCCCCGGATGCGCTGGCCCCCGCCTGCTCGAGGCCGGACACCATGCCCTCGAGCACGGCCGCGTTCATCGCCAGCCCGTTGGTGCCTGTCAACCAGGTGTTGGTGGTTTCGACGTCGAGCCACCACGGGTAGCTCCCTACCGAGCTCGGGACCGAGACCGGGGGCGCCTCAGAGTTGATCGCGTTGGTGGTCGTCGTCAACCACGCCGCATCCTGCGCGGCCTTGTCGAAACCGTACTCCCAAGCGCACGCCGGGGTGTTCGCTCCGAGTGTCTGCGTGCCCGCTGACGTCTTCACCGCCGCCGTCGTGCAGATCCCGGCGGGCGTCGTGCCCGACGTGGGCCAGTCGGCGATCGGGGAGCCGGCGTAGAGGTTACCTGGATCCGCGGTGTTCACATAGAGCGATGCCCGGGGCTGGGTCGTCGCACCGGTCGAAGACGCGACTGCCCAGTAAAGCTCGCTCGTAGAGTAGCTGGCGGTCGTCGGATCCGGACCGAGACACGGGTCGAGCGTCGGCGGCCGGCCGTCGTTGACGCCCACGATCCCGAAGGCCTGGCCGATCGGGTACTTCCCGCCGCACTGGGGGAAGGAGATGTCGTTGCCGGTCGGCGCTGTCGCGGTGCCGGTCGGGCTCGCGGTGCCAGCGCCTGCCCCGCCTGGCCCGCCTGCCCCGCCGGGCGCGGGCGCGGCGAGGGCGGGCGCGGCGAGCGCGGGCGCGGCGAGGAGCACCACGCTCGAGGCGAGCGCGGCAGCCACCCAGGCAGCCACCCCGGCAGCCACCGACGCACGGGCGGCGCTACGACGTAATGCACGCATCGATCCATCTCCTTGAGGGATGCGGCTCTGCGGTGGTCCGAGCGCTAGAAACGCGGCTGTCGCTTCTCCCGCAGCGCCGTTACGCCCTCACGGTAGTCGGGGGCAGCCATCATGGCGACCATTGTCGCTTCCGCATCGGCGATCGATGCGGCCGGACCTCCGGCTACGAGGAGGTCACGGTAGATCTGTCGTTTTGTCACGGCGATCGAGGAAGGCGAGATGCCGCTGGCGAGCGTCGCGGCATAGTCGTGCACGTGGGCACCGAGCTCGTCTGCTGGGACCACCGCGCTAAGGAGCCCCATTGCTGCCGCTTCCTCGGCCAGAAACGTCCGGCTCGATATGAGCACGTCTGCCGCCCGACTTAGGCCGATGAGCCGGGGGAGTAGCCAGGAGAGCCCGAACTCGGCCGGCAGCCCGAGCTTGCCGTGCGCGCAGGTGAGCTTTGCGCGCGCGGCCGCGAAGCGCACGTCGCAGTAGCACATCAACGCGAACCCGAGTCCGGCGGCGGGCCCGTTGACCGAAGCGACGATCGGCTTGGGGATGCCGAGGTGGTAGGCGAGGTCCGCATCGAACTCGTTCATCACTCCGTATCCAGGCATAGGCGGGTCCTCGGGCAGGCCGTCTGAATATCCACCACGCTCGAGGTGACCCGCCAGGGCCTCGCTGTCGGCACCCGCGCAGAAACCCCGCCCCGCTCCCGTCACCACGATCACGCGCACGCTCTCGTCGGTGGAAGCCTCGGCGAGCGCCGAGCGGTATTCGAGGCTCATGCGGCCCGTCCACGCGTTGAGCCGCTCCGGGCGGCTCAAGGTGATCGTGGCGATCCGGTCGGAAACCGTGTACTCCGTGACAGTTCGCTCCACGCCGGGCGACCTTAGCCCCGGGTGCCGCCGAGCGCCCCCTACGTCCGCGCCGAGCGCCCCCTACGTCCGCGCCGAGCGCCCCCTACGTCCGCGCCGAGCGCACTGCGTCGAGCACTTCTGTCCGGCGGGCCTCTGGGGCCACGCTCTCGACCCTGATGTCGTCGGAGCCGACCCAGGAGGCCGCCCTGCGCAGAGCGGTGGCGAGGCCGCGCACCGTCTCAGCCGAGGCGGAGGGTTCGAGGTGGACATGTTTTGCCACGAGCGTGTTGCCTTCGCGCGCAGGATCAACCCTGCCGACGAGGCGATCCCCGACGAGCACGGGCATCGCGAAGTAGCCGTATATACGCTTTGAGCTGGGAGTGTAGGCTTCGAGCCGGTGGCGAAACCCGAACAGCCGCTCCACTCGATCCCGATCCCAGACGAGCGAGTCGAACGGAGACAGCAGCGTCGGTCGGGAACGGAGCCCGGCCGTAGCCGCCTCGAGCATCTCCGACACGGCCCATGCCGGGGTGCGCCAGCCCTCGACCGCTACGGGCACGAGCCCCAGATCACCGGCAAGTCTGCTGACGTCCGGCGACTTGACTCCGGTATAAGTTGCCAGGTCTCGCGCCGTGGCGACACCGAGGGCTCCTGCCGCTTGTCGAAGCAGGTGGCGCATCTGGTGGTCCGGCTCGATCGTGATCTCGAGCAGCTCGGCTGGCACTGCTCGATCGGGCAGGTCGTAAACCCTTTGAAACCCCCGCCGCTTCGCGCACACGACTTCTCCTATATCGAGAAGCCACTCGACGGCGATCTTGGTATCTGACCAGTCCCACCAGGGTCCACCTTTTTTTGCGCCGCCGAGCTCGTTGGCGGTGAGCGGGCCATCGGAGCGGAGGCGGTCGAGGATGATCTTGCAGGCCTGGGCGGCGTTGTCGAGCTTGTGCCAACGGTGCCCCCGCTCGCGCCACGCATGGCGCTGGAACTCGTAGAAGGGCCAGTCCTCCATCGGCAGGACGCAGGCGGCATGCGCCCAGTACTCGAATGCACCAAAAGGTGGGCCGGCCCAGTAGGCGCTCTCGATCTTCTGGGCTGTGACGGGTCCGAGTCGGGCGTAGGCCACGAGCTGGTGCGAGCGCGCAAGGACAGAGATCGTGTCGAGTTGCACGGCTCGAAGTCGCCTGAGCATCGCGGCCGGGTTGCTCGCCGGGCGTGGCCCGAGAAGGCCCTGGCCAGCAAGCGCGATGCGGCGTGCGTCTCGGGCTGAGACGGGCTCTGGTGCGGCGGCCGGCATCATGGTCTCCGGCGCCAGGCCCCACGACGCCATCTCATCGGTTCGCTTCGCTCCATCTCATCGATTCGCTTCGCTCCATCTCATCGGTTCGCTTCGCTCCATCTCATCGGTGTGATGCACGGGGTAGGGTGAGGACACCGGATGGGAGTTGGCACTCTCGAGTGGCTCGAAAGGAACAACGTGATACGAGGCATGAGTCTGCTTCGATGCCCGGCTCTGTCGGTGGCGACAGTGGGGGTTGCTCTCGGGCTGGCCCTTGCCGGGTCTTGGTCGAGCGTTGCAGCGGCAACCTCAGCGAGAGCGACATATGGATCTGGTTGGTCGCGCTTCGAGGCGGGTTTCCCGGTAACTCCGCAGCGAGGGTCGAGTGCGCAACTGAAGCAGCTCATGAAGCAGTATCCCGAAGTGACCGGAGTTGCCATTTACTACGCGACTCACTCGACGAAGAATATCTTTCGTACTGGAGCACCGGTGCCGGCACCGCCCACCGAAGCCGTGGTCGTCATTCACTTCTCGCGAGCCTCACCTGTCCCGAGCCTGGTCGGCGAGCTCAAGAAGGTGCTGCCGAAAGCCAAGGCAGTGAAGGTGAACGGTTTCTCTGGTCTGCGATTTGTCTCCTCCACCGCAACCTCTCCCATCGCCAAGGGATCCACGATCTCGGATCCGAAGTCATTCCTGGGCGTCCTGATTCTCGGTAAGGGAGGCACGCTCTTCGAGGCTGACGCGATTGAGACAACTGCGGCAGGGGCATCGGCATTCCTGACCTCGGTCAAGCCCATCGGGTGAGCCTGCTCGGCCGCGCCGGCCCGCCAGCTGGCCCCGAACTGTGTACGGGAAGTGACCGCTTGGTCCCGCTGGGCCCCGAACTGTGTGCGGGAAGTGACCGCTCGGTCCCGCTGGGCCCCGCTCGGTCCCGAACTGTGTGCGGGAAGTGACCGCACCACCCCCTGTCCGGTCACTTCAGGCACGAGTTTCGCCCTGAGGAGCCCCGGCCTGCCCGACTCCCGCTCGAGCCGCCCCGCCGCCGGTCCTACGCCCGCTCGAGCCGCCCCGCCGCCCACCGGGCGCGCTTCACGTGCTTATAGAGCGGCGTTCTCCCCCCGTCAGGCATCGGGCGAGCCACGCGACCGTGATCGGCCAGGACTTAGCTGTCGCTTCCGGGTTCGAGAAGTGCGCCGAGAAGCTGTTCTCGAAGGCATGGCCGCCCTCTTGTTGCACGTGGATCTCGACGTCGTCTCGACCGGCGAACGCGCTTCGGATCTGCTCGACCTCCGCAGCTTGTATGTAGGGATCCTTTCCACCGAAGTGGAAGAGCAAGGGGCAGGATATCTTGTGCGCGCTATCGAGTTGCGCAGCTATGCCGCTCCCGTAGTACGAAACACAGCAGGCGGGATCACCGGCGACCGCGAGCTCATAGGCGAGGCGTCCGCCCAGGCAGTAGCCGAGGACGGCGACGAGCCCTGACACCTCAGGGACGCGCTTTAGGTGATCGAGCGCGGCGGTGAGGTCGGAGGCTGTGATCGCGGGATCGATCTCGGCGAAGCGCTGCGCCACGCCGAAGCCGCGCTGGAGGCCCTCATCGTCGTGCGGGAAGTCGACATTTCGCTCCACGCGCCAGAACACGTCGGGGCAGAGCACGACGTAGCCCTCCTCGGCAAGTGCCACCGCCCGGCTCCGGATGAACTCGCCCACGCCGAAGATCTCTTGTAAGAGCAGGATGCCTGCGCCGTTGGGGCGTTCCGGGACGACGAGGAGGCCGTCGTAGTCTCCGTCGGCCGTCGAGATGGACTCAGATCGCTGGGTGGTCGCCATACTGGCAGACTAGGCGCCGTATCCATCGCGTGTCCGGCGACAGGATCTCTCTCGTCTACCGTCACTGACATGGACGACGGCGTATGCGGCAGGCTCGGCGGCGACGCGCCCGAGAGTCGGCAGTTTGGCATTGACCTCGCGATGACGTCAGTGTTCCTGGACTTCGATGGCACGATCACGCTCGAGGACACCGGGCTCTACATGCTCGAACGGCTTGCCTCGGCCGAGTGGCTCGAGATCGAGGACCGCTATGTCGCGGGCGAGATCGGCAGCAGGGAATGCATGACAGGCGAGTGGGCGACGCTCCCGCGCGAACGCACTCTTGTGGAGGCCGTCGTCGCGGAGGTCCCCATCGACGAAGGGTTTGGTCCGCTTGTCGAGTACCTACGAGGTTCCGGAGCCGAGGTGTGCATCCTGTCCGACGGGTTCGGGTTTCGGGCTGAGGCGGTGGGAGCCGAGGTGGGCATTCCAGTCATCACGAATCACGTCGACTGGGATTCGTGGGAAGTGGGCTTCCCGAACGAGGATCTGAGCTGTGACTGCGCCGCGTGCGGAGCCTGCAAACGGTCGCCAATTCGCGAAGCCCGCTCCCGGGGACGAACCACGGTGCTCGTTGGCGACGGGACAAGTGACATGAAGGCGGCGGCGGTCGCGGACGTGGTGTTCGCGACTGGCCGGCTGGCACAGTGGTGCGAGAGCCGCGGGCTCGCGTTCGAGCGGTTCGCGGGACTCACGGAGGTGCAGCGGGGTGTCGCGCGCCTATCGCTCGAAGGAGTCCTGGCCGGACCGAGCGCGGGCCAGACTCGCGCCGACGAGTGACATCTGAGCGGCCTGTGTCGCACGGGACGAGGGAGCCGTGCGCGGTGAGCCTGCCGGCGGATGTCGGCGAGGCGGGGAGCCTAGAGGTGTGGAGCCTGGCGTTGGCTCCCCGTGGTGTCAAGGCCGGCGCGGGTCCGGCGACGGGAACCGGGGGGGAGAGCGTCGCGAGCGCCACTGCCGACGGGGTCGTGCTGTTGTCCCCTGAGGAGATCGAGAGGTCGGGACGGATTAGCTCGGAGGAGGATCGGTGGCGCTACCTCGAGAGCCATGTCTGGCTACGGCGACTGCTCGCGGCTCGCCTCGGGATCACGCCTTTCGACGTCAGCTACCGGCGGGGTGCCACAGGCAAGCCGGAGCTGGCGCACGGCGGATCTGGGCGGGTGCGCTTCAACATGTCGCGATCAGGGGATCTGGCCCTCTATGTGATCTCGGCAGGCCGCGAGGTCGGGATCGACGTGCAGGAGTGTGTGGCCGGCACAGACCTGCGCACGCTGGGTCGCCGTTTCCTCTCGGAAGGAGAGAGGGAGGTGCTCGCCGCACTCGCAGAACACGAGCGTCGACGAGCCTTCTACAGGACATGGGTGCGCAAGGAGGCATTCTTGAAGGCGGTAGGCGTGGGGCTGGCAGTTGCCTGGTCCGCCGTGGACACCTCCCTGGACTTTGTCCGGGTCGATCGCGAGCTGTCGGAGTTGTGGTGGCCAGCGGGCGGGGCGGGGCGGTGGTCGGTGCACGACCTGAGCATCGACTCAGGCAGCTCAGGCAGCTCAGGCAGCTCAGGCAGCATCGGCCCCGGCGGCCCCGGCGGCCCGGGCTCCGTCTCCGGCTATGTGGCGGCGCTCTCGGTAGAGGGAGCCGCCGGACCTGGCGCGCCTAACCAGGCGAGCAGCTCGAGCCCTGCCGCCTTGACCCCGAGAGCCATGGAGCCGCCGCAGGATCGGGGTTGAAATCCCCGGTGCTCTGATCCTGTAGATAGCCGATAGGCGCCGGTTCGCCGGCTGCCAGGTCTGCGACGGCGGCGCAGAGGCGGTCGATATCGGCTGGCAAGTGGTTGATCCCGAGGCTGGCACGTACGGCGCCGGGCATCTTGCTTCGGTCGCCGCGCAGCACCTGTTCCCGAAACCCCCGCACTTCCGCGCGTCCGAGCCCGAGAAGGCGCGTCAGGTACGGATGAGCACAGAAGCATCCGTGGCGCACGCCGATGCCGTGCTCGGCCGAGAGGCGGGCTGCCACGAGGGCATGAGGCAGGCCGTCGATCGCGAAGGTGGCCACGGGGAGGGTGTCGATCGAGGTGTCGGGACCGAGCAGCCGCACACCCGGGATGGCTGCGAGGCCCTGGCGGAGCAATCGAGCCAGCTCGACGTCGTGAGCCGTGAGCGCGCGCCAGCCGACCTCCTCGATCTCGTCGATGGCCGCGTGCAGGGCTACCGCCCCGACGACATTTGGCGAGCCGGCCTCCTCCCTCTCAGGTGGCTCGGTCCACACGACCTCGTCAAGATCGACGAGATCGATGGCACCCCCTCCCGCCAGGAAGGGGTCGCCGTCGCGAAAGGTTTCGCGCGGCCCGACGAGGATTCCTGCTCCGAAGGGGGCGTACATCTTGTGCCCGCTCCAGGCGATGTAATCCGGGGTGGTGGGGAGCCTCCGGTGGGGTGCCAGCTGGGCTGCGTCGACAAGGACCGGGACTGCGCGGGCGTGTGCCTCTGCCACGACCTCCTCTATGGGGGGCATCCAACCGGTGATGTTGGAGGCGCCGGTGATCGCTACGAGGCGCGGCGTCGGCCGCTCGTCGAGTGCCTTGACTACGGCGGCTGTTGCGAACGTGCCGCCTCGACCGCACTCGACGTAGCGGCAGGAGGCAGCCCTTGTCCAGGGAAGCATGTTGGCGTGGTGCTCGACGACGGTGGTGAGGACGACATCGGACTTCTCCAGCCGTAGCCGGTAGGCGAGGTGATTGATCGCTTCGGTCGTGTTGCGACAGATGATGGCGATGTCGTCGCCGGTCTGGCGCCCGGCGAACGCGAGAGCCGCCTCCCGGGCATTCTCGTACGCGTCGGTTGACCTCTGCGACTTGTAGCCAGCGCCGCGGTGCACGCTCGAATACCACGGCATGAAGTCGTTGACGCGCTCGAGCACGGCGCGAAGTGCCGCAGTCGAGGCGGCGGTGTCGCAGGAGAGATAGGGCCGCTCCGTGCCGTCGACGCACGGGACGAGCTCGCCGTCACCCACGAGGGACCTGAGCGGCCCACGCCGCTCGCTCTGTTGCGTGGTCATGCGCGTGGTCCTTCCTCCGGCCGCCGGCCCCGTCTCGTGCTCATCACAGCGCGCTGTGGCGGCACCCTACAACCAAGCCTCCACGATGACGTGCGCCAAGTCTCGCGGATAGGGCCATCCGGCCCTTGTAGCTGACCGCCGGATGAGACACGCTAAGGCTGTGTCGGAGTACTTGGAGCTGTCCAACCGGCCACTTGTCATGGCTGCACGCGGCCTCGAGGAGCTGTTCGGTGTGCTGGCCGACGACGGCTATGAGGTGTTGGGGCCGACGGTGCACGACGGCGCCGTCGTCATCGAGTCGATAACCCAGCCCAGCCAGCTGCCGCGTGGTTGGGGCGATGCCCAGGAACCGGGGAGCTACAGGCTCGTCGAACGGGGTGACGGCGCGTACTTCGGCTTCGCCGCGCCGGCGGGCACCTGGAAGCGTCATCTCTTCGAGCCCCGCGCCGTGCTGTGGCGGTCTCGTCGTGAGGGAGACAGAGTGGTATTCGAACCGGGAGGGGACGTGCGCCGACGGCGTGCCTTCCTAGGCATCCGCGGTTGTGACTTGGCAGCTATCGCCGTGCAAGACAGGGTGTTCGGCGCGAGCGAGAGGGGGGGCGAGAGGCGGGGCGGAAGCGCCGATCCGGTATACGGTGCGAGGCGAGATGGGATCCTGTTCATAGGCGTCAACTGCAACGACCCCGCGTCTACCTGCTTTTGCACCTCGATGGGGACGGGTCCCGGCGCCGGCGAGCGTGCTGATCTCGCCTTGACCGAGCTCGACCCTGCTCTGCCTGACCAGCACCGCTTTCTCGTGCACGCGACGACCGACCGCGGGAGAGCGATTGCCACCCGAATGAGCTTGGTCGCCGCGACCGACAGGGACGTCGCCAGCGCCACGGCAGTAGGCGATGGAGCGATTGCCCGCATGGGACGAGCGATGGATACCCAGGATCTTCCTCGAATGCTGCGCGAGGCCGCGGAGCACCCGCGCTGGGACGACGTAGCCCTGAGGTGCCTGTCTTGCGGGAACTGCACCATGGCCTGCCCCACCTGCTTTTGCGCTGACGTAAGCGACCAGCCGAATGTCGCCGCCGGCGTCGACGAGCGAGTGAGGGAGTGGGCTTCGTGCTTTCAACTCGACCACTCCTACTTGCACGGCGGCTCCGTGAGGGTCTCGACCAAGGCTCGTTACCGCCAGTGGATGACGCACAAGCTCTCGACGTGGTGGGACCAGTTCGGCCTATCGGGGTGTGTCGGCTGCGGCCGGTGCATCACGTTCTGCCCCGTCGGTATCGACATCACCGAAGAGGTGCGCGCTATCCGGGTATCCGGCCCCGCTCCCTTCGGCGAGAGGACCGGCGAGACAGGGGAGGAGGGACAGACCAGATGAGGCCGATCACGATGCCTGAGGTGCTCGCCCATCACCGTTTCTTCGAGAAGCTCCCCGATGAGCTGCGGAGCCGGTTGGCCGCATGCTCGAGCAACGTCGTCTTTCAAAAAGGCGTCACGATTTGCACTGAGGGTACTCCGGCCCGGAGCTTCTTTGCCATCCGAGCGGGTCGCGTCAGCGTCGGTGTGCACGTGCCGAGCAAGGGACTCGTCTCCCTCGAAACACTCCACCGAGGCGACATCATGGGCTGGTCGTGGGTGCTGCCGCCGTACCGTTGGCACTTCGACGCCGTCGCCCTCGAGCAGGTACGGGCGATAGAGCTGCACGCCGACTGCATCCTGCCTTACCTGGAAGAGGATCCCGCGGCGGGCTTTCGCGTGATGACCTCTGTCGCGAGGATCATGGAGGAGAGGCTCGACTCGGCGCGCATGCGTCTCCTCGACCTGTTCGGCGGCAGCTATGACTGACATAGCCGAGCGGGGTGCTCCCGCTTTCTCAGCTGCGATGCGCCCCGTCCTATATACGGTGACGAGCGCGAAGAGGGAGACGGCCGCAACCGTGACCATCGCTCTCGAGCCGCAGCGGCAGGAGGAGGTCGCGCAGGAAGGGTCTGAGCAAAAGGGGGCCGCGCAGGAAGGGCCTGCGCGCGGGCTCGCCCCGATCGCGCCAGGACAGTTCAACATGCTCTGGTCCTGGGGCGTCGGAGAGGCTCCGATCTCGGCCAGTGAGGCGGCGCCCGACGGTGCCCTTGTACACACCATCCGCGACGTCGGCGGTGTCACGAAAGCCCTATGCGCGAAGCAGCCAGGTGACGTCGTCGGCGTGCGGGGTCCCTTCGGCCGCGGGTGGGACATCGACACAGCACGCGGCCGGGATCTCGTGGTCGTCGGCGGTGGGATCGGACTTGCTCCTTTGCGCCCGGTGGTGCACGCGGTCCTCGGCAGCCGAGCCGATTTCGGTCGCGTCGCGCTCGTCGTAGGAGCCCGCAGCGCCTCCGAACTGCTCTTCCGCCAGGAGCTCGAAAGATGGTGGCGAGACAGCGCCATAACAGTACGCACCATCGTCGACCGCCCGTCCCAGGACTGGCACGGGAGCGTCGGAATCGTGACGAACGAGTTGTCGCGCCTCGAAATCGACCCGGGAAGGCCGGAGGTGATGGTATGTGGACCCGAGGTGATGATGCGTTTCGTAGCCCTCAACCTCATCGAGCGCGGCGTGGCGCCGGAGGCCATTCAAGTGTCCCTGGAGCGGAACATGCAGTGCGCTGTCGGCGAGTGCGGCCACTGTCAGCTGGCCGGCTACTTTCTCTGCCGCGACGGCCCGGTCCTGACATGGGCTGCCGCTCGCCCTCTGCTGGAGGTACGTGAGCTATGACCGCGGCAGTGCCCAAGGTTGCCGTCTGGAAGTTTGCGTCTTGCGACGGCTGTCAGTTGAGCCTGCTCGACTGCGAGGACGAATTGCTCGCTGTGGCCGGCTCGATCGAGCTCGCCCACTTCCTCGAGGCTTCCAGTGCGATTGTCACCGGCCCATACGATCTCTCGATCGTCGAGGGCTCAGTCTCCACCGCGGCTGACATCGAGCGCATCGCGAATATCCGCGACGAGTCGAAGGTTCTCATATCAATCGGCGCGTGTGCGACAGCAGGGGGCATCCAGGCGCTTCGCAATTTCGCCGACGTGAGCGAGTATGTCTCCGCCGTGTACGCGCGACCGGACTATATCGAGACGCTCGCGACCTCTACGCCGATGTCGGATCACGTCGTCGTCGACTACGAGCTGCGAGGATGCCCAGTCAACAAGAGTCAGCTGTTGCACGTGATCTCGTCCTTCCTGCTCGGGCGCCGTCCGCGCCTTTTGTCCTCCTCTCTATGCGTGGAGTGCAAAGCGCGAGGTACGACATGTGTGATGGTGGCTCAGGGAACCGCGTGCCTAGGCCCCGTCACCCACGCCGGCTGTGGTGCGATCTGCCCGGCGTTCGACCGGGGGTGCTATGGCTGCTACGGCCCAGCGGACACGGTGAACACGACGGCGTTCGTCCAGCTCCTGCGCGCCCTCCCGGTATCTGATCGGGCGATAGATCGGGTCTTTCACACCTTCAACGCGAACGCGCCGGGCTTTCGCGACATCTCTGGCACCGAGCACGCAGCCGCCGGCTCCCACGGGGCGACGTCATGACACATCGAAACGGGACGCGGCAACTCGACGTACAGGCGCTGGCCCGAGTCGAGGGCGAAGGAGCGCTGCACGTCACGATCACAGACGGTGAGCTCACCTCGGTGGAGCTCAGCATATACGAGCCCCCGCGTTTCTTCGAGGCCTTCCTTCGCGGCCGGAGCTATACCGAGCCCCCCGATATCACGGCTCGGATCTGCGGCATCTGCCCCGTCGCCTATCAGATGAGCTCGTGTCTGGCTATCGAGGATGCCTGTGGTGTCGTCGTGGACGGCCAATTGGCGGCTCTACGCCATATCCTGTACTGCGGCGAGTGGATCGAGAGCCACGTGCTCCATATCTACATGCTGCACGCGCCTGACTTCCTCGGCTACGCGGGGGCGATCGCGATGGCCCAGGACCACCGGGGAACCGTGGAGCGAGGGCTCCGGCTGAAGAAGCTCGGGAACCGCCTCCTCGAAGTCGTCGGCGGGCGGGCTATCCACCCGATCAACGTGCGCGTCGGCGGTTTCTACCGCGTCCCGACGGTGTCGGAGCTGGCAGAGCTCGTCCCCGAGCTCGAGTGGGCGCGCCAGGCCGCTCTCGACACTGTCGAGTGGGTTGCTGGGTTTCCCATGCCTGACTACGAGGGAGACTGGGACCTGCTGGCGCTGGCCGGGGAAGACCATTACCCGTTCATGGGCTCGCGTGTCGGCTCTGTGAGCGGTCGGGCGCAATTTGCCGTCTCTCAGTTCACCGCCCATATTCACGAGGAGCACGTCGCCCACAGCACGGCGCTGCACGGGCACCTCGATACCGGCGAGTACGTCGTAGGACCGCTCGCCCGCTACAGCCTCAATCAGGCTCTCCTGCCTCCCGTCGCGCGCCGGGCCGCCGCTGACGCGGGGCTCGGGAGCCAGTGTCGCAACCCGTTCCAGAGCATCATCGTGCGAGCCGTCGAGGTGGTCGCCGCCTGCGACGAAGCTCTCCGGCTCATCGGTGAGTACAGGCCACCGAGCGAGCCAGCTGTCCCCGTGACACCCAGACCAGGTGTCGGGCATGGCGCCAGCGAAGCGCCCCGCGGACTCCTCTACCACCGCTACGAGATCGACAGCGAGGGAATCATCACGGCCGCGACGATCGTGCCGCCGACTTCACAGAACCAGCGAGCAATCGAGCACGACCTGGCCCATGTCGTCGAAGCCAACCTCGATTTGGACGACGAGTCGCTGACGGCGCGATGCGAGCAGACAATCCGCAACTACGACCCATGTATCTCCTGTTCTACCCACTTCCTCGACTTGCGGGTGGTAAGGCTGTAGCGATGACTCGGCCACTGGTCATCGGTGTCGGCAACCCGTACAGGCACGACGATGGCGTGGGCCCGGCCGTGATAGAGCGGCTGCGCCTTGCCGGCGACGAGCGCCTGGAGATTGTGGAGGAGACGGGTGAGCCGGCAGCCCTTGTCCAGCGGTGGTCCGGGCGAGAGTGCGTGTTCCTCGTTGACGCCGTCGATTCAGGCGGGTCTCCTGGCGATCTCCACCGCTTCGATTGCAAGCGCGGCAGCTGGCGCGCAGGTCCTCCCCCCGCGGCACTCAGCACCCATGGCGCGGGGATCGTGGAAGCGGTCGAGCTCGGGCGGGTGCTCGACCGGTTGCCTGACCAACTCGCCTTTTTCGGGATCGAAGTGGAGGACACGAGCGACGGTGTCGGTCTGTCACCGCCTGTAAGTGCCGCCCTCGACGGTCTTGTCCGCGAGCTCCTCGCGACACCGACCGCTCTCGCGACACCCCTACCGTGCCAGGAGGCTCAACGCTGATGCAGGGAGCTCGTGGCTGATGTGCATCGAACGTATCGGTCAGGTCGTTGGAGCCGAAGCCCCCGACGATGCCGTGGTGATCGCGGACGTCGGGGGCGTCTACCGGCGTATCTCGACGGCGCTCCTCGTGTTCGACGGCATCGAGGTGGTGCCGGGAGACTGGTTGCGCATCCACGTGGGTATGGCGGTAGAGGTCCTGGCGGACGAGGAGGCTCGTGATCTGGTCAGCACCCACGAGGCGATCGGCTCGATGGACCGAAGAGAGCGTTGATGTCGCTCGACGCGCCGGGACCAGGCAAGGGCGAGCTGGCTTTCGCCCGCTTCGCCTACCCGCCGAGCGCGCTCGGGCTGTGCGGGCCCGAGGGCTTCGGGTCGTTGCTGGAGAGCGGCTCGATCGTCGCCGAGGGCGACACTGGTGGCAGCGAGAGCGATGCTCGTCGCGGTACTGTGCGCGAATTGGCGAGGGGTTTCGAGGCGGCTTGGCCCTACCTGGAGCTGATAGCAGCAGCCAACGAGATCGCGGACCCGCTCGACGAGAGTGTCGTGGAGGCGTACTGGATCGGCAACCATCTCCTGGACTCCGTCGCGGCGTCGGCGCTCGGGGACTTCCTGGACCGGCGCCTTGGCCTCGGGGTCACCCCCGGCGCGCCTCCCGTCGGCGAGGTCGTCCATCCCCGTGCCAGCCCCCATCACAACTTCCACGTGTTCTCCGTGTACCCATGGGTCGCGCTGTTGCGGTCGAGCCGTTCTCCCGAGCCGCTGCGGATCCTCGAGAAGTGCCGAATCCGCTGGGGACAGGTAGCCGAGGTCGAAAAAGACCAGCTGCGGGTTCTGAGCCAGGCCCTGTGCTGGACGGGAACCTCACTCCACTTGGGTCTGTTGCGCAGCGAGACCGTCGCCTGGCGCAAGGAAGGCTACGCGCTCGAGGTGGCGCCGATCCGAGGTACATGGGTCGCGATGCACTGGGACTGGGCGTGCGATTTGCTCGAGCGCGACCAGGTTGGCGAGCTGCGCGAGCGCACGGCCTTTGAGCTTGCTGCCGTCAACGACACCACCGGCCGCTTGCGCGGGCGTGCAGCCGCGGCCGGTCACGGTGCGGCCGCCCCATGATCCTCGGGCCGGTGATCCCCGGGCTCTGTCCGCTCGATGTGCTGCTGGCGCAGCTCGCGTTTCAGGGGTTTGAGGGCGCCCGAGAGCGGGAGCGGCTCGGAGCGGAACTCGAAGGACTTCGGAACCTTGTAGCCGGCGATGGTCTGGTGGGCATGGTCCCGCAGCTCCTCGGCTGAGACCGCCGAGCCTGGGCGCGGCACGACGATCGCGTGCACCTGCTCGCCCCAGGTCTTGTGCGGGATCCCGATCACTGCCACCTCGGAGACTGCCGGGTGCGTGCTGAGGGCGTTCTCGAACTCGATCGAATAGACGTTCTCTCCGCCGCTCACGATCATGTCGTGCGAGCGGTCGACGAGGTACAAGTAACCCGCCTCGTCCAAGTGCCCTATGTCTCCCGTGTGGTACCAGCCGTCACGCAGGGCGGCGGCGGTCTCCTTCGGGCGGTGCCAGTACTCCCGGAAGAAATTGCCTGAGCGGGCGCAGACTTCGCCATCCTCGCCGGGTCCGACGACGTTGCCGCCGCGGTCCCAGATGGAGAGCTGGACACCGAGGACCGGCCGCCCAGCCGAGTGGAGGGGTGGGCCGCCGGCGGCATGATCGCCGTCGGTCAGAAACGTCAGCACCGACGAGCACTCGGTCATCCCGTACCCCTGCCACAGTCCGACGTGAGGAAGGGAGTGGCGGAGCCGGTCGAGGAGTCCTGGCGGCATCGGCGAGGCGCCGTAGATGAGGTCACGCAGGGAGTCGAACCGTTCGGGACCGTACTCGGGGTGATCCAGGATCATCGCGATCATGGTCGGGACCACTACTGTCCAATCGACCTGGTACTGCTCGGTCAGCCTCATCGACTCCTCGGGCTCGAAGAGCGACTGGACGACCGAGATGCCCCCAGTCGCGGGTATGCCGACTATTCCGGCCATGGATGCCGCGTGGAACATCGGTATCTGGTGGAGGTAGACGCGGCCCGGGTAGATGTTCACCGTCATGGCGATGTGGTAGATGTTGAGCATCTCGGCGCGCTGGTCGAGGAGGGCACCTTTGGGGAGCCCCGTCGTCCCCCCGGTGTACATGAGAACGACCGGGTCGGTTTCCTCCGGCTCAGCTGGCACGCGAGGGTGGCCGAGCTCGATCAGATCGGAGTAGCCGATGTCGCACCCGTGGTCTCCCGTGCCGATGAGGACCACCTTGCGCAGCGCAAGGTCACTTCGGACCGGGGCTATGGCGCGCATGAGGTGGTCGGCGAAGAGCTCATCGACGAATACGACCTCGACTTCGGAGTCGGCAAGGATGATCTGCAGCTCACGGGGGGCCAGGCGGAGGTTCAAAGGGTTGATGATCCCGGCACCGAGGAATGCGGCGTGGAAGAGCTCCAGGTACTGGTGACTGTTCACTGACAAGACAGCGAAAGGGTCACCTTTCGCCAGCCCGAGCTCGTGATGCATGGCATCCGCGAGCCGAAGGACGCGCTCGGCGTGGCGCGCGTAGTCGCCGTGATACTCGCCGTCGTGGACACCCACAGTCGTCGCCCACCGCTCCCATGCGGGAAGAAGCAGCTGTGCTCCGATGAGCTCTTTCACGATGACACCTCGCGTTCCGCGGCCGTTGCGACGGCTGCCTCTTACCCTATTGGCACCGCGACGTGCTGCCTCCCCCGGAGCTGCCTCCCCCGGAGCTGCCGCCCGGGGAGCCGCCGCCCGTGGAGCCGCCGCGGTCCCGGTCCTAGGGCTCGAGGTGGGGCAGGATGCGGTCCAGCCAGGGCGGGATCCACCAGTTGGCCTTCCCGAAGAGGGTCATGGTTGCCGGCACGACGACGAGACGGATGATCGTCGCGTCCACGAGAACGCTTGCCGCCAGGCCGACGCCGAGCATCTTGACGACGACGTTGGTCGAGAGCACGAAGGCAAGAAACACGCTCGCCATGATGAGAGCCGCACAGGAGATGACGCGGGCAGTCTGGGAGAGTCCCTCCGCCACTCCGGCCGCGTTGTCGCCGAGGCGGTCATATGACTCCTTCACCCGCGAGAGAAGGAACACCTCGTAGTCCATCGCGAGCCCGAAGGTGATCGCGAACATCATCATCGGCACGTAGGACTCGATCGGCACCTTCTCGCTCACACCCAGCAGCGAGGACCCCCACCCCCACTGGAACACCGCCACGATGACGCCGTAAGCCGCTCCGATGGAGAACAGGTTCAGCACGGCCGCCTTCAAAGCGAGCAGCAGACTGCGAAAGCTCAGAAGGAGAAGGAGAAAAGCCAAGAGCAGGACCAGGGCGATTATGAGAGGGAGCCTGGCCGAGACTAGGTCGACGAAGGCAAACTGCCCAGCGGTGCCGCCCGTGACATAGGAGAGCGCGCCGGTTCCCTCCAGGGCTCTGGGCAGTGTCGAGTTGACGAGCCGGTGGTACAGGCCAAGGGTGGCGGGGGCCTGCGGCCCCGTCGTCGGCACGAGGGAGCCGACGAGAAGAGCCCCATCCGGGGAGGCCGTGAGGGCACTCGCCTTCGCGATGCCAGGGGTGGAGGCAAGGGCGGCCGAGACCTTGTTGCTAAGAGATGTGGAGCTCTCACCCTTCGGCACGGTGACGACAACGGTGAAGGGTCCGTTCTCACCGGGGCCGAAGGCCGAGGAGATCAGGTCGTAGGCTTGGCGGTCGGAGTAGGACGTCGGGTTGGCTCCGGCCCCGACGTGGCCGAGCTGCATCGACAGCAACGGAATGGCGAGCACGACGGCCACAGCGAGACCGGCGGCGAGGAATCGCCATGGGTGGCGCTCGACAGTGCGAGCGTACCGGTGCCAGGTGTCGGTATCCCCGCCCTGTTCGGCGACCGGCTTACGGACCGCCACCGAGTCGATCCTGCGCCCGAGCAGCACGAGGACGGAAGGGGCGAGGGTGAGACTGCAGGCGGCCGCGGTCGCGACCGTGATCGCCGCCGCCACGCCGAGCTTGCCGATGAACACGATCCCGGACGCATAGAGCCCGAGCAATGCGATCACGACCGTGGATGCGGCTATCAGCACTGAGCGTCCACTCGTAGACAGGCTCGCGGCCGCCGCTTCGACGGGTTCGAGACCGTCCATGATCTTTTGGCGGAAGCGTGTCGTGAGAAACAGGGTGTAGTCGATCCCGACCCCGAGCCCGATCATGGTCGCAAGTGTCGGCGAGACTGTCGCGAAAATCGAGGTGGCCGCGACGAGGCCCAGCAAGCTCACTCCGACAAGGACGGCGACGAGCGCTCCGACAAGTGGCAGCACTCCGCCGAAGAGACTCCCGAAACCCACGAGCAATACCACGAGGGCGACGGCGAACCCGATCAGCTCGGAGCGCGCATCGGTCTTCTTCGGCTCCGCCAGCGTCCCGAGCGCCGCGCCGTAGGTGACGCCGACGCCCGCGCTTCGTGCCGGGCGCACAGCCTCGTCGACGACGGTCATCTCGTCGGAAGCGATGAGAGCAGGCTGCTCGGAGAACGTGACCGTCGAGAAAGCGGTCGTCTCGCTCGAGGACATCGCGCCCGGCTTGGTGAACGGATTCGTGACGGCGATCACGCCGTGAAGATGGGAGAGGTCCGAGAGCGAAGAGTCGATTGCCGCTTGCTTGGCGGCGAGAGTTCCGGCAGAGACGTGGAAGACAACTTGGCCCGCGACGCCCCCGGCGGTGGGGAGGTGTCGCGCCAGCAGCGCGGCCCCGGTCTGGGGTCCCGTGCCCGGAAGCGAGAAGTTGTCGCTGTAGGTGCCGCCGGCGAGGCGGTTGGCAGTGAACGCCGCGAGGAGGACCACGATCCAGGTCGCGAGAACGACAAGAGGATGGCGAGTGCTCGCCCGGCTGAGAGACATGGGATCAGTCTAAGCAAGGGAGCGACAAAGTGTCAATACTGCCAGATGACAGTAGTGACAGGTGTGGGCCGCACCGGATAGGCTAGGGCCCAACCCACTTAGAGCTGGACCGAAAGAGGCAGTTCCATGGTCGAAGAGCCGAGAGAACGAGACCGCGTCGCCCGCCACATTGACCGCGACGAGCCGGTGGGGCTGCGGGACCGCCACAAGGCGGCGACGCGCGCCGCACTCCAGCGCGCCGCGCTCGAGCTCTTTCGCCGGCAGGGTTTCCATGCCACGACGACGGAGATGGTCGCCGCGGCAGCAGGGGTGTCGGAGCGGACGCTGTTTCGCTACTTCGAAAGCAAAGACGACCTCCTGCTCGGCGAGGTCGCAGCGGTCCTCGGAGCCGTCCGGG
>CAZAMA010000031.1:0-24495 GCA_964485645.1 uncultured Acidimicrobiaceae bacterium | reverse complement strand
CAAGGGGTTGGCGCGCGCCGATCCCGGCGAGCCCGTAGGAGTAGCCGTGACCCGACGAAGAGATCTCGGCCACTGTCTCCGAGCGCGTCTGGGAGTGATCCGATCCGAGTGTGTCGACGGTGCCGTCCGCAAGCGCCGCCCAGAGCTGCTCGCAGTCCTCGAGCGAGCGGAGCGGGGGAGCGACGAGGTACCGCTCCGCGTCCTTCAACTCATAGCGAGTCGAGTCGAGGAGGAGGTGGTGAAGGCAGACCTCGGCCCGAAGCCGTGCCGTCTTCGCATGCCGCGCGAGTCGAACCTGGGAGATCGACGAAGCACAGGAAAGGTGCGTCAGGTAGCAGCTCGCGCCGGTCACCGCCGCGGTGGCAAGAGTCCTCGCGACAGCGGAGGACTCTGCCTCCGGTGGCCTCGTGTCGGCGAAGACCCGCGGTCCCTTGCTGCCCGCGTGAAGCGCCTGGTCGACAAGGCCGTCGATGAGCTCGCCTTCCTCGCAGTGCACCTGCACGACCTGGCCGAGGGGCGCGGCCGCCGTCATCAGCTCGAACAGACCCCGCTCCGACCACATGATGCCAAGCTCAGGGTAGGCAAGAAACACCTTCACTCCACATGCCCCGCCGTCGCTGATCGCCTGCAGCTCCTCGGTACGGACGCGGTCGGGCTCGTAGAGCATGGCGTGAAGACCCACGTCGACGGCCGGAGCGGCCGCCGCCAGCTCGCGCTCGCGCCGAAGCAGGCAGTCGACGGCGTTCTCGCCGCTCGCCGGGTTTGTGAAGGACAGGACTGTGGTGGTGCCGCCAAGAGCAGCGGCTCGCGTCGCCGCGTCGATGTCGCCCATGACGTGGGTGTGGGGGTCGACGCCTCCGGGGAGCACGAAGCAGCCGCTCGCGTCGATCTGCCTGGCGCCGAACGAGGGCGTCTTCGGCTCGGTGAGCGAGTGGATACGGCCATCTATCACCTCGAGGTCGGCGCGGACACCGCCAGCCGGGGTGATCACCGTGCCGCCAGAGATCGTGAGGCTGCTCACGCGGAAGTGACGACCGTGGTCGCCGGGAAGTCGAGACGACCGGTGAGGGCACAACTCCGAAAGACAGCGGCAAGGGCCTCGGCCTCGGCTGCCTGGTGCCGCTTTCGGGCGGCGTCCACCGGTGCGAATACCGAGCGGATCCCTGCAAGAAGGTCCACCAGCGGCGGTGCGACGTCTCGGCCCGTCGCAAAGAGCGCCTGGCTGGAGACGAGGGAGAGTATCGCGAGCGCGCCGTCGAGCCCGCTCGAGGCGCGGCGCTCCTTCTGGTGGGCCAGCGAGGTGGCCGAGGAGACGTCGTTTTGTGCATCGGCGACGGCTGCTGGTACGAGCGTCGGCGTCGCGGCGTCGCGGGCTTGCTCGACATAGCCCGCTATCGCCCACCCGAAGAGGTTGGTGGCGCCAGAGGGAGCCTCGTCACCGTATCCAGGAGGGTTGAGAAGCGGTGGCAGGCCGAAGCTCGGACCCCGGTGAAACGCTGCCACTTGCCGCTCGGCCACTGCGGCCAGCTCGGCCCAAGCCGAGGACAGGCCCTGCAGTACAGGGCATGCGGTCGCATTGTGGTAGCCGCCGTTGCACACGACGCGCGCTTTGGCGGACCCGTCTCCAGGCCGAAGGTAGACAGGGTTGATCGTGACAGATCTGAGGGCGATCGCCGCGGCTCGCTCCAGCTGGGCGACGGCCCGGTGCGCCTCGCCGAGCACGCGGGGCACGATCCGGAAGCTCACCGGTGCCTGCCGCTCGAGGCGCGAGTCGTCCCCGGCACCGGCAAGATGGCGGCGAAGGGAGAGGAGCGCGGTGGCCTCGTGCTCGTCGCTCCAGAGAAGGTCGAATGCCGGGTCGTAGGCATCGAGCGGGGCGCGCAGGGCCTCGATCGAGAGTGCGAACACGAGCTCGGACGCAGCAAGGCGGCGCCGAGCCCTTAGCGCCGCGTCGGCGAGCACCGCGGTGGAGTACGGGCTTCCGTTGATGAGGGCCATGCCCTCACCTTCCTCGAAGTCGAGATCTTCGAGAGCGGTCACGAGGTGGAGCATCGGCAGGACCTCGCCAGGACCGGCAAGGCCGTCGAGGGGTACCTGCGGGAGGGCCGAGTCAAGTAGCGCAGCTATCGCATCGGCCACTTCGGGGCGAACCTTGGCGTGCCCTTCGACGAGGTCGACGAGACGGGCGAACACCATACCCCGGACGACCTCTTCGTCGTGGAAGCCGCCGCCGAAGCTGTGCGCCGAGTGCGTGCTAAACGACCGCGCGTACTCGCGCTGGCGCGCAGCTGGGACAGTCGACGACACCTCCACGCCCGGCCGCGTCGTCGTCCCGTAGATGAAAGCCGACCTATCGGCCTCGAGCAGCTCCAAGAAACCCGCCCGGGCCTTCGCCATGGCCTCGCGCGCGACTGGGCCGATCTCGACACGTTCGCCCTCGAGCGCCACCCTCCGGTAGCTCTCGAGCGTGAAGTCGTCTCTCGAGTCGATTACGACCGTCACCCCCCGGCCCTCGCGGCGCTCAGAGCGCTCCGGGGACCGGGGGGTGAGCCGTCACGGCTCAGCTCTTCGAGGCGTTCCAGAGGAAGAACTGCCCCTGCGCCGTCGGGTAGACGCCCTTTATGTTCTTCTGCGTCGCGCTCAGGTAGTTGTAGAAGTAGGCGTAGATGATCGGCGTCTCGTCGAGGAGGAGAAGCTCGATCTGCTTGGCGATCCTGCGCTGGACCGACAGGTCGACCGCCGCGATGTACTGCCTGGAGAGCGTGTTGTAGGTGGGGTCGTTGAAGCGGGCTGCGTTCCACGAGCCCTGGCCGGTCTTCGCGTTGATCGACTGCAGTGGGGCCTCGAGGAAGACGTTCGGCACTGACCTCGCGCCGTAGTCGACCAGGCTCATCTCGCCGTCCAGCCAGTCGGACTTGCCGAACACCGCACTGCCGTAGTACTTGTTCTGCGCCTCGACCGTGAGCGCGATGTCGACGCCGATCGCCTTCGCGGACTGCGCGACGATCTGGGCGAAGGCCGGCATCTCCTGGACCTGCTCGGTGACAAAGGGCGTCTTGAAGCCACGAGGCACCCCGCCCTTTGCAAGCAGCTTCTTCGCGAGAGCAAGATCCTTGTTCCGCTGGGGGACAGCAGGCGGCCCGACCGTCGAGGTGAAGGCCGGCGCGAACGGGTTGTCGTTGCCCACCTGGGCCTGGCCCTTGAAGAGAGCCTGCACGATGGCCGGTCGATCGAGCGTGTAGCCGATCGCCTGGCGGACGTACTTGCTCGTAAAGGGGTGCAAGTCGTTGCGCATCGAAAGCTCGCGGTGGGTCGATGCCTTCAGGCTTATGACGTTGAAGCCGCCCGTGAGGAGCTGCGGGCTGACCGCGACCGAGAACTGGTCCATGCAGTCGATGCTGCCGGCTTCCATCGCCGAGGTCATCGCCGACTCCTCGGCGTAGAAGGTCAGCTGCACCTCGTCGGGAACGGCCTTGGTTCCCCAGTAGTGCGGGTTGCGAGCAAGCACCGCGCCGACGCCGGCGGTGTAGCTCTTGACCATGAAGCGACCGGTCCCGATGAAGTCCTTCTCGTAGTTGGCGTAGTCGTAGCCGTTCGGGACGATGACCATGTTGTAGTTGTCCTCGGTGACCGCGTCGAGGAAGCCTCCATCGGCCTGTACCAGGTGGAAGGCAACTGTGGTGTCGTTGACCTTGACGACCCCTTCGGGCAAAAGCGTGCCGCCGAACACCGAGAGGGCATTTGCCACGCCTTTCGGGGCACACTGGGTCTTGAAGCTGTAGACGACGTCGTCGACGGTCATCGGAGCGCCGTTGTTGAACTTCACACCCTGGCGGATCTTGAAGGTCCAGACGGTCGCGTCCGCGTTCGCGCTCCAGCTAGTCGCGAGCCAGGGGTGGTAGCGGTTCTGCTGGTCGATGAAGACGAGGAACTCCGCGACGTTGCCGAGGAGCTCGAGGCCACCCTCGTCGTTGATCGTGAGGGGGTTGATCGACCCGGTCGGAGCGAGCAAGCCGGCCGTGATCGTCCCGCCCTGGCGGGGCGCCGATGCGCCAAGCACCGAGCTCGCGACCCGGCGCGAAGTGCTGGCGGCAGCCGCGCTTGGGTAAGCCTCGAGAATTCCCCCGAGCACCGGGAGCGAAAGTCCCACCATGGTTCCGCGCCGGATGAAGTCGCGCCGCGAGAGGTTGCCGGTCACGAGCTCGTCGATGACGTGCTCCGCCACCGGTCCGCGGCCGCGCCGCAACGAGTCGAGCCTTGCGTGGTCGATCTTCGCGCCACGATTGTCACTGCTCATCGATTGCCCCCTTGATCAGGTCTTCCGGGAGAGAGCACGGTGCTGTCCGCTCCCGCCGTAAACGTTCCGAGACTTGCTGTAACGCAATCTACACGAATGTCCACCTAGGTTCAATAGCGTTCACCCTGCGTTAACAGGGCTCGCACCGGTCTGGCCTGCCGCCGGGGTGCCCCCCGGCGATTCCTCGCTTTGCGCCTGGCGAAGCTGAGCCAACGGTATGTGGCAGCGCATCATATGTCCCTGCTCCACCTCGAGGAGCGGCGGCTCGGCCGACTCGCAGATCCCGCTCGCCAGCCGCCTCGGGCAGCGGGTATGAAAGACACAGCCAGAGGGAGGGTTGGCTGGGCTCGGGATGTCACCGGTGAGGCGGATGCGGTCGCGCTTTGTCCCATCCAGCGTCGGGACAGCCGACAGGAGCGCTTCGGTGTAGGGGTGGTGAGTGCCGGAGAAGACGGTCTCGGCATCGCCGTATTCCACCACCCTTCCGAGGTAGAGGACGGCGATCCGGTCTGAGAGGTAGCGGACCACTCCGAGGTCATGCGAGATGAACACGAACGTGATGTGCTCACGACTCTGCATGTCGGCAAGCAGGTTCAAGATCGCGGCCTGCACGGAGACGTCGAGGGCCGAGGTCGGCTCGTCACAGACGAGGACCCTCGGAGAGCCGGCAAACGCGCGGGCGATCGCCACGCGCTGCTTGAGCCCTCCCGAAAGCTGCGCCGGGCGAAGCGGCAGGTGCCGCTCCTCCAGCCGAACCGAGCGCACTATCTCCAAGAGGCGTTCCTCGCGCTTCGGTCGCGACAGCCCGGTCAGCTTGGTGAGGTTGCGTCCGACGATGCGCCGCACGCTGTGACGCCTGTTGAGCGCCGAGTCGGGGTTCTGGAACACGATCTGCATCGCTCGCAGGTGTTCGCGGGTGCGCCGTGAGACCGTCGGCGCGACGACTGCGTGGTCCATCTCGATGACCGAGCCGTCGTCGGCGGCAGTGAGGCCCATGAGTACCCGGGCAAGGGTCGTCTTGCCACATCCGGACTCGCCCACGAGCCCGAGGGTCTCGCCCTTGTAGAGGTCGAGGTCGACGCCGACGAGAGCCTGCACCTTCTCGCCGTGGCTCCCGAAGGTCTTAGATACGCCCCGGAGCCGCATGACCGGATCGACAGGCTGCTCGTAGGCTCGCCCGGAGGAGCTCTCGGCGACTTCTTCCGGCGTCGTCCGCGGAAGCTCGGGAGCGCGCTCGAAGTAGTGGCAGCGCGACATGCGGGTCGCGCTCACCTCGTACATCGGTGGAGCCTCCAACCTGCACCTCTCGGTGGCGAGGGCACAGCGCGCGACGAAGACGCACCCGGTCTCGGTCGTGCCGGGGGCCGGCAGGAAGCCGGGGATGGTGTCGAGCCGACCGTGGTCCTTGCGGTGGCCACGCCTCGGCACGCAGCGCAGCAGCCCGACGGTGTAGGGGTGACGGGGTTGATCGAATATCTCTCGGGCAGGACCCTGCTCGACGATCTCACCCGCGTACATCACTCCCACTCGGTCGCACATCTTTGCTATCACGGCAAGGTTGTGGCTGATGAAGAGCACGGAAGTGCGAAACTGTTGACGTAGCGTCGCCACGAGCTCGAGCACCTCAGCCTCGACGGTGGCGTCGAGCGCGGTCGTCGGCTCGTCGAGGATCAGCAGTGACGGCTCGGCCGCGAGCGCCATGGCGATGATGACCCGCTGCAGCATGCCGCCTGAGAGCTGGTGGGGGTAGGCGCGCATCACCCGGCCGGGATCTGAGATCTGCACAGTGCCGAGGGCCTGCTCAGCCCGATCCATCGCTTCGTGCCTCGCGACCCCGGAGATCTCGTATACCTCCGCGAGCTGGCGGCCCACGCGGATCGACGGGTTGAGCGCTCGACCAGGTTCCTGGTACACCATCGAGATGGTCCGCGCCCGCAGGCGGCGGAGGCCCTCTGGCGTAAGGGCCCCGACGTCCTGGCCGTTGACCGAGATGGAGCCGCCGGCGACCCGGCCGTTTCTTGCGAGGTACCGGGTGATGGCGAGCGCGGTGGTGGACTTTCCACACCCGGACTCGCCGACGAGTCCGAAGGACTCCTGCCGCCCGATCTCGAAAGAGACGTCTCTAAGGACCTGGCGGTCCGTTCCGCGAACGCTAAAGCGCACGTCGAGGTGGCTGACCTTGAGCGCGCTGTCGGTCTCGACCGTGTTGCCAGCGGGGAGCGAGGCTGCGAGAGTCACTGGTTGATCACCGCGTCGATCGAGTCCGAGACGAGGTTGACCGCGACGACGAGGGACGCGATCGCAAGGGCAGGAAAGAGCGTCTCCCACCAGTACCCGGCCGCGAGATAGCCCGAGTTGGCGGCGATGTCGGCCCCCCAGTCCGGTGTCGGAGGCTGGACGCCAAAGCCGAGGAAGGACAGGGTCGCCACCGTGAAGATCGCATAGCCGAGTCGAATCGTGAACTCGACGACGATCGGTCCGAGCACGTTGGGCAGGATCTCGACGAACATTATGTACACCGAGTTCTCGTCGCGAAGGCGAGCGGCCGCGACGTAGTCGAGCTCACGCTCCTGCAGCACCGCGGTACGCACCGTCCTCGATATGAGCAGCGCGAACACGACTCCGATGACGATTATCAAAGTGCTCGTAGACGGCCCGGCGGCGACGACGAACAGGAACGCGACGATGATCACCGGGAGCGCGAGAACGGCCTCGACGACTCGCCCGACGAGGTTGTCCACCACCCCTCCGAAGTAACCCTGCACGAGACCGACAGCTGCGCCGAGCGCCGTGCCGAGCAGCGTGGCGATCGGGGCGATCACGAGTATGTCTCGCGAGCCCACGATCACCCGGGCGAGCACGTCACGACCGAGCGAGTCGGTACCGAACCAGTGCGCGCCTGACGGCCCTGCGTTCACCAGGAGGAGGTTCTGGTCAAGTGGGCCGTAGGGACTTATCGCTTGACCGAAGATCGCGCAGACGATCCAGAACAAGAGCACGGCGCCGCCGATGCGGAAGCTCCAGGACTGCAGCAGCTGGCCGAGGTGCTCGCGGCGGATTCTTCCGGCAGAGACGTCGACAGCTCCTGCGGCGCTGTCGCGTGCCTCCTTGGCGCTCCGAGGCGCCGGAGGCAGCGTGAGGGCATCGGTTGCAACCGTGGCGCGCGGTGACCCAGCCGGGACGAGGTCGGAGATGTCGTTGCCGGTCACCGGTCGGAGCCGCCAAGTCTGATGCGGGGGTTGAGCACGGTGTAGACGATGTCGGCGATGAGCGTCGCGGTGAGATAGACGACGCCGATCACGAGGACTCCCGCCTCGAGCATAGGGAAGTCCTTGTCGGTGGCCGCTGTGAAGATCAGGCGGCCGAGGCCCGGGTAGTTGAAGAGATCCTCGACCACGACGAGTCCTCCGATCAGGTACCCGGTCTGGGTGGCGATGACCGTGATGGTGGGCAGCAGTGAGTTGCGCAGGATATGGCGCCAGATGACGACCCGTCGCGGCAGGCCCTTCAGGATCGCGGTGCGCGCGTAGTCCGAGTCGAGCGCTTCGATGGTGCCCGCCCGGGCCATCCGGGCGATATAGCCGAAGAGGATGAACACGAGCGGGATGGCGGGAAGGATGAGGTAGCGCAGCTGGGTCGGGAACGGCGACCCCGGTGGAGCGTCGGCCGTGACCGGCAGCACCTTGGTAACGATCGCGAGCAGGACTATGAGCACGATGCCCGAGACGAACTCGGGCACGGTCGAGAGCGAAAGGCCGGTCACGGTGATGACGCGATCGATCAGCTTCCCACGCTTCAGGGCCGCGACCACGCCGCCGAAGATGCCGAGAGGGACGACGATCACGAACGCGACTACCGCCAGCTTGAGCGAGCGGCCGAGCGCCGGGACGAGAAACGAGCTCACGGGGGCGCGGTACTCATAGGAGGTTCCCAAGTTGCCGTGCACGGCGTTCCAGATCCAGCTCCAGTACTGGACCGCGAGCGGACGGTCGAGGCCCAGCTGGTGGTCCAGCGCGCGCACGGCGCTTTGAGCCGCGAACGGTCCGAGGATCGCCCGTCCAGGGTTGCCCGGGAGAATCTGGCCGGCGAAGAAGATGATGATGCTCAAGAGGAGGAGGGTCAGCAGCGCCAAGGCGAGGCGCTTCACCACGTAACGTGCCACTTACACCTCCTCCGATGGCGTGAGCCTCTCTCGGCCGAGCGGCCTGACGCCGAAGGGTGTCCGACAGCGGTGTCCACGACTCCCCTTGTCACCTGTAGCGGCCGACTGTACCTTGTCGCGCTTCGGGCGAGCGCTCCCGTCGCTGTGCATGCCCCGATGCTTCGCGACAATGTAGGCCCATGTCCACTCTCGTTCAACAAGATCGTTCGCCCCGTGACCTTGGGGGCTTGGCCGTGCTCGTGACGGGAGCGGCCTCGGGCATCGGCCGGGCGACCGCCGAGCGCTGCTGGGACGACGGCGCGACAGTCGCCGCTCTCGATCTCGACCGCCGGACCCTCGCAGAGACGATGAAGGGCTTCGAGTCCCGCGACGCCGGACGGTACATCGCCCTCCAAGCCGACGTGGCCGATCCCACCCAAGTCCGTACCGCGCTGGCGGAGCTGGCGCGATCACTCGACGCACTCTATGGCGTCGTCAATGTCGCCGGGATAGGTGGCTACACGGGCGACGTCGCGGAGACCACGCTCGACCAGTGGAGCCGCAGCCTCGCGGTCAACCTGTCGGGCGCCTTTCACGTCTGCCGCGAGGCGCTGGCGCTTCTGCGTGCCGGTGGTGGTGGCCGGATCGTAAATGTGAGCTCGCAGTACGGACTCCTCGGTGGCGCCGGGTGTCCCGCGTACTGTGCGGCCAAAGCCGGCATGATCGGACTCACCAAGGCGATGGCCGTCGACCACGCCGATGAGGACATCCTTGTCAACTGTGTCTGTCCAGGTCCGATCGACACACCCATGCTCGCCGCCTCCGGTGGCAGCGGGGAGCGCGCGCGGCGCGAGTCGCGCCGGACGGCGACGCGGCCGCTTCTCGGTGGCCCGGGGCGCCCGGACGACGTCGCCGGCGTGATCTCGTTCCTGCTCGGGCCAGACGCGCGCAACATGACCGGCGCCGTCGTGGCCGTAGACGGAGGCTGGAGTGCCAGCTGACAGCTCGCGCCGCGGCTAGCGGACCGCCCTGACCCTTACCTTCTCGCCGGTCTCGAGCGCGCGCTCGGCCGCCACGGCGACAGAGAGAGTGGCTTCGGCGTTGGCCGGAGTGCAAAAGACGGCGGAAGGGTCGCCTTCTCGTGCGGCGCGGAGGAACTGGCGCACTGATCTGTCGAATGGGTGCGTCGTCGCCCGCAGGCTGACGGGTTGGCCCTTGCTGGATCCCGTCAGGGTGAAGGAGGGGTCCAGCTCCAGGCGCAGCGTCGAGCTGGAAGCGACGATGTCGAGAGCATAGGTGCCGGGCTGTCCCGGTGCGGTCCACGCGACGACGATGGTGGCAAGGCCCCCGGAGGCGAGCTCGAGGGTTATCGACACGGCGTCGTCGATGTCTCCCTCTTCGACTGAGCTCCGAGCCAGGCGCACACGTCCGGCCGCGGCCTGGACTCCTGAGACCTCGCCACCGACGGCTCTCACGAGGTCGAGGTGATGGCTACCGCGCTCGAGGAGGTTGCCTCCGCCGGCCACACGGTCCAGGAACCATGGGCGGCTCGCGGTCGGGCCGATGCTCGTGCCGACGAGGAGGCCGGTCTCCTCGTCCGCGAGGATCGCGGCCAAATTGTCGAGAAGCTCGACAGCGTGCCACTGGTAGCCGATCGCGCACACCGCCCCGCTCTCGTTGGCGGCCTCGACGATTGCGGCGGCGTCCGCGAGCGACCGGGCGATGGGTTTCTCCAGGTAGAGCGCAAGGCCGCGGCGAAGTACCTCGACGGCGGGTTCGCGGTGGTGGAGGGGTGGGGTGCACACGAAGAGCGCTCCGAGCTCTTCGTTGTCGAGCAGCTCCCGCCAGTCCGCGTAGGCGCGAGCGCCGGCATCCGCGGCGAACGCCTCGGCGCGCGCCGCTTCGACATCGCACACCGCGGCCACCTCGACCTCCGGGAGGGAGCCGAGAGCCCGTAGGTGGTCCCTCGCAATCCATCCAGTCCCCACGATCCCGACACGGATCCTGTCCACCTGACCTCCTCGTCGTGTCTTTCGGGGCAGCGGGCCAAGGCGTGAGCCATGATGATCTCCCACCGCTGCGGCCGGCCGAAGCCGCGCTCAGACTAGCTTCGCCTCCAGCTTGCGAAAGGACTCGATCATGCCCCTCATATCCTCCGACCGGGAATCTCCGGGACCCGCCCGCGATCTGATCGGTTATGGCAGATACCCGCCCGCCGTCGTCTGGCCGAACGGCGCCCGCGTGGTGATAAGCGTCGTGATCAATTACGAGTCAGGCGCCGAGTACTCATATGACGAGGATGGGCGGAACGACACCTGGGGTGAGTACTCCTACCAGGTCGGCCCCGAGGTACGCGACCTTGGGACCGAGACGCACTTCGAGTTCGGGAGCCGGGCTGGGATCTGGCGTCTCGCCCGACTCTTCGACCGAGCGGGTGTCGCCGTCTCGGTCGGCGCGTGTGCCGCGGCCCTCGAGGCGAACCCCGAGGTCGCCGAGTGGATCGTCGAGGCTGGTCACGAGCCTCTCGCTCATGGCTATCGATGGACGGAGAGCTCCATGTTGTCCCGTGAGGCTGAGCGCGAGGAGATGAACCGCGCCGTCGAGATCTACGAGCGCCTTACAGGGAGCCACCCGCGCGGTTGGTACCTTCGATCTTTCCCGAGCGTCCACACACGTGAGCTGCTCGTCGAGGAGGGCGGTTTCCTCTACGACTCGGACTCGTGCAACGACGAGCTTCCCTACTTTGCCGACGTGGCAGGCACGCCCTTTCTCGTCGTCCCGTACTCGAAGGTCTACAACGACACGCGCTATCTCTTGGAGCCGACCTACTCGACTCCCCGGCACTTCTTCGAGAGCCTGCGAACGGGCCTGGACTACCTCTGCCGCGAGGTAGAGGAAGGCGGCGTCCCGAAGATGATGACGGTCGGACTGCACGAGCGGTGGAGCGGCCAGGCGAGTCGGGCCTCGGCCGTAGCTGATTTCGTCGAGTACGCGCTCGGGCAGAGCGGGGTTGCTTTCATGCGCCGGGTTGACATTGCCTCGTGGTGGGTCGAGCACTGCCGCGAGTGGCGGAGAAGTGGCCCCGATGGTGGGGACCGAGCTGTCGCGACCCCGCATGCCTGAGGGCCGAGCGGCAGCGACCGCGCCTACGCGTGCACCGGAGCTGGAAGTCCGCGGGGTCGGAGCAGTCGACCTAGCACTTGCCGAGCTGACCCGAAAGGGTGCAGCGCTCCTGGTCTTCGTCTCCGAGGAGTGCCCCACCTCTGCTTTGGCGCTTCGGCGTCTCGGACCCTTGTGCCGGGAGTGGGCGCAGAGGGGTCTAAGCGCGGTGGCGATCTTCGAGGATCCACTCGAGGTCGGAGCTCGAGTCGCCCGGCGGTTCGGGTGGACCGGCACGGTCGCCTCCGAGGATCCGCCGTATGAGACGTCGCGTGCCTACAACCTCGACTCGGTGCCCACCTCGGTGCTGCTCGGCCCGGACGGCACGCTGGTCGAGGCGGTCGTCGGTTGGGATCAGCCCGCGATCGCGCGCCTGCTCGGTCGGGCTGAGGCGATGGTCGGCTCGAGGCTCGACGTCCCAGGCGAGACGGCGCCTTTGTCGAAGCCGGGCTGTTCGTCCAAGGCTGCAATCGACCCGCTGCTCGCAGCGGCGGTCGCAGCTGGTGCTGACGAGATCGAGGAGATGTTCGCGCGTGGCTGGACAGACGGTCTGCCCGTCGTACCGCCGACGCGCGCCAGGGTGGATGCGATGCTCGGGGGCCGAGACGGCTCCGTCGTCCTTGGGGCGGTTCCGCCTGCGGGGGGAGCCGCCAGCCTCGAGAGGGTGGCGGCCTGCGCGGTGCTCGCGGGGTGCCTCCCGTCCTACTTTCCCGTGGTCATGGCCGCGACACAAGCGGCCCTCGATCCGCGGTTCAACCTTCACGGCCAGGCCGTGACGACCCAGCCCGCCGGTCAGCTCATCGTCGTCAACGGTCCGATCCGAGAAGCGATAGGTCTCAACAGCGGCATGGGTGCCCTTGGGCCGGGGTGGAGGGCGAACATGACCATCGGCCGTGCGCTCCGCCTGCTGGTCACCCTCACGGGGGGTGGCATGCCGGGCAAGCTCGACCGGTCGACTCTCGGCCACTCCGGCAAGGTCGGCTTCTGCCTCGCCGAGGACGAGGAGACCAGTCCGTGGGAGCCGTTGCACGTCGAGCGCGGCTTTCATGCCGGCCAGTCCGTCGTCACCCTCATCGGCACTGACGCGCCTCTCTCGATCTCCGACCACCGCAGCCGGACGCCCGAGGACCTCGCCTACGTGCTCGGCTGGGCCGCCTCGAGCACCTGGAGCACGAACTGGTGGCCCTTGGAGGAGCCGTCGGTCTTCGTCATCTGTCCGGAGCACGCGGCGATGTTCCGCGAAGCGCGCTGGAGCAAGGACCGACTCCGCAACTTCATCTTCGACGCGGTTCACAAGCCCGCGAGAGAGCTGCGGCGGGGCGAGACCACGGCGTCGGTGCACGCCGCGGGCGACGAGGTCGAGATACCGAAATGGCGCACGCCTGCATCGATCGTGATCTTGGTGGCAGGCGGAGAGGCCGGGCGGTACTCTGCGGTTCTCGGACCCTGCACTGGCATGGGCTTCGAGATCATTTCCAAGGAGGTGGGCTGAGTTGAGCCTGGAGTACGTGAGCCCTTTCGACGACAGCAGGCGGGCGATCGAGCCGCTCGCGGCGCGCCCTTCGAGCCTGGAAGGGCGCCACGTCGTCCTTTTGGACATCCGGAAGAACCGGGGATCCGAGCTGCTCGACCGCTTGGAGCAGCTGATGACGCACGGAGGTGCCACGACGTCGAGGATCTCCAAGGAGATATTCTCCAAGCCGGCGTCCGCGCAGGTGATCGACGAGGCGGTCTCTCGCGCGGATCTCGTCGTGGAGGCACTTGCCGATTGAGGCTCGTGCACGTCGTGCAGTGTGTACGACATCGTCTCTTTGGAACGCAGGGGAGTGCCTGCTGTGGCAATCGCGACGGAGCCATTCGTCGACGAGGCGATAGAGCAGGCGCGCCTTTTGGCGATGCCTGACTGCCGCGTCCTCTACATCCCCCATCCGGTGCAGCTCCTTGCACCGGAGGCTCTCGCGGCTCTTGCTGACGCGGTGTTTCCGGCAGTCGTAGGGGCGCTGACATCTCGCGCCGAGGCGTCCTAGCCCCCACGCGGGGCCGTGGGCCAGATATTGCGACCGCGGATTCGACCACCTAGAGTCAACGGAGTTTCCTGGGAAGGGACAACAGACCAGGCGCCCCGACATCTGCGGGGCGCGAGCCAGGCACTCAAGGGGAGGCAATCGTGGCGCGTGATCCCAAGTACGACGTTCTCTTCGAGCCCGTGAAGATCGGGCCGAAGACTCTGAAGAACCGCTTCTACCAGGTGCCTCACTGCATCGGTGCCGGCTCGGAGAAGCCGGGCATGCAGGCGTACCACCGCGGCATAAAGGCCGAAGGGGGTTGGGCAGCCTGCTGCACCGAGTACTGCTCGATCAGCCCCGAGTCAGACGACACCATGCGAGTCTCGGCGCGAATATGGGACGACGGCGACGTCCAGAACCTGGCTGCGATGTGCGACCGGCTGCACCAGTACGGGGCGCTCGCCGGCATCGAGCTCTGGTACGGCGGACCCCACGCCCCCTGCCACGAGTCCCGTGACACGCCGCGCGGCGCATCCCAGATAGCCTCCGAGTTCGAGTCGAACATATACCCCCGTTACGCGGACAAGCAGGACATTCAACTTCTCCAGAAGTACTACGTCGATGCGGCCATCCGTGCCCGAGATGCCGGCTTCGACATCGTCTACGTCTACGGGGCGCACAGCTACCTGCCCCTTCAGTTCCTCTCCCCCTGGGCGAACAAGCGGACCGACGAGTACGGCGGCTCGTTCGAGAACCGCGCGCGGTTCTGGCGCGAGAGCCTGGAGAAGGTGCGCGAAGCCGTGGGCGATACCTGTGCGATCGCCTCCCGCTTCGCGGTCGACACCCTTTACGGGCCGGCCGGCGTCGAGCTCGAGAAGGACGGGATCCGCTTTGTCGAGTACGTGGACCACCTGGTCGATCTCTGGGATCTGACCGTCGGCGACATCGCCGAGTGGGGCCAGAACGCCGGGCCTTCTCGCTTTTTCGAGGAAAACCACGAGAAGCCTTATACGGGACGGATCAAGCCGGGGAACCATACCGACAAGCCGGTTGTCGGGGTGGGCCGGATAGTCAGCCCCGACACGATGGTCGCCATCATCAACTCCGGCCAGTTCGACATCATCGGAGCCGCGAGGCCGTCGATCTCCGACCCGTTCCTGCCGCAAAAGATCGACGAGGGTCGCCTCGACGACATTCGCGAGTGCATCGGCTGCAACCAGTGCATCTCCCGCTGGGAGATCGGCGGACCTCCCATGGTCTGCACCCAAAACGCCACCGCAGGTGAGGAGTACCGCCGCGGTTGGCACCCGGAGCGTTTCCACAAAGCAGCCAACGCGGACAAGAGCGTGCTCGTCGTCGGAGCCGGACCGGCCGGGATGGAATGCGCGATGGTGCTCGGCAAGCGCCAGATGTCCGCTGTGCACTTGGTCGAGGCCGAGCGCGAGATCGGCGGGCATGTGAACTGGGTGTCGTCGATGGGGCACTCTGACGGCAAGGAGAACATCTTCCGCGGGACCGCGCGCGGACTTGGCGACTGGAAGCGGATCGTCAACTACCGCCAGATCCAGCTCGACAAGCTCAAGAATGTGGAAGTGCACACGAGCAGTCGTCTCGATGCGAAGGCGGTCCGCGAGTACGGTGCCGAGATAGTCGTCGTCGCGACCGGCTGTCACTGGGCGACTGATGGCCTCAACTCGGTGACTCATGACACCATCCCTGGCGCAGACACGACCGCGCAGCCGTGGCAGCTCACACCAGAAGACGTGGCCCTTGGGCGCAAAGATGTGGGTCACCGCGTGCTCGTGCTCGACAACGAGGCGTACTACATGGGCGTCACGCTCGCGCAGAAGCTTGCCGGCGAGGGCCACGAGGTATGGCTCGTGACACAGCGCGGCGAGATAGCCAAGTACATGGAGTTCACCCTCGAGGCGCCGATGATGCACCGCGAGCTCCACCGACTCGGCGTCCACATGTACCCCGAGACGATGATCGAAGAGCTCGACTCGGGGACCGTGACCACCTACAACATATGGGATCCGTCCCACAAGGACCGTTTCCAAGTCGACTCGGTCGTCTTGTGCTCGGCCCGAGTTTCGAACGACGAGCTCTACCGCGAGCTCAAGGCCGACCAGGCAGCCCTCGAGGAGAACGGCGTCGAGGCGCTCTATTTGATCGGAGACGCGGGTGCCCCGAGGATGATCGTCGACTCCATCTTCGACGGTCACCGCCTTGCCCGGGAGATCGACAGCCCGAACCCGGCGCTTCCCCTGCCATTCATCCGGGAGCGCCGCATGTGGGGCAGCGCCGACAACGAGTCATACCTGACCCAGCTGCTCGCCAACTCCGACATGGATCCGATGCCGGCCTGAAGCTTGTGCAGGGCCTTTGGCTGGCCGGTGATCTGGGCACGTCCCGGGTCCCCGGCCAGCTCGCGTCCCGGCCAGCCCGCCCAAGGCCGCCTCGGCAGCTGGGAGGCTCGGAAGCTGGGAGCCTGGTGCAGCTCAGGCGGTTGCGGGCTCGGCCACCTCGGTCTCGGTGCCGTCCGGAATCCCGAGCGACTCGAGCACGAGCTCGGTGATCTCGCGGAGCTCGATCTCGCCCTCGTGCCCAGATGTCTTGATGGCATCTGAGTACATGGTCACGTCCTTCGGGCATGCGACGACGAAGTAGTCGAGCTGTCCGAGAGCCGCGGCCTCGTCGATGCGCTGCTCGCTCGTGCGGCGCGAGCCCGCGGCTCGCTGCTCCTTCATCCAGATCCTGCCGCCGCCCGCTCCGCAGCACAGCGAGTTGTCCCGGTTGCGTGGCATCTCCACCAGATCTACCCCTATGGCTGCCAACAGCTTGCGCGGGGCTTCGTAGACTCCGTTGTAGCGACCGAGCATGCACGGGTCGTGGTAGGTGGCGCGGTAGCCGAGACGGCGTCGAGGTATGAGCCGGCCCGATTCTATGAGCTCGAGCAGCAGCTCGGAGTGGTGCACTACGTTCCAGTTACCGCCGAAGGCAGGGTATTCGTTCTTGAGGGTGTGGTAGCTGTGCGGGTCGGAGGAGAAGATGCGTGCGAAGTCGCACGCATCGATCGCGGCGATGTTGGCTTCCGCGAGGGTTGCATAGAGGCCCTCCTCTCCGGCTCTGCGCACGTCGCATCCAGCGCTGCGCTCGCCGTCGCGCAGGATGCCGAAATCGACCCCGGCGTGGTGGAGGACCGTCGCGAGGGCCCGTGAGACCCGCTGGCTGCGCGGGTCGAAGGAGGCGTAGTCGCCGACGAACCACAAGAGCTCTGCGGGGTCCTTGCGGATGTCCTTTACCTCGAAGTCGAGCCCGTCGGTCCAGCGGCCCCTCTTGCGCTTCGGTTCGCCGAAGGAGTTGCCGGCCTTGTAGACGGTTTCGAAGGTCGACTGCAGCATCGGCTCCATGTCGCCCCGCTCGACAAGCTGGCGTCGGAACTGGTTGATGATCGGCACGTGCTCGATGCCGACCGGGCAGATCTCGACACAAGCCATGCACTGGGTGCACGACCACAGGGTCTCGGTGCGAACAGTCGTGCCGAGCACCTCGCGATCGGACCCGGGGGCTCCAGCTGCGCGCAACAGGCTGCGGGCACCAAGCGTCGTCTCGGCGGCCTCGCGCAGATCCAAGATGAGGTCTCTCGGCGAGAGCGGGTAGCCAGCCGCGGCGGCCGGGCAGGCGTCGGTGCACTTGCCGCACTTGGTGCAGGCATCGAGCGACAAAAGCTGATGCCCGAGCAGGTCGGTGACGAGGCTGTAGCCGACCTGGTCGGGCTCGGCGTCTGCCGGCAGGGCTACGAGCCTCTTGCCGGCGTCTTTGTCCCTCAGGGCGACGTTGGCCGGGGCGGCGAGCATATGGACCGCTTTGGTGAAGGGGATGGACGCGACGAAGGCCTCAGCGGCGACACCGTGCACCCACCAGATGACGTGGTGGGAGAGCTCGGCGGCGTGGCCCGTAAAGCCGGCCGAGCGGAACACCTCCATGAGCACCCAGCCGACGAAGGACCAGTCGGCAAATGACGGGTGCGTGACCGCGAGCCAGGTTCCTTCGAGGAAGAAACCCGTAATCGCAAGGGTGAACAGCGTCGTGACGAACACCACGTCCCCGGCGCGATAAAGGCTCCGGTCGTACTCGCCCTGCGCGCGGTCCGGCCGCCGGTAGTCGAGGCGCGGCACTCGCCGTATCCATCGGTTGGTACCGAGGAGCACGAGCCCGGCGAGCAGTAACAGCCCCCCGAGGTCGAGCGCGACCTTGAAGGCGAGGTAGAAGGGGCCCGTCCAGAAGTTCGTGTGGAAGATCGGCTTTGTGATGTCGGTGTCGATGCCGAGGATCGTGGTTCCGGCGAACAGGACGAGGAAGCCGTAGAAGACCATCGCGTGCCCGAGCCCCGCGACACGGTCGCGCCGGCGGATCCAGGTGTGGGAGAAGACGATGTGAAGCATTCTCAGCGCCCGCTGTCCGAGATCGCGCAGCGGCTCTCGGCGTCCTGCGCGGTACTTTGACACGAGCATCGCGACGCCGACGACGAAGATGGCCGTGGAGACGACGATCAGGCCGTACCAGACGACAATCTCTGCCCGGCTCAGCCCCCAGAAGACCGAGCGAGTCTCCCCCACGGTGCTCAGTACAGCTTGTCGAGCTCGTCGGCGACGTCGAACAGATCGAGCACGGCACCGTAGTCGGCGACGGAGAAGATGGCGGCCTCGGGGTCGCTGTTGACGGCGATGATCGTTCCTGCCCCCTTCATGCCGGCAAGGTGCTGCACGGCACCGGAGATCCCAAAGGCCAAGTAGACCTTCGGCTTCACCGTCTTGCCCGACTGACCCACCTGACGGGCCGATGGCATCCAGCCGGCGTCGACGATGGGCCGCGAGACCGAGAGCGTGGCGCCCATCTTCTCCGCGAGCTCCACGAACCGCTCGATGTTGTCCCGCTCGCCGATTCCTCTCCCGATCGAGAGGAGGAAGTCGGAGGTGGTGATGTCGACGTCTGAGGCGGGAGGCTCGCGGTAGCCCCGATGTCTCGCACGCGACGGTGTCGTCTCGAGGCTCAGGTGGCTGCGCGGCGCCGAACCCCCGGGGGCAGCCGGGGCCCAGACAGTGGGGCGAAGGAGAAGAAGGGTCGGAGCTCCTTCGGCGAAAGTGAGCTCGCCGTGGACCTTGGAGCCGTAGAAGGCACGCTTCGCGACGATGGCACCGTCGGGCTCGACTTGGACGGCGAACACATCGCTGGCAAAGCCGAGCCCGCGCCGCGCGGCCACTGCAGGCGCATAGTCCATGCTGTTGACGGTGAACCCGGCGAGGATCACCTCGGGCTCCTTGTCGTCCAAAAGGGCGCCTACGGCCTGTTCGTAGACGTCATTTTCGAAGTCGTCACTCTCGCCGGCGCTCACCGCCACGATCTCGTCGACCCCGACGACGTCGACCGAGTCGAGCAGAGCCTCGGGCGAAGCTGCGACGACGGCGACCGTCACCGGGCGAGGAAGTCCCTGGGCGGCGGTAACGAGCTCGAGCGTCACATCTCTCAGCTTGCCGCCGAGATGCTCGGCGAGCACGAGGGTGCCGCTCATGACAGCCTGGCTTTTACGATCTCGGCGATCCGGGCCGCGACAGCGGGGGCGTCGCTGCCGAGCAGCTCGGCACCCTCGCCCTTTTCCGGCACGAACATCTTGCGCACGGTATATGCGCGTGGGCCGTCGCTCGGGTCACTCACGACTTCGATCTCCTTCGCGTTGGCCTGCTTGATCGCCCGCAGGGTGGCGTAGCGAGGCTCGTTGATGCCGGTCTGGATGGTGAGAAGCGCCGGCGTGCCCACTTCGACCTCGTCGAGGAGGCCACCTTCCAGTTCCCGGTGCACCTGCGCTCTCGCCGACGTCGCGTCGTAGTGCACCGAGGTCACGACTGCGACCCGGGGCAGGCCGGCGAGCTCGGCGAGCATGACGCCGGTGGCCGCCTGCACGGCGTCGCTCGACTGGACGCCGCAGAGCACGAGATCGGGCCCCTCACGTCCGACGATGCCGGCGAGCCGCCTGGCAGTGGTGAGTGGATCTGATTCGTCTATGCCCCCGGCCTCGACCCGGATCGCGCGGTCCGCGCCCATAGCAAGGCACCGCCGCAGTGCCTGCTCGCACTCCTCGTCGCCGACGGTCACGACCACCACCTCGTGGCCGCCTTGATCATCGAGCGACTCCTTCAGGCGAAGCGCCTCCTCGAGGGCGAACACGTCCCACTCGTTGAGAGAGCTCTCGAGGTAGTCGTGGTCCACGTCGCGACCTGAGTCGTCGATCTCGACCTCGTCGCCTAGGGCCGCGACCTGCTTGACGCAGACGACTGTCTTCATGGGTTACACCTGGAGCCGGGCACAGGAGCAATTTGTACTCGCAGTGGACGAGGTTTCGCAAAGGTGGACGCGGAGTCGCCGCCCGATCCTGGTCGCCGGCAGGCTGTGCGTGGACCGGGAACACAATTTTAACATTCCATCCCTTCCTTTTTCGGGCCATGCGCGTATAGTCTGCGGTGAACGCAGTTTCATAAGAGTGGACACCAGGGGGATCGACTCGAACAGGCTTGGCTTGCCTAGAGCGGGCCGAAGCAGGTCCGGGTAGTTCTGGTGCCCGCGCTCGACGAGCCGACGAGGCCGCGCGCCTTGGGCAAAAGGGGGAAGATCCAGTGGCCACTGCGGTCGTGGAGGAGCGCCAGCTCCTCAAATCACTGCGATGGTGGGACGGGTTCGTCATCGCGCTGTGCAATCCGGGTTTCTTGATCTCGTCCCTCGGCTTCACGATGGGTGCGCTCGGCACTACCGGTGCCCTCCTGCTGTGGACCATGTCAGCGCTCATCGGGCTCATGCAGGCGTGGATCTACTCCGAGGCCGCCACGATGTTTCCCGACAAGACCGGGGGCATCTCGCTCTACGGCCACGAGGGCTGGCGCAGCCGCTTTTCCCTCGTCGGACCGATCGGCGCCTTCGGCTACTGGATCGGCTGGTCGGTCGTGCTCTCGATCTTCGGGAACTTGATCGGTGCCCTCATCCAGTCACAGTGGTTCCCGAAGTCGGACTGGACTTGGTGGACGGTCGCCGGCGTTCACTTCGGGCTGCCACAGGCCCTCGGCGTGGGGGCGATCATCTTCGTCTGGCTGTTCAACGTGCTCGGCGTGCGCCCGGCGATATGGCTCGGATATATCACCGGGGTCGGGCTCATGGTCCCGCTCGCCATCTTGATCGTCGGCCCCTTCGTCTCGGGTCACTGGCATAGCGCCAACATGACCTGGACGATCCCGGGCGGTTACTCGGGCTTCAAGCTCGTGATGGTCTACATGTTCTTGAACGGCTGGTCGGCTTACGGTGTCGAGGTGAGTGCGACCTTTGCTCCCGAGTTCCACGACACGAGGCGGGACACCTCTCTTGCTCTTCGCACCGGGGCGGGTTTCATGTTGTTCGTGTGCATCTTCCTGCCTCTCGGTCTTGGCGGCGAGTACGGAGCCCCCTCGGCAGCGACCGCGACTGGTCAGTTCTACACAAAGGCGATGGCGGAGCTCGTCGGCACCGGAGGCGCGTCCGTGCTCACGGTGCTGCTGATCGGGAGCCTGCTGCTCGCCATGATGTCCTCGACCGCAGACGCGGCCCGAGCCCTGTTCGGGATATCTCGAGACGGCATGACGGTAAAGCAGCTGTACCACCTGAACAGGAACCGCGTTCCCGCACGGGCCATGACGGTCGACCTCGTCGTCAACACCTGCCTCATCGTCTTTGTGGCCAACAACCTCGCGATCTTGTACATGAGCAACATCGGCTACATCCTTGCCCACGTGCTCGCGCTCTCCGGCTTCCTCCTTCTGCGCAAGGATCGCCCGGGGTGGCCGCGGCCGATCAAGGTGGGCGGTGCCTGGCTCGTGGCGGCAGGGGCACTGATCGTCCTTAACGCTGCCTTCCTCGTATACGGCCTCACGAACCCGGGACTGGCCTACGGCGTTTCGTCGAAGGACACCTACATCGGGGTCGGGGTGATCGTCGCCTCCGTGCTGCTCTACTTCTACCGGCGTCTCGTCCAGGACCGCAAGCCGCTCGTCTTCCGAGACGAGGTGGCGCCGATGCCCACTCCCGAGCAGATGGCTCTTCTCACCGAAGAGCTCACGCCCGCGACGGTTGCGGGCTCCTGAGCGCGGAGGCCAAGGCTCTGG
Organism: uncultured Acidimicrobiaceae bacterium; assembly: GCA_964485645.1. Classification (GTDB taxonomy): domain Bacteria; phylum Actinomycetota; class Acidimicrobiia; order Acidimicrobiales; family Bog-793; genus JAKACA01. The sequence goes on along the minus strand of CAZAMA010000031.1, from coordinate 2,706 downwards.
CCGCAAGGGCATGACCGGTCCTACCGATGTACAGATCGAGTCCTATCGAGCAAACGGCTTCCTCGTCGTCGAGAAGTTCTTGGACGGCGAGGAAGTCGAGCGCTTGCGGGGAGCCTTCGCGCGAGTGTTCCTCCACGACTTCGAGACGGGGATACGGCCGGACGAGGTCAACTACACCCCCGGGGTGACGGCCCCTTCGCTCACCCGGCAGATGTGCAACGCGTGGAAAGCCGACCGTGTCATCGCGGCCACCACCCTTGCCAGGCGCAACGCGGCCTTCGCCGCGGGGCTCACGTCGTCCCGGTCGGTGCGGATCAACCAGGACAACCTGATCTGGAAGCCGCCGGGGGGACTGCCACTTCTCGCGCATCAGGACGCGGCCTATCTCGGCTATCTCGACCCGCCGAACATGGTGACATGTTGGATGGCGCTCGACGACACCTCGAGTGACGCCGGCACGATCTACTACCTGCGCGGCTCCCACCGGTGGCCGCATGCCCCGTTCGGTGGGCAGTTCCACGCGCCCGAGGACTGGCTCGAGCACGCGAGATCACTATGTCCGGACGGATGCGACATCGAGCTCGTCCCCGTCGAGGTTCCCGCCGGTGGAGCTGCATTTCATGACGCGTGGGTCTTCCACGGCAGCCCGGCGAACGAGAGGGGCGATGCCGAGCGTCGCGCCGTCATCAGCCACCTCATGGATGGGTCCACGCGCTTCAACCCTGCCAGTGCCCATCCGATCTACTCCCGCTACCGCCGCCCGGGCAGCACCGAGATGGACGAGGCGTTCTTCCCAGTGCTGTGGAGCGAGGACGGTTACAGGAGCTCCTGGCTCGAGGGCTACATCTCCGGGTCGATCTGATCCGATCGCCCAGGCTCCGCTGGAGGAGCGCTCCCTCATCTGGGGGTCGGCTCACCTGCGATCCAGAGGAGGCAGTCCAGCCTCTCGCTGACAGCCGCCTTTGCCTTGGCGAGCAGGCGACGGTTGACTCGCGCCGGGTCCGACCCGAGGACGAGAAGTCTCACGCCCTGCTCCAGCGCAACTTGCACGAGGGCTTCGACCCGCCTGGTGCTGCGGATACCGAGCCGCTCAACGCGGACTCCGAGCAGGGTCGCCCGGCGAGAGGGCCCTGCCAGAGAAGCCGCGAGATCCTCTGGGTAATTCGGCTCGTCGTAGCCGAGGACGATGCTGAGTGGCATCAGCTCGAGCTCGACGAAGTTCGCAACGATCAGGAGCCGTCCGAGGTCGAGGGCCGCGTTGACCGCGAAATCCGCAGCCTCTTGCGCGAAGGGGACGTTGAAGGTGGCAAGCAGGACGGCACCACGCGGCGCGGCTGGCTCCTTCTCGGGCCGCTGCAAGGTGGCTGCCGCTTTCCTCACTCGGGTCGCAAAGTCCAGGTCGGGGCGGCCCGGGCCTTGGCCCGCAGTCGCGCCCGCCAGCGGGGCATGAAGAGCAGGTACCAGCCGGAGACGGCCACGGGCATGAGGAAGAAGAAGGAGCCCGAGACCACGAGAGCGAGCACCACGAAGCTGAGGGCGATCGCGCCGGCCGAGGCTATGACCTTGATCCGTTCGGCTCGCATCGCGCGCATGAGCCCCCAGTACTCCTCGGCGGGAATCTGGTGGGTGTCCCACCGCCGCCCGCACGTGCAGGCCCAGCCCTCGCCGTAGGAGAGGTGCCGGATGTCTCCGCAGTCGCACTTGACCGTGATAGCGGCACCTTTCACCTTGGAGAGTGTACGACCCTGCGCGCACCTGCGGGGGCGGGGGACCTTCGATCCTGCCTTTTGACCCTTGCGGCCAGATGATCCCTGGGCAATTAATGGCTGCAAGGTGTTGGCGACGGTACAGGAGGGCATGGTCATGTTCGAGAAGGTGCTGGTAGCTGTCGATCTGTCGGATCACGGCAGGAAGGTGCTCGAGGTCGCCAAGCAGCTCGCCGTGAAGACGGGAAGTGAGATTCGCGTCGTCCACGTGGAGGAGATGGGTTTCGTCGGCCGTGCCGGCCAGGTCCCCCTGGAGAAGAGCGGGGAGGTCGGCGAAGTCGTGGCGGCCGCAGTGGCGGACCTCGAAAGAGCGGGCCTCCGGGCGACAGGTGCGGTGCGTGCCGCGCAGACGACGCGCATAGCCAGGGAGATCGCCGAGGAGGCGGCCGAGCAGGGTGCTTCGATGATCGTCGTCGGCGCCCACGGCCACGGCGGACGCGACGCGGGACTGTTGGGGAGCACCGCCAACCGCTTGGTGCACGTGGCCGACGTGCTCGTCCTCGTCGTTCCCTGAGCACCTGGGACGAGGCTGCCACCACCGGCTTGCGGCGGATCGGACGTGATTTGAGATTGCGCTCGCGGCTCCGTGCTCGTATCATGACAGCGGTCAGTGTTTCCTGCTGAGAAACACTGAAATTTTCCGCCAAGGCAAGGGGGAGGTCTCATCGTGTCCGATCTGGACATCTTCATCGACCAGCAGGGGCGCGATGATCAGATCGCCGAGGTCAGGCGGCAGATAGACGCAGAAGGCGTCACCTACATCTACTACCAGTTCGTCTCGGTGACGGGCCGCATCATGGGCAAGGGAGTGCCGGCACCTCACTGGGAGACCGTTGCGCGCAAGGGTTTCCAGCTCGTCTACGGATCGACGGCGAACCTCTTCACCGACCGACGTGGCAACTACATCGGATATGGCGCTGAGGCGCGCGAGCTCGTCGGC
>CAZAMA010000030.1:2105-24565 GCA_964485645.1 uncultured Acidimicrobiaceae bacterium | reverse complement strand
GGTGATGGGCGCGTTCACCAGCCCGAATCCCAGCCCGAGCACGCTGTAGGACAGGGCCAGCTCCAGGTACGGCGTGGCCGGGACGAGGTTCAAGAGGATGGCGGCGCCGGCGGCCAGGAACAGCCCGGAAGCCGAGAGCGGGAGCCGCGGACCGAACCGGGCGACGAGCCGGCCCGAGAGCAGCGAGGACGCGGTGATGACGGTAGAGGCCGGAAGCAGCGACAACCCGGCGACGAGAGCGGAGTCCCCGCGGACCTCCTGCAGGTAGAGAGTATTGACGAAGAGAAACCCCGAGAGGACCAGGAAACTGGCCAATGCGACGGCGTTGGCCGCGGAGAAGGGCGGGCTGCGGAAGAACCCGAGCTCGAGGAGAGGTTCGGCGACGTGGCGCTCGACCAGCAGCAGAGCTGCCACGGCCACGGCTCCGACTGCGAACACGGCGACGATCGTGACAGATCCCCAGCCGGCCGAGGGTCCCTCTATGACCCCGTAGGTAAGAGTGGCGAGCGCGACGACGACCAGAGTCTGTCCGGCAGGGTCGATGCGTCGGGTCACAGGTGCACGCGACTCCGGTACGTAGCGGCGGGCGAGGAACCAGACCGTCAAGCCGATCGGGATGTTGATCCAGAAGACCGACCTCCAGCCGATGCCCGAGACGAGCAGCCCGCCGAGGATGGGACCGGTCGCGACTCCGAGGCCGAATATGGCGCTCCAGACACCGAACGCATGGGCTCGCTCCGTCGCGTCGGTGTACACCTGACGCACGATCGAGAGGGAGACCGGGATCAGCATGCAGCCGCCGAGAGCCTGGGCCATCCGGAACGCGATGAGCGCGCCGATGTCAGGGGCAAGGCTGCACAGCAGGGAGCCGGCGGTGAAGATCAGCAACCCCGTCGTGAACAGCCGACGGCGCCCCAGCCTGTCGGCCGTCGAGCCCGCAAGCATGAGCAGGCTGGCCAGGACCAGCAGGTAAGCGTCGGCCACCCACTGCAGATCGGACACGCCGACGTGGAACTGGCGCTCGATGGAGGGCAGGGCGACGTTCAAGATGGTGCTGTCGACATAGGTCATGAACAGGCTCATGCTGCAGATGACCAGTATGACCAGCCGGCGGCGCCGACCCGAGGAGCCTGCGGGCGGCATTGGCGGCGATACCACTGGGCGTCCCGACACCTGTCCACGGTAGCGGCTGGGTCCTCCGCCCGCCCTGGCGTGCCGATCCCGAGGCACCCATCGACGAGCTCCCTTCTCCTGCGGCACACAGCTCGTTGCTTGCGGTGGCGCGCCTCGTCGCGCGCGTTGCCCGCAGAGAAAGGGCGAAGTAGCTTTGGTGGGGCATGGGGAAGTACTTCACTCGCCGGGCCATCGGACTGCACCTGCTCACTTTGGTGGTCGTGTCAGGGTGCTTGCTGGCCGGGTGGTGGCAGTACCACGTCGCTATGAGCGGCAACAGCTTGAGCTGGTTGTACACCGTCGAGTGGCCCTTTTTTGCTATCTACGGCTTGTTCATGTGGTGGGCCCTGGTCCACGATCAGCGCACGCCGTTCGACAGGCTCTGGGCCGCAAAGCAACGTGCAGCCGCGGACGCCGCGGGGAGGCCGCTTCATGACATCCCCGGCTGGGCCAGAGACAAGACTCTCTACCGCGCCGCCGTCGGAGCGAGCGCCGGAGCGCCAAAGATCCACGCGCTCTCGTCGCGCCGCGAGCAGGCCGCTCTCGCGTCCTATTGCCGGCCGGCACCCTGTCAGGAGTGGATGGGTGGCAAGACCGTCGACGGCACCGCTCGCGAACGAGCCCTGCGCGAGCGCGACGCCGTCGAGGATCGGCCCTTTGGTGGTATCCCAGACCGCGCCGCCGGCCCGGTCATCGATACGCCCCTCATTGACGTCAAGGTGGTCGTAGACGAGGAGCTGGACCAGTACAACAGGTACCTGGCGGATCTCTCGTGGAGAGATCCGCCCAAGCGCTGGGGCTCGCGGCGGAACCTACCTGGGCAGTGACGAAAGTCGCGGCACGGTTCACAATCACCCATGATCACGCTAGTTGTCGTATTGGTCGTAGTCGGTGTCCTCGCCCTTGTCCTGCTTGCTCGAGCAGCGCGAGCGGCGTTCGGGTCGCCACGAGATGAGACCAGGTCCGTAGAGCGCTACAACCAGGCGCTGCGGCGGCTGAGCACGCTGCCTGAGCGGGCGGCCGCGGGCGAGCTCTACCGATCGGACTCAGATGGCGCGCCCTCTCCGTCCCGGCGGCTCGGCGACGAGCGCGCCCACGCCCAGCCGGCGCGGGCCCAGCCGGCGCGGGCCCAGCCGGCGCGGGCCCAGCAGGGAGTCCCGAGCCGAGGAACGCCGGTGGGAGCCACGAGACGGCCGCCAGAACCCGGGGAGCCCCCAGTGCTCGCGGGACTGGCTGCGCTTTCGAGCGACGACGGCCGCTGGCTCGCCGCGCAGGCCGCTCGCGTCATCGGGCTCGACGAGCGGCCGGGAGATCGCGCGCCCGCCGTGGAGGCCAACGCTCGCCTGACAGGGGGGACCGGGCTCGTCCTCTTGGTGCTGCTCTTCCTCGAGGGCCTGACCATACCCTTCATCGTCCGCCTGCTGTCCTGGCACATCGTCATCGGCCTCGTTCTGGTGCCCCCGCTCGTCGTGAAGGTGATCTCCGTGCTGTGGCGCTTCGCCAGCTACTACCTTGGAGATCCGCGCTACAGGCGTGCCGGGCCCCCTCATCCTCTGCACCGACTCCTCGGGCCGCTCCTGCTGGGGTCGACCCTCGTTCTCTTTGCCTCGGGCATCGCGTTGTGGCTGGCTGGGCCAAGAGACAGCACGATGTTCCGGATTCACCAGCTGAGCTTCTTCTTCTGGTTCGTCGTCGTGATCGTCCACGTCGCGACCCATGTGCTGCGGGCGACACGTCTCGCCGCCGCGGACGCCGAGGATGCCCGAACGCGAGGCGGAGTCGACCGCGGTCTCCGCCAGCGGGCCAGGCGCCGGCGTACTCTCATCGGTGCCAGTCTCGTGCTCGGACTGGTTCTCGGGATCGTAGGCAGGAGCGTGTCCACGCCCTGGGGGCTCGGCCCCCCCAGCCCACCTGGCCGGAGCCTCTCAGGGGCGACAGCACCCGGTGCTCAGCGCAGCACGGACCGCCTCAACGCGATGGTCACAGCTAGCGGGTCCGAGCCGGCGCCATCTCCGCGCTCTGCCGAGGCCGTGGCATAGCCGTCTTCGCGCGGCTCGATACTGACGGTGTCGGCGAGCACCTGAGCTGTGATGTAGCCGACCCAGGCACGGGCCGCCGCGGCTGCTGCTGGCGGGAGCCCAATGTCCAAGGCGATTCTGTCGGTAACGGCAAGTCCGGCGTCTCGCCGAGCCTGTTGGACGAGGCGCACCAGGTCGCGCGCGATCCCCTCGGCTTCTAGCTCCGAGTCGGTCTCGATGTCGAGGACCACGAGGCCCTCACCACGAGGAAGGACTCGGGAGGACTTCTCGTCGCGGGGCCGGAGACGGACCTCGTACTCGCCGGCTTCGATCCTTACGCCGGCCACCACGACGCCGCCATCCGGTGCGCGACTCCACTCTCCACGGCGAGCTGCGGCGATAACGGCCTGCGTCGTAGCCCCCAGGCGGGGTCCGAGCACGGACGGCACGACCACGAGCGTCTCGTCGGCGAGATGGTTCATATCGTCGGTGAAGCGGACCTGTTTCACGTTGAGCTCGCTGGCGATCAGCGCGGCCAGCTCGGTCATTCCGGAGAGATGCTCCCCAGCTCTTCCCGATACCGTGAGGGCGCGCAGGGGCAGGCGAGCTCGCAGGCCCGCGGCCTTGCGGATCGAGTGGCCCGCGGAGCACACCTCCCGCACCAGATCCATCGCGGCGACGAGGTCGTCGTCGCTCGGCAGTTCCTCGGGATCGGGCCACGCCACGAGATGCACACTTCGCGCGCCGGTAAGGCCACGGTAGACCACCTCGGTGAGGAACGGCAGGAACGGCGCCGCGACGCGGCAGGTGACCTCGAGGGCCGTATGCAGCGTGTCGTAGGCATCCTGCTTGTCCGCGGGGTTCGTGGAAGTGTGGGCCGAGGCTCGCTCGCTGCTCACCGCGTCGCCGCTGTCGGCGGCCATCCAGAACCGCTCTCGGCTGCGCCGCACGTACCAGTTCGTGAGAGCGTCGAGGAAGCTCGAGATAGCGGTGGTGGCGCCAGCAAGGTCGTTGGCCTCCATGGCGGCCGTCACCTGCTCCACGAGCTGGCGCGCTTTGGCCAGTGCGTAGCGGTCGAGCAAGCCGCGCTGGCTCGTCCGGAGCTGTCCGCGCATCGAGTCGGCGTTCGAGTAGAGGCTGAGGAAGTACCAGGCGTTCCAGAGAGGGTTGAGCACGAGGCGCACTGGCGCTGCCATGGCGGTCGATTCGATGACGCCGTCCTGGCCGCGAAGCACAGGCGAGGAGAGTAGGTACCACCTCATAGCATCCGCACCCTGCTCGGCAAAGACCTCCTCGGGATCGGGAAAGTTGCGGAGCCGCTTGGAGAGCTTGCGTCCGTCCTCGCCGAGCAGGACGCCGTGAGCGATGCATGACAGGAAGGGAGGCTTGCCGAACAGAGCCGTCGCGAGCACGTGAAGTGTGTAGAACCAGCCGCGCGTCTGACCCACGTACTCGACGATGAAGTCAGCAGGGAAGTGCTGCTCGAAGCGGTCCCGGTTCTCGAAGGGGTAGTGCAGCTGGGCAAAGGGCATCGATCCTGACTCGAACCAGCAGTCGAGCACGTCAGGTATGCGGCGCATCGTCGAGCGACCGGTCGGATCGTCCGGGTTGGGCCGGGTGAGCTCGTCGATGGCGGGACGGTGGAGGTCAGCTGGTCGAACGCCGAAGTCACGTTCCAGCTCGTCGAGGCTTCCGTACACGTCGACTCTCGGAAAGGAGGGATCGTCGCTCTTCCAGACCGGTATCGGCGTTCCCCAGAAACGGTTGCGGCTGATGCTCCAGTCGCGCGCTCCCTCCAGCCACTTGCCGAACGCCCCATCGGCCAGGTGCGACGGCGTCCAGCTGATCTGGCGGTTCAGCTCCACCATCTCGTTCTTGATGGCCGTCACACGGATGAACCACGAGCTCACTGCTCGGTAGATGAGCGGAGTGTCGGTCCTCCAGCAGTGCGGGTAGCTGTGGGTGTACTCCTCGACTCTCAACAGCCCTCCACGCCCCCTCAGGCGCTCGATGACGGGCTTGTTCGCGTCGAAGACCTGGGTGCCCGCGAAGTCCGGGACCTCTTCGGTAAACCGTCCGCGCTCATCTACAGGGCAGACGACCGCGATGCCGGCCCGCTCACAAACCTGCTGGTCGTCCTCGCCGAACCCGGGAGCCATGTGCACGACGCCGGTTCCTTCGTCAGTCATCACGAAGTCGGCGCCGACCACCTTGAAGGCGTTCGGCTGAGTCGCGAAGTAGTCGAACGGGGGGCGGTAGCTCCGTCCGACGAGCGCCGAGCCCTTCACGGTTCCGAGCAGGGTCGTGCCTTCGAGCTCGGCAGCGTAGCCGTCACGGCAGTCGGCTCCGATGACGAGACGCTCCGGCCCGTGCGAAGTGACTCGCTCCACCACCGCATAGTCGAGTGCGGGACCGACGGCGACGGCGAGGTTGGAGGGCAGCGTCCACGGAGTCGTCGTCCACACGAGCAACCTGGGCGATCCGGCGAGCAGGTCCGACGGCGACGACGCCTGTGGCTCCAGGTCGATCAGCACGGTCACCGCCGGATCAGTCCGATCGCGATAGGAGTCGTCCTGGCGGGTTTCGAAGTTGGAGAGCGGTGTCTCGCACTCCCAGCAGTAGGGGAGCACACGGTACCCCTCGTAAGCCAGGCCCTTCTCGTAAAGTCGCTGGAATGCCCACAGGACGCTCTCCATGAAGCTCGGGTCCATCGTGCGGTAGTCGTTCTCGAAGTCGACCCAACGACCTTGGCGGGTCACGTACCGTTCCCACGCATCGGTCGTACGTTGCACTATCGCCCGGCAAGCGTCGTTGAACCGACCGATGCCGTAGCTCGTAACGGAGCTACGGCCCGAGACTCCGAGCTCGCGTTCGGCTTCCATCTCGGCCGGCAGGCCGTGGCAGTCCCAGCCGAAGCGCCGCTCTACGCGGCGCCCGCGCATCGTCTGGTACCGCGGCACCGCGTCCTTCACGAAACCGGTCAGCAGGTGGCCATAGTGGGGGAGCCCATTTGCGAACGGGGGACCGTCGTAGAACACGAACTCGGTATCGGCCGAGTGCAGTTCGACCGATGCGGCGAAAGTCTTCTCGGCGAGCCAGAGCGCGAGCACCTCCTCTTCGAGGCTGGGGTAGCGCGGTTGCGGCTGCACCTCCGGGTACGGTCCCGCGGCAACACCTGGTGGGCGGCCTCCGGCCGGATCGCGCATGCCCCCAGCGTATTGCGAGCTGACAGGATATCGAGTCGATGCAGGGCAAGACGGAGATGGGTGGAATGATGCTGCGCAACTCTTGGTTATCCTCGCGAACCGCCCGGCGTCGCTTGCCATGGCCGTTGGCTCTCGCCCGCGGCTGGCAGTATCGTCGGGCACCCTTCCTCGGGAGAGGAGATCTCCGACACTGATGGCAACCACTACTACGACCACGACGACTCCGACTCGCACGTCGGCAAAGAAGACCGCTGCAGCTGGGCCGAGGGCTGTCGCGAAAGGGACCGAGAAGTCGGACGCGGCGCAGGAGATCAAGCCGTCCAAGACAGCTCGCTCTGCCAAGGAGCCCGCAGCCAAGGAGCCCGCAGCCAAGGAGCCCGCGGCCAAGGAGCCCGCAGCCAAGAAGCCCGCCGCCGGCAAAACAGCCACGAGCTCTCAGCCGGTACCGCAGACCGTTAAGAGCCCCAAGCCTGCAAGGATCGTGGGGGCAAAGACCAGAGGGGCAAGGGCCGCAACCGGAACGGACCCGGTCTCGACCAGTGCCGCCACGACGAGCGCGAGTGGCCGCGCGGCAGGCTCGCAAGCGAGCATCGCCACGCCGGGCCCGCCCGCAGCTCCCGAGGACGGATCTGTCGCCGAGGAGGTGGTGCGTGAGATCGATCAGGCGCCGGGGCCGATCCGGACATCGACGTCGCAGCTCTCGCTGCGAAAGCAGGTCGCGCCGGCGAGACGGACGGAGGGGTACACCGAGGAGAGGTTTCTCAGCCACCAGCGTCACGCGCTCGAGAAGGAGCGGGCGACGTACCTGGAGCAGGCCAAGAGCCTGCGAGCCGAAGCCGAGTCCCTGGTCGAAGAGATGGAACCGGGGGACATACAGTTCGACGACGAGTCCGGCGAGGGAGGCACCGTCACGGTCGATCGCGAGCGGGATCTAGCGCTCTCGGCGCAGGCGATGCTCGCTGTCGAGGAGATCGATCACGCGCTCGCGAAGATGGGGCTCAACACCTACGGGATCTGTGAGAACTGCGGCCGGCTGATTCCCAAAGCGAGGCTGGAAGCACTGCCGTACGCGCGCCTGTGCATCGACTGCAAGAGCGGGGGGCTGTCGCGCCGTTGAACGACCGGCCGACGGCGCCCGGCGGACGTCGGCGCCGGATTGCTGCCGTCGGTGCGATTGCGGCGTCCGTCGTCGCTGCAGACCAGGTCACGAAGTCGCTTGCGGTCGCCGACCTTTCCCGTCACGATGTGCATGTCATCGGACCTCTCTGGTTGCGACTCACCTACAACACCGGCGTCGCCTTCTCGGTCGCAAGAGGTCTGACCGGGCCGATCATCATCGTCGCGGTCGCGCTCGTGCTCGCCGTAGCCTGGCTCGCCCGAGGTGTCCCGACGATGCCAGTCGCGGCAGGGTTGGGGCTGGTTGTCGGCGGTGCCGTTGGCAACCTGTCTGATCGCGTCTTTCGTTCCCACCATGGAGCGGTGGTCGACTTTCTCTACCTACGGTTCTGGCCCACCTTCAATGTCGCTGACGCGTCGATCGTCACAGGTTGTGCCCTTTTGGCTGTCGTCTTTGCTCGAAGTGGGCGGACTCCGCTCCAGGCTGCCTCATCGCCACTGGGGAGGAGCGTCCCGGCTGGCGAAGATCCGCCGACAGGACCTGACGCAGAGCAGCCGGGGGTCCATGGCCGCCGCGAGCCTGGCCACCTGAACCCCGACCGCCGAGGGGCCGGCCAGCGAGAGGCCGGCCAGCGAGGGGCCGGCCAGCGAGGGGCCGGCCAGCGAGGGGCCGGCCAGCGAGAGGCCGACCGCCGCGAGGTGGGCCGTCACGACCCTGAGCTGGGTGGCTCGGAGTGACGACCGAGTCATTTGTGGTGCCCGGCGCACTCGCTGGCGAGAGACTCGACCGGGCGCTCGCTCTGCTCACAGGCCGACCTCGGTCCGAGATCGGACGGGTCATCGCAGCTGGGGGGGTGACGGTATCGGGTGCGGAGACGCCCCAGCCGAGCAGGCACCTCAAAGAAGGCGAGCTGATCACCGTGGTGATCGAGGAGCTGGAGGTGGAGACCCAGGCAGCGACCGCGGCGTCTGCGGGAGAGGTCACCTTCGACGTGGTCTACGTCGACGACGACGTCATCGTCGTCGACAAGCCGGTCGGCCTCGTCACGCACCCGGGAGCCGGCATCCATGCGACGACGCTCGTCGCGGGCCTGCTCAGTGTCTACCCGGAGTTGGCGGGGCTTCCCGAGCAGGGTTTTGGTTCGTCACAGCGGCCCGGCATCGTGCACCGGTTGGACAAGGAGACATCTGGCCTGCTCGTGGTGGCGCGCTCTCCCCGCGCCTACGTGAGCCTCACAGGGCAGCTGGCGGCCCGCACCGCGAAGCGTACCTACCTGGCGCTCGTTCTCGGGAGCCTGCAGTCGGCCTCCGGCCTCGTCGACGCCCCCATTGGCCGCTCGCCAAGAGATCCGACGAAGATGGCGGTCGTCAGAGAGGGTCGACAGGCTCGGACCTCCTATGCAGTACTCCGGCGGTTCTCGGAGCCTCTCGTTGCCACAGAGCTCGAGCTCCGGCTCGAGACGGGTCGTACGCACCAGATACGCGTCCATCTGGCTGCCATCGACCACCCCGTGCTCGGTGACTCCCGATACGGAGGCGCAAGGCGCTCATCGGGAGTGGACCGTCTCATGCTCCATGCCTCGAGGCTGGGATTCGTCCACCCAGGAAGCGGCGAGCCGCTCGAATTCCACGCGACCGCACCAGGTGACTACGTCAATGCCCTGGAACGCTTCGCCTGACGACGTACCCCTCGCCTGAGCCGCGACTCAAGCGGCGTCGTTGACACCTTCGACCTCGGGCTGCTGTGCCAGAAACGCCAGCGCGGACGCTTCTATCCTTCTCACCCGCCGAACTCCGATGCCAAGAGATCGGGCGGTTGCTTCGAGAGAGGCTGGAGGCGTGCCGTCGAGACCGAAACGCAGCCGGACTACGGACTGCTCCAGCTCCGGCAGGCGGTCGATGGCAGCTTCGAGCCGGCTCAAGCTGATCGAGTGAACAAGGTCGTCCTCGAAAGGAACCTCGTCAGCGGCAACTACGTCCCCGAGAGTTGCCGTTGCCTCGCTCGTGAGCGGTTGGTCGAGGCTGGCGACGACGCGCGGGAGCCGCGCCTGGTCTGGATCGCCCTCGAGCTCAGCCGCGAGGGCATCCTCGGGAAGCCGGATCGCTCTTCCCTTCGACTGCACCGCGCGCTGCAACGACTGACGAATCCACCAAGTGGCATAAGTCGAGAAGCGGAAGCCCTTCCGCCAGTCGAACTTCTCTACTGCTCGCATCAGGCCGAACGTTCCCTCCTGCACGAGATCGACCAGATCGACGCCGCGCCCCTGGTAGCGCCGCGCCCAGTGGACGACAAGCCGGAGGTTGGAACCGATCATCTGCTGGCGAGCCTCTTCGTCCCCAAGCTCGACCCGCTTGGCCAGCTCTACCTGCGCATCGGCGCTGAGCAGGGGATACTTGCCCAGATCGTCGAGGAACAGGCGCATCAGATCGGGCGCGTTCGAGCCACTTCCACCCACCCCTCTTTCAGGCGAGGTCACCTCTCCTGCGGAGTACTCAGTGGTGGCATTGGCAGAAATTTCCCTGTCTCCTCTTCATCGCGTCCATATCTTTCTCACGAAACAACACTTCGAGGGCTCCGCTCATTCCGCGGTGCCGTTCCGCTAACCTGCGCGCCCAGTGTCCATCCAGGCTCTCCCGCACGATGCATCCTCTCAGACCGGTGTGTCAAGACCGCTTTATTCGGACACGTCCCGTACGCCCGGCCGAGTGCTCCTGGCCCGTCACGCCGAGACGAGCTGGAGCGTCGCCAGGCGCCATACAGGTCTTACGGATCTACCGCTGCTCCCAGATGGCGAGAAGTCTGCTCGATCTCTCGGACGGCGTCTGCGCGACCTCAAGCCCGCCCTCGTGCTCTCGAGCCCTCTCAAGCGTGCCCTCGATACCTGCAGGCTCGCGGGTTATGGAGAGACGGCAGAGACGAGCAGCTTGCTCCTCGAAATGGACTACGGCGACTACGAGGGACTTACCACTGCTGAAGTCCGTGCTCGCCGACCCGAATGGGATCTCTTCGTCGACGGCTGCCCCGGCGGGGAGACGATAGAGGATGTCGGCAAGAGGGCCGACTCCTTGATCGAGCGACTTCGCGGCGATCCGATCCTGAGAGGCGAGGACGTGATCCTGTTCGCCCATGGCCACGTGCTGCGAGTGCTCACGGCGCGCTGGCTCGGGCTCGGGGCGGCTGAGGCCAGGCACTTCGCCCTGAGCCCGGCGATGATCGGCATCCTCGGTTGGGAGCACGAGTGGCCCGTGCTCGCAGGCTGGAACAGCTGAATGCCGCGCGGTGGTCAGTCGAGGGGCCCGACCGGAGCCAGCCCGCCCCGGGCTCGCGCGACTATGTCCGCGAGCGTGAAGGAGTCGAGATGATGGCGCATGTGATCGCCGACCTCCGACCAGACTGTGAGGAGGACGCACTGACCCTCGTGGTCGCAGGCGCCGTTCTCGTGGGGCTGGCCGAAGTCGCCTGCCATTATCGGGCCGTCGACCGCGCTCACGATCTGTCCAAGGGTGATCTCCTCGGGGGCTCGCGCCAGCACGTAACCGCCTCCGACGCCCCTCTTGGACCGGACGAGGCCGGCACCTTTCAGGGCGAGGAGGATCTGCTCGAGATATGGCTGGGGAAGGCCCGTCCGTTCCGCGATGTCTCGAACAGACTTCGGAGATGCCTCGCTTGAGCGAAGCGCGAGCGAGACAAGGGCCCGGCTCGCGTAGTCACCTCGCGTCGATACCTTCACGGCTCTATCGTAGGGCGCAAGTTCGCCCTAGGGCTCCTGGGCCAGCTCCCAAGGTCGCGGCGGGATCGTCCGCGATCTAGAGTGGCGTGCCGAGAGCGGTGCTCGGCACGGGCGTCAGTCCGACCGCCACGTCGTTCTCGATCACGATCAGGCCCTCGCTGCGGGCATGGGGCGTCCTCGAGCTCGGTTCACCCTCTTCGCCGGTAACCAGCGCCGAAGACGACAAGGCGAGGATCCCGGCCACCACGAGCCCGACACCAATCACCGAGCCTGCGATCGCAAAAGTCCCCGAGCGGATTCTCTCGCCCAGTAGCGTCGCGCCCAGAAGGACGCTCGCGATCGGATTGGCCGCCGTGAGGGCCGGGAGGGACCAGCGGATGGGGCCGCTTTGAAATGCGCTCTGGACCAGCACGACGGCGAGGATCAGGCTCGCGCAGAATGCGTATGACTCCCAGTTGCTCAGGGTCGCGGTGATGACGCCTGGTACGCCGCGATACCAGCTGGAGCCCATCTCACGCGCCACGCCGGTGATGAACGCGGCGGAAAGGCCGTTTATGAGCCCCCCGGCCGCGGCAAGCAGACCGGCTCGCCAGTTAGATCGCCGCGCGCAGAGGGCGAGCCCTACGAGCACGGTCACAACTGCAGCCAACGAGCCAAGAGCTATTCCCCAGCCCCAGGCGGTGCCCGACCCGCGGCCGCGCCGAGGGTCGGTCGCGATGAGGAGGAGGACGAGTCCGACGCAGACCGAGCCTGCGGAGAGTATCTCAAGCGCCCCGGGGTGCTTGCGTCGGAGCCACAGGGCGTTGATCGGAAGGGCGAACAGCAGCCCGCAGACTAAAAGCGGTTGCACGGTGACAAGCGATCCGTGCCAGAGGGCTACGAGCTGGAGACACGTCCCGACGGCACTGGCGGCGATCCCTGCGAGCCAAAGCGGGCGCCGAACGAGCCTCAGCACCAGTGCCGGCTTCAAGTTGTACCTGGCAGGCTCCACCGCCGCCGCGTGCTGCTGCAGGACCACGGCGAGGGCGAAGGCCATGGCAGCGGCGAGACTGACCAGGATCACCAGCACTCGCCAAGATTACGCGAGCCGGCGCGCTATGCGCGGCTCGCGTGGTAGGACCGGCAAGAATGAGGGCAATGCGACCACGCTTTGTCGTTTCTGGCCTGTTGGCACTCGCTCTCGTCGCGGCGGCGTGTGGCAACGCCAAGGCAGTGGTCAGCAAGGGCGGCAACTCCGACGGTGTCACCGCCCGCAGAATCGTCGTCGGCGGGATCGCCTCTGTCACCGGGCCACTCCCAGGGGCCTTCGCTCCAGTGTTTCAAGGCGCGAGCGCCTACTTCGACATGGTCAACGGTGCCGGCGGCATCGATGGACGCAGGATCTACTACCCGAGCAGCGATCAGCTGGACGACGAGTCGGATCCTTCCATCGACGTTCTGCAGGCACGCGCGCTCGTACAGTCAGATCACGTCTTTGCCGTCGTAGGCGTCGCGACGCCGAGCTTCAGCGGTGCGGCCTACCTGGCCGAGAACGATGTCCCGACTTTCGGCTACAACGTGAATCCACAGTGGGCCGACGGCCCGAGCCTGTTCGGCTACGACGGGTCCTTCACCGACTTCGAGCATCCCGGCTCTGAGTCGGCCTTCGTCGCCGAGCAGGTTCACGCGAAGCGGGTCGGGATAATCGCTTACAACCTCAGCCAGTCGAGGCAAGCTTGCCAGGGGATCGCGAATACGATGGCGAAGTTCCACGTCCCCGTGAAGTTCACCGACTTTTCCGTCACGCCGCCGGCGTCGGTCGCCGGGCTCAGCGCCGACGTCGAGCGGATGCGCACCGCCGGCGTCGACTTTGTCGCCAGCTGCCTCGACCTCGCGGGCAACCTCGTGCTCTCGAGTTCCCTCAAGGCTGCCGGAATGACAGCGGCCACCCAGTACTGGCTCGACGGCTATGACGAGGCGGCCCTTGCGCGCAGTGCGGCGCTCATGGACGGCGTCTACCTGCTCGTTAGCCACGTGCCTTTCGAGTCGGGTCTATCGCAGCCCTCGAGGTACCCGCAGATGGCGCTGTACCTGAAGGAGCTGCACCGGTATTTCCCCACTGAGCAGGCGAGCGAGCCGTCCCTCGCGGGCTGGGTGAGCGCCGAGATGTTCGCAACGGGGCTCAGAATGGTCGGACGCGACCTCACGCGCTCTCGCCTGGTCGCGGCACTCAACTCTCTCACGTCCTTCACCGGGGGTCTGATGGCGCCGATCGACTGGCGGCTCGAGCACTCCCAGGTGGGACCGCTGGACTGCAACGTCTTCGTCCGCGTCGAAGGCTCCCGGTTCGTTCCGGTGTTCGGCTCGCCTCCCACAGTGTTCAAGTGCTTGGCTTACCCACAGCCCTCCTCGCACAAAGTGGTTGTCGTCAAGCCGCCCGCAGCCATCCCGGGAGGCTGACCCGCGTCAGTGAGCCAGCTGCTCTCCTACGCCATCCCGGGACTGCCCTATGGATGTGTATTCGCCCTCCTCGGGATGGGTCTCGTGCTCACCTACCAGACCTCGGACGTGTTCAACCTCGCCTTTGGGGCGCAGGCATATGCCTCGGCGGTCGTCTTCTTCGTCGTGGTCCGAGACGGCTGGCCCGTGTGGGCGGGTTTCCTCGTCGCCGTCGTGTTCGGCGCACCCTTGCTCGGCGCCTTGCTGCAGGCGGTGCTCTACCGGCACGTCCGGACACAGCCCCCCCTCGTCAAGCTCGTCGCATCCCTCGGCATGCTCATAGCGATCCCCGCCGTCCTCGAAGTGGCCTTTGGCGCGGATCAGCTCATCAACCCCCCATCGCTCTGGCTGTCGCCATCGGCCATCTACCTGCGCGGCGCCGGCGCCACCATCGACGGCTCCGAGCTGTCCACGGTCGTCGTCACCGCGGCAGTCGCTCTTCTTCTGTCCCTCATGTTCCACTTCACCCAGATCGGGCTTCGCATGCAGGCGATGGCGGAGAGCCCGCGGATGGTGTCGCTCGCCGGCGTCAACGCGGAGGGCGTCGGTCTCGCGAGCTGGATGCTCTCGAGCTTTCTCGCCGGCCTGGCTGGAGTCATGCTCGCGCCGGCTTTCGGCGGGCTGCAGTCCATCAGCTTCACGGACCTTCTCGTCGCCGCGGTGGCCGCGGCCGCGGCGGGCAGCTTGAAGAGCCTGCCGTGGACGTTCTTCGGTGGGATACTTCTCGGAGTCGCTGAAGAGCTGCTCAGCGGCTACCTTCCGTCCGGCGAGGTTCTCTCCTCCGGCCTACGCCCGGCATTCCCTTTCGTGGTTCTCTTGGGTCTCCTCGTATTCCTGCCGACGCTTCGTAGACGGTGGGCACGCTCCGACGACCCTTTGGCTGGTTGCGACCCGCCCCCGGCCCCGCTTGCCTCGACAGCCGGTGGCCCACTGTTCCGGCGGGCGTCTCGCGGGACGATCCTCGTGCTCGTCGGAGCTTTCGTCGTGTCGACGATGACGTGGATATCGGGCAGCTGGGTGTTCACCATCACCGAGATGCTCGTGTTCGCGATCGTGTTCCTCTCGATCGTGCTCCTTACCGGGATGAGTGGCCAGATATCGCTGTGCCAAGCAGCATTCGTAGGCGTCGGCGCCTTCACTGCTGGACAGCTGGCAGACCACTTCGGGCTCTCGATCCTGCTCGGGATGTTCCTGGCCGGTGCCGCCAGCGCAGGGGTCGGCGTGGTCGTGGCGCTGCCCTCGCTCCGCCTCGGCGGCCTCGCTCTCGCTCTCGCCACGCTGGCCTTCGGTCTGCTGGCGGACAACATCGGCTTCCAGTACTCGTGGTCGGGCAATGGCCAGAGCGGCATCAATGTGCCTCGCCCACAGCTCGCTTCGATCAACTTCACGAGCAACAAAGCCTTCTTTCTTCTCGTGTTCGTGGTCCTTTGTGTCTGTATCGCCGTCGTGCGGGCGGTGGCGCGAGGCACGACCGGGCGCCAGCTTGCGGCGCTAGGCGGAAGCGAGTTGGCGGCGGCGTCAATCGGCATCAACCCGGCGCGTCTCAAGATCATCGTGTTCGCGCTGAGCGCCGGGATCGCGGGCGTCGGCGGTGCGCTCTATGCCTCGCTCGACGAGAGCGTCTCGTCCAGCGATTTCAACACTCTCATATCTCTGGTGCTCGTCGTCGTCATCGCGATCGTCGGAGTTTCGAGCATCGAAGGGGCAATCGAGGCCGGTGTCGCCTACGTGCTGCTGAACACGGTGCTCGCCAACGATCTCCCGACGCAGTATTCGAGCCTTCTCGAGCTGGCGTTCGGGGCCGGTGTGATCGTCTATGTCCTGCACCCTGAAGGCGTCGTAGAGCTCTCCAAGCGGTTCCTGCTGGACCACCTGAGGCGGCAACGGGACGAGAACGGCCTTGTCACGTGACAGCTCTGCTGGAGGTCCTCAACCTGTGCAAGCGCTTCGGCGGAATTCGTGCGCTCGATGACGTGTCGGTCGAGGTCGGCTCGAACGAGGTGGTCGGCCTCATCGGACCGAACGGTGCGGGCAAGACGACGCTGTTCGACTGCATCAGCGGGGTCCAGCGTGCCGACAGGGGGCGAGTCGACTTCGCCGGCACGCGCATCGACAGCCTCGCCGTCTACCGCCGGGCCCGGCTTGGAATTGGCCGGACCTTTCAGCGCATGGAGCTGTTCTCGGCCATGACGGCACGCGACCACATGCTCGTGGCCGAGCGTGAGCGCCGCGGAGACGGATCTCTCCTGAAGGATCTCCTCTGGAAGGGCGTGCCGCGGCGAGACGAGATTGCCCGGGTTGACGAGCTCCTCGACGAGCTCGGACTGGAGGAGCTGGCCGATGCACCTATCGAGTCGCTCAGCCTCGGCCAGGGACGTCTCGTGGAGCTGGGCAGGGCGCTCATGAGGGGACCGAGGCTTCTCCTGCTGGATGAGCCATCCTCCGGTCTGGACTCGCTCGAAAGTGCCAGGCTCGCTGCGCTTCTCAAGGCCATCTGCGAACGGCGCGAGATTGCCGTACTTGTCGTGGAGCACGATCTCGAGCTCGTCCACACTCTCGCCCAACGGGTCTATGTGATGGACTTCGGCAGCGTCATCGGGTCCGGAACCCTCGAGAGTGTCCTCGGCGAATCCTCAGTGCGCCGAGCTTATTTGGGCGAGGAGGTGTAAGAAATGCGGCTGCCCCGGTCGGGCTTGTCGGAGCCGCGGTGATCCCTCCTGCTTTGGAGCTCCGCAACGTGGAAGCCGGCTACAGGCGATTTCGCGCGCTCTTCGACGTCTCCTTCACCGTCCCCAAGGGCTCGGTCACCGCCATGCTCGGACCGAACGGGGCCGGCAAGTCGACAGTCGCTCGAGTCGTCGCCGGTCTTGTGCCGGCAAGCTCTGGCTCGGTGAGCTTCGCGGGCCAGGAGATCACCGGACTCTCTGTTGCCCGCCGCGCGCGCCGCGGTCTTGCGTTCGCGCCGGAGGGCAGGCCGGTCTTCTCCACCCTCACAGTCGAGGACAACCTTCTTCTCACATTCCGCCGCCAGCTGTCGCGCCAGGATGCGCCGGCAGCGCTCGCGCGGGCCTACGACCGGTTTCCTCGTCTGAGGGAGAGGCGGCGCCAACTCGCAGGGACGCTCTCGGGGGGCGAGCAGCGCCTGCTCGCGCTCGCTCGGGTACTCGCGGTCCCACCGGAGCTGCTCATGGTCGACGAGCTCTCGCTCGGCCTCGCTCCAAAAGCAGTCGACGAGGTGTTCGCGGCGCTGCGGGAGATCAACCAGGCGGGCACCACGATCCTCGTCGTGGAGCAGCAGATCCGGCGGGCCCTCGACTCCGCGAGCCACGTGGTAGTGCTTCGAAAGGGCCGGGTGATCTACGACCTGCCGGCTTCCGAGATGACCGAGGATCTCGCGTCCGAGCTCCTGCCGGTGTCGCCCTGAGCGCCGGGCCTCGGGCAAGAAACCCGCTACCGTCGTGAGTCAGGGCTTCCGCGCTCCCTAGCAGCCCGTGGGTGTCGTACCGCCATTGTCGAGCGTCAGCAGAGTGCAGATGGTGCTTTTTGCCACAAGCCACTTGCTGTTCACATAGACCGCACCCCCGGACGAGCCCGTGAGAAGCGCTTTGCCTGTCGGCCCAAGGACGTCATAGGTAACGGCAGCGCATGGGCTCGGCAGGAACTCCCTTGCGCAGGCGGCCCCCTTCTCGATCTTGACAGTGTCGAGCTTGGCACCGGCCGCGTCCTTCGCGAGAGCCGAGTGGAGGGCGGCGGTGAACGCCTTTTGCAACGCCGCGCCGTCCTGCACCACCTTGAGCTTCGGCGCGATCGCGGGATCGGCCAGATCGAACAGGGTCTTGTACGCGTAGTCGATGGCGGCGGTCGAGGACTTGAGGGGCGGAAGTGTTGTCACTGTCGGCGTCGTCGTCGATGCGGGCGCCGCCGTCGTCGAAGTCGTAGTCGTAGTCGAGGTCGAGGCGGACGAGCCCGCGCCGGAGCTACACGCCGCGAGGGCGATGGCTGCCACCGCCACGAGCAGCGCCAGCTGGCGGCGGCGGCCGCCGTGACCAGGAAGGTGCGCGGGGGTCTCTTCGCGTGTCGTCGTCAAGCTCATCGAAGCTGATTCTACGGTCCGGGCCCCCGCTCTGAGCGGGGGTGCGCCCCGTGGCCGCAGAGCCTAGATTGCGCTGTTGTGAGCATCTCGACAAAACGCGGCGACACGGGGACGACCGGTCTGCTCTACGGCGGAAGAGTCCGCAAGGACTCCGAACGGATCGAGTGCAACGGTGCCGTCGACGAAGCCCAAGCCGCACTCGGCTATGCAAGGGCCGTCGTGCTCAGCACCGGCGCGAGTGGTCCCGGCAACCTCACGAGCGATGCTCTCGACGGCATGCTCGTCTCGATAGAGCGAGACCTCTGGGTTCTCATGGCCGAGGTTGCCACCTCCGACAGCAATCGAACCAAGCTCGTCGCCGGCACGTCGCTCGTCACCCCTGCGATGGTCGATGTGCTGACGAGCCGTGTCCAAGCTATCGAGGCGCTCCAGGTCGTGCCGAAGGAGTTCGTCGTGCCGGGCGAGAGCTTGGCTGGAGCCGCGCTCGACGTAGCCAGGACCGTCGTCCGCCGGGCCGAGCGCCTGGCGGTGGCAGCGGGGCTCCCGGTGGCCTCGGCGGTGGTGCCGTACCTGAACCGGCTGTCGGACCTGTGCTGGCTTCTCGCGAGAGCAATCGAGCGTGACCATCTGGCGGCTCGTGTCGGCCCGGCGAAGCGGACCAGGCAGTCGCCGCGTCTCGCCCCGAGCGACAGCTCACCTGTTGACGGGCAATGATGGAGCCATGAATGTTGAGCTATCGATAGCGTCCGTTCTTTCGAGCGACACCTCGGCGGTCGGCTACCTCGTCTTCGAGGGACTTGTGCCCGCTTCGAGCGGCCTCGAGGTCAACCCGGCCCTATGTGAGATGCGAGCCTTCACGGGCAAGCCTGGCGAGTACCTCGTCGAGACCACGAAAGGTCAGCTACGAGCCCTTGTCGGAGCCGGTGAGATGGACGGCTTTGGGACAAAGGCCATACGCCGTGCGGCCGCCACGTTCGCCCGTGCGGTCTCGTCGTGTAAGAGCGCGTGCCTCGATCTCACCGGGCTGCCCGGAAACGGGCCGAGCGCGGCCGCCGCCGTCCAAGCAGTGGTCGAAGGCATCAGCGGTGCCGCGTACCAATTCGGGCGGTATCGCAGCAGCGAGAAGCCGAAAGCGCTGGCCTCGGTTGTGCTGGTAGTCAAGGAGGAAGACTCGGGTGCGGCCGGAGAGGGCCTGGCTCGGGGCCTTGCGGTGGCACGGGCTGTCGGCTTGGCTCGGGACCTCGTGAACACGCCGGCCGCCGACATGACCCCTTCGCGCCTGGCTGAAGTCGCCGGCGAGGTGGCTGAGCGAGCGGGCCTCTCGATAGCTGTTCTCGACGAGGAGCAGGTGCGAGCCGAGCGCCTGGGCGGGCTCCTCGGCGTCGCGCGCGGCTCGGCCGAGCCGCCGCGCCTCATCAAGCTCTGCTACGAACCTGAAGGCTCGCAGGGAGCCACGGTGCCGACCGTGGCAGTCGTCGGCAAGGGCATCACGTTCGACTCAGGCGGTCTCTCGTTGAAGAGCGGCGAGGGGATGATGGCGATGAAGGATGACATGAGCGGGGCCGCGGTCGTGATAGCGGTGCTCGGGGCCTGCAAGGCAGCCGGAGTCAAGGTGAGGGTTCTCGGAATCGCCCCGTGCACCGAGAACATGCCGAGCGGCACCGCCACGAAACCCGGCGACGTTCTCACCACTCGCAACGGCAAGACCATCGAGGTTCTCAACACCGACGCCGAGGGCAGGCTCGTCCTCGCCGACGGCTTGGCGCTCGCGGTCGAGGAGGCACCGGACGCAATCGTCGATCTCGCGACCTTGACCGGCGCATGCGTCGTCGCGCTCGGCGCCGAGGTTGCAGGAGTGATGGGCAACGACTCGCGTCTCATCGGCGCCATCGAGCGCTCGGCCGAGCGAGCCGGCGAGCCCGTCTGGCACCTGCCGCTTCCCCAGTCCTACAAGAAGCTGCACGAGTCGAATATTGCCGACATGAAGAACGTCGGGCGCGCGGGGGGCCCAGGGGCGCTTCTCGCGGGGCTCATCCTCGAGGAGTTCGTCGGGGATCGGCCGTGGGCGCACCTCGACATCGCGGGGCCGGCGAACACCGACGAAGACGCCTTCGAGCAGCGAAAGGGCGCGACGGGCTTCGGCGTGCGGACGATGATCGAGTTGCTGTCGAACTATGAGGCGATCGGCGCTCCGGCCGATCTTGCGGCAGATGGGAGCATTCGATGACCGGTGCGGTTCCGAATCGAAAGACGCCCGCCGAGCGTTCTCGCCGCCAACCGGCGCGCGTGCCGGCGAGCACGCCGACCCCAGGGCCGTTGCGCCCTGCAACTCTTGCCATCGACATCGGCGGAACTGGGCTCAAGGCGACGGTTCTCGACGCTGAGGGTCGCCTGCTGGCCGACAGGGTACGGGTGGCGACCACCTACCCGGTTCGCCCCGAGGAGATGGTCGAGCAGCTCACCAAGCTGGTACGGCCGCTGCCCAGCTCAGAGCGCGTCTCGGTCGGGTTTCCTGGGGTAGTGCGCAGGGGTCATGTGCTCACCGCGCCCCACTTCGTCACCAAGTCCGGGCCCGGATCGAAGGTGCTGAAGGATCTGGTGGAGCAATGGACGGGTTTCGATCTTGCCGGCGCGCTGTCGGAGAAGCTCGCCAGGCCGGTTCGTGTCGCCAACGACGCCGATCTGCAGGGGTGGGCCGTAATCGGCGGCAGTGGCCTCGAGATGGTGGTCACTCTGGGGACGGGCGTTGGCACCGCGCTGTTTGCCGAGGGCAAGCTCGCCCCCCATCTGGAGCTGGCACACCACCCGTTCCGCAAGGGTGGCACCTACAACGACCAGATTGGTGACGATGCCCTGAAGCGCATCGGGGTCACGAAGTGGCGCAAGCGGGTGTTCGAGGCAATCGGCAACTTCCACCGGCTCGTCAACTACGACAGCCTCTACATCGGAGGCGGCAATTCCCGGCACCTGCAGGGCCACGTAGAGGCGCCGATCACGATCGTCGACAACGTGGCCGGGCTTATCGGCGGCATCAAGCTCTGGGTGCACGGCGGGCATTGAGCCGCGCCCTCGCGTGCCGGTACCGAGCCGGCTCGGCCCGCCCGCCCGGCCTCGCCTGCCAGCCGAGGTCAGGTGCCGAGCCAGCTCGGCGAGGCGTCGAGGAGGAATCGTGTCACTGCAAGAGCGCGATCGAAGGTGTCGCACAGGAGCTCCTCGCCGGCCAGCACCCGTGCAAGGGAGACCTCGCGCCTGGCGACGATGGTCAGCCGCCGCACCGCGGCTTCTGTGACCGAGCCGAACGAGTCCGTCGCCGAGATCTCCAAGGGCAGCTCCAGCCCACCGACGCCGGACAGGTCGAGGGTGAGGCGGAGCAGGTCTGGCGCGTTCGGAAGGGGGGGCACGCCCCAGTTGAAGGTGAGCGGAAAGAACCACTTGTCCGGTGGGTCGGCGTCCTCGGCGAGAGCCACCACGGCATCTTCGAAGTCGAGGAGGACGCGTGGCTCGACCTCGAGAGCGAGATGGAGGTCTATCGGGCCGCCACATCCCTCCTCGGGGTGGAGGTCGACCTCCCAGAATTGCCGAAGGGAGTACGTCTCGACGAAGTGCCGCTCATCGTGCACGTGGAAACCGTGATCGACCGCGTGATCCTTGAGCTCGGCCACATAGCCGGCGACGTCAATGACCGCCATGTCCAACCAAGTCTACGCCGTGATCGCGAGCTACCGTGCCGCTAATGGACAGCACCTCGATGATCGCGCTCCTCGAGGACGCAGCCCGGGCGGTCCGCGATGCGCTCGATGAGCTGAGCGACTGGGGTCTTGCCGGGACTCGCCCTGGTCAGTACCGCTCCGACATAGTGGCCGACCGCGCGGTCGTCGAGGTGTTGACGGGGGCGGGTTTCTCGGTGATGAGCGAGGAGTCGGGGCTGACCTCGGTCGACTCCTCGACCCTCTTGGCGGTCGTGGATCCCGTCGACGGATCGACCAATGCTTCGCGCGGACTTCCGTGGTTCGCCACGAGCATCTGCGTTCTCGACGAAGAGGGGCCGCTGGCCGCCCTGGTCGTCAACCAGGCGACCGGGCGTCGCTATGAGGCGACGCGGGGTGGCGGGGCCACCCGCGACGGCAAGGCGATCGTCCCGTCCTCTTGCCGTGAGCTCGGCCGGGCCGTCATCGCTCTGTCCGGCTACCCCGCTCGCTACCTCGGCTGGAAGCAGTACCGCGCCCTTGGCGCCGTGGCTCTCGATCTGTGCGCGGTCGCCGACGGCACGCTCGACGGCTATCTCGACTGCGGGAGGAACGCGCACGGCGCTTGGGACTACCTCGGTGGCGTTCTCGTCTGCCAGGAGGCTGGCGCGGTCGTCGCCGACGGCCTTGGGCGCGCGTTGGTCGTGCGGGGTCATGAGGATCGCCGGACCCCGGTTGCAGCGGGAACGCCGGAGCTGCTGGAAGCCTTGGCGGCTGCCCGGCGGAGCCTCGAGGCCCGATGACAGGGGGTCCGCCTGGCGGCGATGGGCCGGAGAGGTTTGTCGCCAACTACCCTTCGCAGCGATGGGAGACGATGTCGTGACCGAGAGCACCGGCGATCCCGCTTTCAGCGCTCCTTCGGCTGTTGCGCGGCCTGACCCGTTGCCTGACCCGTTGCC
>CAZAMA010000030.1:0-2005 GCA_964485645.1 uncultured Acidimicrobiaceae bacterium | reverse complement strand
CTTTCAGCGCTCCTTCGGCTGTTGCGCGGCCTGACCCGTTGCCTGACCCGTTGCCAGTTCTCCTCGACGTGCAAGCACACGACCTGACTCTCGACCGCCTGGCCTATAGGCTCCGGGAGCTTGCCGAACGCAGGCAGCTCGAAGAGCTAAACCGCCGGTGCGCCGCTCTCGACCGCCAGCTGGCCGAGACGGAGGAGTCCCGAGCGGAACTGTCCCGTCGCCAGGACGAGATCGAGTCCCACGTGCAGGCGCTTGTTGCTCGTGTCAAGGCGATCGAGCACCGCCTCCGGTCGGGAGCGGCGGGCTCGTACCGAGACCAGGAGGCGATGGCCACCGAGACCGCCTCCCTCGAGGAGCAGCGCCGCCGCTTCGAGGACGACGAGCTCGAGATCATGGAGAAGCTCGAGCCGCTGGAAGAGCAGCTGGCCGCCATCACTGCCGAGTTGGCGGATCTCGACGCGCAGCGGAAGTCGGCGTCGGAGCAAGTGGCAGCGGCGGAGGCTGCCATAGCCGCCGAGAGGGCAACAGTGGTGGCCGAGCGGGCACCTCTCGTTGCGCTTCTGCCTTTAGAGCTTGGCGCTTCGTACGAGCGGCTGCGCTCGAAGCTTGGTGGTATCGGTGCCGCCAGGCTTGTCGACGGCGCCTGCAGCGGCTGTCACCTCCGGCTGCCGTCGAAAGAGCGGGACCTGATCCTGCATGCTCAGGCCGGAACGGTCTTCTACTGCGACCAATGCGGACGGATACTCGTGCCGTGATGGGTCTCGTGCCGTGATGGTCTTCGTGCCGTGATGGTCCCCGTGCCGTGATGGTCCCCGTGCCGTGATGGGTCTCGTGCCGTGATGGTCTTCGTGCGCCACGGGCAGAGCGAGGGGAATGCCGCGGGGCTGCTTCTCGGCAGGACCGACTCCCGCCTGACGCCTCTCGGGAGAGCTCAGGCGGCGCGCCTGGGCGAGACCCTGGCCGAACGAGCCGGTGGGAGGCGCTCCCCTGGTGAGCGATCCCGTGGAGTCGGCGGAGCCAGCCTGCCGATGCGCCTGCTCACGAGCCCCCTTACCCGCGCTCGGCTCACGGCGGAGACGATCGCCGAGGCCCTCGGTCCGAACGCCCCGGCTCCGGAGGACGAGGAGCGTCTTGTCGAGCTCGACTACGGCGAGCTCGAGGGCCGGCTTCCCGCCGAGCTGTCGCCCGAACTGTGGGCGCACTGGCGTGCGGACGCGAGCTGGCGACCGCCGGGAGGGGAATCGTTTCTCGATTTGCATCGGCGGGTCGATCCGCTCTGGGAGTCCCTCAGGGACGAAGCCGCCGAGGGAGACGTGATCGTCGTCAGCCACGTCTCGCCGATCAAGGCGGCGGTTGCTTGGGCTCTCGGTGCCGCGCCCGACCTGGCCTGGAAGCTGTCGCTCGGCGTGGCGTCGATCACGACGATCTCGACGATCTCGTCGACCTCGTCCGCGGGATCGGCTCCGGCGTTGGTGAGCTTCGGGGAGATCGGTCACCTTCTCGGCCTGTGACGGGCACTTGGGCCGCAGGGCGGACCGTCGGGAGCTGTTGGGACCTCTTGAACCCGTCCAGCCTCTCTTGGCTCCACTTCCTGCGCGGCCCCACCTGGGCGCGTGCGACAATGGCAGCGGCGAGTCGGCCGGGTGACCGCGGCTTGGCGGCGGTGCGCTTCTCACCGCCACCTGGCTGAGGAAGGTCGGGGCTCCACAGGGCAGGGTGCTGGCTAACGGCCAGTCGGGGCGACCCGAAGGAAAGTGCCACAGAAAGCAAACCGCCGATGGCACGGTTCGCCGTGAACAGGTAAGGGTGAAACGGTGCGGTAAGAGCGCACCAGCGCCCGGGGTGACCCGGGCGGCTTGGTAAACCCCACCCGGAGCAAGGCCAAACGTGGGACGGGCTGCCCGCCCTATGTCCCCAGGTGGGCCGCATAGATGGATGGTCACCCCACCGGCACCGGGCAACCGGACCGGTGGACAGAACCCCGCCTACAGGCCGGCTCGCCACA
>CAZAMA010000029.1:14572-25288 GCA_964485645.1 uncultured Acidimicrobiaceae bacterium | reverse complement strand
GGGCTCGACGAAGCCGAGGCTCTCGAGCGCTGCGTCGTCGGGGCCAAGGCGGCCCGCCTTGCGGCCGCGCGGCGTGCCGGTCTCCCGGTGCTGCCCGGGATTGTGCTCCGAGTCGATGCGGCCGCGGAGCCGCTGCGGGCGGCCATGGCCGTCATGGCTCGCGACGGGACCGCGGCCGCGCGGCTCTTTCTTGGCGACGCGGCCGTGCCGGAGGCGCTGGCACCGCTTGTCGACTCGGCTCTCGGGCCCGGAGCCCTTCTTGTCGCACGGTCTTCGAGCCCGATCGAAGGCGACGGCGACTGGGCCGGGGCGTTCAGCTCATATGTGGCCATCACCGCCGACGACCTTTCCACCGCGGTACGTGGCTGCTGGGCGTCGATGTTCGGTCGCGACGCCGCTGAGCGCTTCGAGGCGCTCGGCCTCGACCAGGCCGATGCAGGGATGGCCGTTCTCGTCCAGCGATTTGTCACTCCGGATCCCGGTGGAGTCGCACTTGTCCTCGCGGGTGCGGGCGCGGGCGCGGGCTCGGGCTCCGGCTCCGGCTCGGTCGAGGTGACAGTCGCGGAGCGCTCGCTCTCCCAGATGCTCCTCGGGTGGGATCGCGGGCTGCAAGGCTTGGTCGGTGACGACGGCATCCCTCGTGGACCTGCGGTGGAGCGCTTCGGGACCGATCTGGTCGCCGCGGTGGCTCGCGTCGCTCTCTCCTGTGCGTCGGCGATCGGTGACAATTACCTCGAATGGGCTTTCGTCGAAGGCGAGGTCTTCATCCTGCAGTGTCGCAGCACCGAGATTGCGTCCAGGGCGTCTGTCACGAGCAGTCGCCCGGCTCTGAAAGAGCTGAGGTCCGAGACAGCTGCCCGCGTCGCCAGGATCGTCTCTCGCTACAGCGGGCAAGCAGGCGACGACCTCGTCCTTCCTTGGGCGCTCGCGCCGGCCAAGCCCGTGAGCAGGCAAGCTCCCGGACTTGGGACCGACGACATCGCTAGCCTCCCGCGTCTGCAGTCGATTGCCGATCGGCTCGCCGCAGCGGCGTGGGGAAAGTCGCAAGCGGCAGCTTTGGCCGAAGCCCGTGATGTGCTCGAGGCTCTGCGGGCACGTCTCCAGCCCGCAGCCCTGGCCCGGCTGTCGAGTCTCGAACCGGTCGACTGGTCCGACGGCCTCCGCCTTATTGCGACAGTGGAGGCCTTCGGCGCACGACTCGCCGGCAAGGCAGTCCTGGCGGATCCGACGGACGTTTGGCGCCTCAGCTGGGCCGACCTGCAGGATCACCTGTCCGACACCTCGGGCGCGGCGCCAGAGGGGCATCAGCCCGTGGTCCCAGATCCATGGCAAGGGTTTCTCTTCGAGAGTGTCTGGGCGAACGGCAGGACTGCGGCGGGTCAGCCAGCCTCGGGAGGCGAGGGCGCGGGCCGCGTACTGCACCTCGACACCCCGCGACGACTCGCAGGATCGCTCCAGCGTCGCGTCCTCTATGTTCCCGCGCCCCAGCCGGGTTACGCCCCACTCCTGTGGGGAGCCGCAGGCCTGGTGGCGGCTCGCGGCAGTGCTGCTGCCCACCTCTTCGACGTCGCCCGGTCGCTCGGTGTGCCAGCCGTTGTCGGCTGCGAGATCGGCGAGTGGGAAGTTGGCGGCGACCTCGTGGCTGCCGTCGACGGCTTCTCCGGCGCTGTCGCCTGGCTCTGAGAAGCGGCTTTGGTCCGCCAGGTGGAAGCTCGGGCCAGGGTCTCGGCGGGCCAGGGACTTGGCGGGCCAGGGACTCGGCGGGCCAGGGTCTCGGCGAGCCAGGGTCTCGGCGAGCCCGACGGTAGAATAGCTCGATGAAAGGCGATCGAGAGATGGCCGCTCGAGCTTCTCCCGAGTCTTCTGCGTCTGTCTCCGAGCCCTGGCGCAGGCCATGCCGCCAGCTCATCCCGAGACCGCCCTCGGCCTCAGCGGGGAGCCCGGCACCCTGGTCGAGCGTGCCGATAAGCGAGCGCCGCTCCATCGGTCTCGACCGTGCCGTTGCCGACCTCAGCGAGCTCCTTCTACCAGTGTCTCGCGAGCCCGAGCCACGACCGCACGCGGCCGTCCTCGTTGCCCTCTTCGAGCTAGACGGTGAGGCCTCTACCGCCTTGATCAGGCGGCCACTGTCCATGGCGAGCAACCCGGGGGACCTCGCCTTCCCCGGCGGCCGACTCGAGTGCGGAGAGAGTGCGGTCGACGCGGCGCTTCGCGAGGCAGAGGAGGAGGTGGGCCTGCGACCGGACACGGTGTCGGTGCTCGGACACCTGCCCGCGGTGGGCCGCGCCCGTCGAAGTGAGACGGTAGTGCCCTACGTGGGCGTTCTTGCAGGCAAGCCGTCGTTTCGGGCATGTCCCGGCGAAGTCGACGTCATCATCGAGATCCCCCTCTCGGATCTCGCCGGCGACGACAGCTACTGGGAAGAGGAGTGGCACATAGAGGGATCGGGCTCGCGCGCACTGTCCTTCTTCGCCCACCAAATGTCGCTCGCGGACGACGTCATCTGGGGCATGACGGCGAGGGTGATCCGTGACCTGCTGAGCTTGGTCCTTCTCCACGAACGTCCTGCGATCTCCTAGCTTCTCAGCCTTGTGACCGGTGCAGAGGAGCAGGGGCGCGGACCCGACACGCCCGGCGAGGAGGTCGCTCCGGTCGGAGAGGCTCACCAAGGGTCAGCTAGGAATCCGAGAGGTATCTCCACCGCCCTCACCTGGATGCTCGCCGCTGCCTGCGGAGCCTCTGTCGCGAACCTCTACTACGCGCAGCCACTTCTCTCCACGATCGCCCGGACCTTCCGCGTGGGTGCAGGCACCACGGGTCTGATGGTGACCTTCTCCCAGATCGGATATGCCGTCGGCCTGGCTCTCCTCGTACCGCTCGGTGATCTCGTCTCGCGACGGCGACTCGTCCCGGCTGCGCTGCTCGTGACATCGGCTGCACTCGTCGGCGCAGGCCTGACTCCGACCATGGCGTTGCTGGACGTGGTCGCGCTCGTGGTTGGTCTCGGATCGGTGGCGGCGCAGATGCTCGTTCCCCTGGCGGCAAGCCTTGCCAGCGACGCGGCGCGCGGACGCGTCGTCGGCACTGTGATGACAGGACTTCTTCTCGGGATCCTTCTCGCCCGAACGGTGTCAGGCCTCATCGCCGGTCTGGCCGGCTGGCGGTACGTCTACGCCGTGGCCGCGTTGGGGACGCTGGCGGTGGCGGTGGCGCTGGCCCGTTGGCTGCCCGCCGAGACTCCCCGGCCGAAGCTGGCGTACCGGGAACTCCTCGTCTCGACGTTCTCGCTCTTCAAATCCGAACCCCTCCTTCGGCGTCGCGCCTTGTTCGGAGCGCTCAGCTTTGCTGCATTCTCAGTGTTCTGGACCACTGCGGCCTTCATGCTCGCAGGCCCGCCCTTTCACGAGTCCGACACCGTCATCGGGCTGTTCGGACTCGTCGGCGCGGCAGGCGCTCTCTGTGCGACCGCGGCCGGGCGTCTCGCCGACCGTGGCCTGACCGGGGTCACGACTATCGTGTTCTCGCTCGCGATCGCCGTCGCGTACTGGCCCACCTTCGAAGGCCACAAATCGATTCCTCTCCTGGTCGTCGGCATCGTGCTCCTCGATATCGGAGGGCAGGGGCTGCACATCACGAACCAGAGCCTGATCTACCGCCTCGAACCGGCCGCACGAAGCCGCGTGAACGCTAGCTACATGGTCTGCTACTTCGTCGGAGGCGCTATCGGCTCCGCGATGGCCTCATTGCTCTACGCCAAGTTCGGGTGGGCCGGCGTTTGCGTGCTCGGTGGTGCAATCGGCATCGTCACGACCGTCGTAAGTGTCGCCGACCGGCTCCGGCCGATCGAGCTGCGGGACGGACCGGACGCGTGCTGACTTTGTGCCCTGCACCTTCCTCGTACACCGGTCCCGGCCCGGTGACCGCATGGACCACGAGCCAGCGTCACCAGGTAGAGTTAGCGGTTCAGGGTGAAGAACAGACAAAAAAGGGGTGCCAATGAGGGATGCACCGACCTGCCCGCGCACGTCGCGGCCTGTGCGCGCCGGAGCGATCGCGGCGATCGCCGCGGCCGCGGCCGTCGCATCGGCAGGCGCTCCGGCGACAGCGCCCGCCTCTTACAGAGCCACGAGGGTGATCATATCCGCGCCGTATATGTCAGGGATGTCGGTAGCGCCAGGGACCGGCACGGCATGGGCCGCCGGCACCGATTACACCTCCAGGTCGCAGTCCGGCGTCGTCTGGACCTCGAGCGGCGGCGCGTGGACTCAGCTCAAGGGCGTGCCGGATTCCGCCGGCGCCAGCTTCACATCTGTCTTCGCACTATCGGCCCGTGACGTGTGGGTCGAGGGGACCAGTTACTCGACCGGTGGATCGGCCTCGACTTACTTCGTGGTCTGGAACGGGACTTCGTGGCAGAAGCTCGCCATGACTCTCCCACCTGGTCTCGCGAATGCCGGATACTCGCTGACCCAGACGGCACTTATCAACGCCCACGACATCTGGGCGATCGCCCAATCCTGTACCGGGAGCGCGTGCCAGACGCGGCTCGTGCAATACAACGGGACTGCCTGGGCACAGGTCACGCCCCCGCAACTGGCACAGGCCTACGTGGTCGGACTGGGTGCGTCCTCTGCGACAAACGTCTGGGTGACAGCCGGCACCTGCTCGCCGAGGCTGGGCACCTGTACATCGCCGTTCGCGCTCGAGTACAACGGGAACTGGAGAAAGCTGGCGGTACCTGGTGTCCTCAGCCTCGCGGCCAGGTCGCCAGTGGTGGAGTCACCGACGAACGTGTGGCTCGCGGACAGCGAGGTGGCCCGGTTCAACGGCTCACGCTGGATCGTCCAGAGCGACCGCACTCCGATACCGTACGCGGCTGCGATCGCGCCCTTCGGAGCGGAAAGTGCCTGGGTGACAAGTCCGAGCACGGTCCCGCTGTCACGCTTCAACGGCGTCACGGGTGCCCCTGTGCCGCTCGCGCTCCCGGGACACTCCCCCGGCCTGGAAGTTGCCGCGGCGGCATCTGCCCGAAGCGCCTGGGTGATCGGCTCGGCTTGGGTTGGCAAGGTCTGCGCGTCGAACTCGTTCTCCTTCGCGTTCCACTGGAGCGGTGCCCGGTGGCTCAAGGTCGCAGTACCGCCGAGCGCGACGCTCGGTGGGCTGTCCGAGACCAGACTTATCGCCCACTGCTGACAGGAGCGCCCACAGATGAGGTTGGCGCAGCGCCGGCCGCCCCCGCAGGAATGAGGGTCGCGTCCTGCTAAAGCTGTGACGCCAATCTGCCGATACCACCTGGCGTGCGAGCGCCGAAACTCTGGTCGAACGGTGGCGTCCGCACCTCGGTCGTATACGCGACAATCATCCTCGTGCCGGTGCTCGCGACCGGCCTCGCCCTGAGCGCCAGCTACGGGCGGACGGCTAACGAGCAGCGCGTGCTAGGTGCTGGCGGCACCGAAGCGCTCATCTTCGCGCAGAGCTCCGTCGAGCCTGTGCTCGGGAATCACTCGCTGACGGCCGGTCTGTCGGCCGGCGAAACACGGGCCATCGCCGCGCTGGCTCGTCGTGCCATCGCACACCGGGACATTCTCGGCCTGCGCGTCGACAACACGGCAGGGCGGCTGCTGTTCTCCGACGGTGTGCGGGCTCCGGCCCAGGCGTCGGGCTCGGCGGCGCGCACGGCCGCCGGCATGCCGGTCGCTAGTTTCGTGACTCTTCCTATCAATGGCGACCGGGTCGGAACGGCCCGAGCGAGCAACCCCGTCGCAGTCGAGGTCCGCCTGCCCCTTCGGGTCGGAACCGGTGCTCGCACCCTCGGGGTGCTCGCGCTCTACCTCCCCTACAGGCCGCTTGAGCTCGACGTCACCTCAGGGCTCGACGGGTTGTACCGCAACCTGGCCGTCGGACTGGCGCTGCTATATCTCGCGCTCCTCGCGATCGCCACCTCGGTCGGCCAGCGGGCCGGTCGCCGCGCCCGCTTCGGCGCTCTGCTGGCTGAACGCGACACTCTTACTCGTCTTCCGACTCGAGCGCTCTTCCGCCATCTCACCGAAGAGATCATCGACAGGAACGGCGGCGATCGCCCCACTGCGATCGCGGTGGTCGACCTGGACCGCTTCAAGGAGGTAAACGACGCGCTCGGCCATGCCACCGGTGACACCGTCATCGCCGAGCTCGCGCGGCGGCTCCAAGCAGAAGTCCTCCCGGTGGAACTCGTGGGACGCCTCGGGGGAGACGAATTCGGGATCGTCCTCACCAGCGTCGGCGACGTCGAGCATAGCTTGCGCCGGCTGCGGGGCGTGATCGGTCTCGAGGTGATCGCGAGCGGACTGCCGCTCTCGATAGAGGCAAGCGTCGGATACGTGGTCGCCCCGGAGGACGGCACAGCCATAGACGAGCTGCTGCAGCGAGCCGAGATCGCGATGTACAACGCCAAGTCGCAGCACACCGGCGTCAGTCGCTATCATGCCTCCCAGAACACCCACGATGCCGCAAGTCTCGGGCTCCTCGGCGAGCTGCGGCACGCCATCGACGCGGGGGAGCTCGTCCTCCACTACCAGCCGAAGATGAACCTGCGGAGCCGTCGAACGGCTTCGGTAGAGGCGCTCGTCCGCTGGGAGCACCCGAAGCAAGGGCTTCTGCCTCCTGGCCGCTTCGTACCGCTCGCCGAGCAGACCGACCTGATCGGAGCCCTTGGCGAGTGGGTCCTCAATCGCGCGCTCGAAGACCTGCACTGCCTTCCCGACCACGTCGCCGTCGCCGTCAACATCTCGGCACGCAACCTCGCGAACTTCGACTTCTCCGACCACGTGATCGGAGCCCTCGAGCAACACGGAGTGCCGGCCAGTCGGCTGATACTCGAGGTGACCGAGACTGCCCTTCTCTCCGATCGGGCACGAGCCGCGACCATCCTGCGGGCCCTGACGACACGAGGCGTGCGCATAAGCATCGACGACTTCGGATCCGGGCAGACCTCCCTCGGCTACCTGTCGTCGCTGCCTATCGACGAGCTGAAGATCGATCGAACCTTCGTCTTCGACATGCTCGACAACCCCGCAGATGCCGCCATCGTCCGCTCGATTGTCGACCTCGGGCACAACTTGTCGTTGCGGGTGATCGCCGAGGGGGTCGAGACCTCCTCGGTGCTGGACGGGCTGCAGAGGATGGGTTGCGACGAGGCGCAGGGTTTCTTTATCGCCCGGGCGATGCCAATTGGCCCTCTGTTGCAGTGGCTCGACCAGGCCGAGGTGCCGGCTCTGCGGTGGGTAGACCCGGCAGGGATGACGGCGAGCTGACGTAAGGGGTCCCTGCGGGAGCGAACGGCTCGGCGAGCTGCACGAGCATGAGGAGGGGCAACCGAATCGGCACCGCATCCTGCTCCACCGGAATGGGTCGGCCGGCGAGGCCGGTGCGACAGGGCGGGGCGCCTGGCACTGGAAACACCGCTCGGCGCGCCAGGATGTCCCAGATGGGGAGGACTATGGCGAGGTTGACGTCGTTGCGTCCGTCGGCCCTGTGGTGGATCCGGTGGTAGGCGGGGCTCACGACGATCTTGCCAAGCGGCCCGAATGTCCACGGCACGTTTGCGTGTGGGAGAGCGCCGAGGCAGAGATAGACCGTGATCAGGACCGGGGCGATCGGACGGGCACCCATGAGCGCGATCACCGGCACCGCCGCAGCGACGAAGCTGGCGGTGTGGACGAGCGGGTGCGTGCGAAACGTCGTGAGGATGCTCACCTCCTCCTGGCTGTGATGGATCGCGTGCACCCGCCACAGGGCCCCGTAGCGGTGGTCAGCCCAGTGCGTCAGCCAGTTGCAGCCGTCCATGGCGACGAGCGTGACTACGACCAGGAGCCACCTCGGCCAGCTTGACGTCCATGGAGCCTCGAGCCATGTGGCATGGCCGAGCAGCAGATGAGCCGAGGCCACGCCGAGGAGCGTGATGAGCGGGATCATGACCCCGACGAAGAGCGCGAGATAGAGAGCGTCCTGGAGGTGGCCCTTTGCGAGGAAACGGCGACGCTCGGCGGGCCAGAGCCGTTCGCACCCGAGAGCCGCGACCACGAAGAC
The DNA here is from genome assembly GCA_964485645.1 of uncultured Acidimicrobiaceae bacterium. Classification (GTDB taxonomy): domain Bacteria; phylum Actinomycetota; class Acidimicrobiia; order Acidimicrobiales; family Bog-793; genus JAKACA01. Next base: position 17,221 of record CAZAMA010000029.1, on the reverse strand, counting down.
GAGGACTAGCGGACCAGCCAGCTCGGCGCGGGCGCCCGCCAGAGCCCTGCCAAGCTCCCCATAGCGCTGTAGGGTGGTCACACCCTCCCACACGAGCCAAGCTGTGACGGCGGCAAGCAGGAACGAGGGGAGGTAGAGGCGCCGGTAGGGAGGCCGACGGGTTCGGGCTGGGGCCTGGAGGTCCGTGTCGATTCGAGACAAGTCTGTCCTCCCCGCACCCTCTTGCATGCGCCCGGCACGCCGCCGGGTGGTCGCGATCACCCGAAGGGGATACGGGCCAGCTTCGCAAAGAGACTGCTGCTTGGGGTTCTTGGGGTTCTTGGGGTGCTTGGGGTTCTTGGGGTGCTTGGGGGCGCGACCGAGCCTGGACAGACGAACTGTGTTCCTGGAGTCACCAAAACCGGTCTTTTGGGTCACTCCACGCACTCAGTTCGCCCCGGAGCCGTCCTGCGCCGCCCCCGCCTGCGCTCCCGCGCGTCCAGCACCGAAACCCCGCCGCCATCTGACCCTCGCCCTAGTCGGTCGCGACGGCCGTGTGGGTCGCCGGCACGGTCCCGAGCCGACCGGCTTCGTAGTCATCGAACGCCTGCTGGATCTCCGCCTTGGTGGACATGACGAAGGGTCCGTACCACGCAACCGGCTCGCGGATGGGCTCGCCTCCGAGGATCACGAGCTCGAGCGACGCGGTACGCGACTCCTGTTGCTGCGACGCCTCGACGGTGAAGAAGTCGCCGGGGCCGAACACGGTGAGCTGACCGGTCTCGACGGGCCTGCGGTCAGGGCCCACTGCTCCCCTTCCACCGAGCACGTAGACCAGGGCGTTGAACTCAGCCGGCCACGGAACCGTCACCCTCGCGCCGGGTGCAAGCGTCGCGTGCACCATCGTCATCGGGGTATGAGTCGAGCCGGGGCCGCTATGACCACCAAGGCTGCCGGCGATGACGCGCAGCAGAGCGCCGCCATCTGCGGACCTAACGAGAGCGACACGATCGCCGTCGAGATCCTGATACTGCGGATCGATCCACTTCTTCGCCCGCGGCAAGTTGACCCAGAGCTGCAGCCCGTGGAACCAGCCTCCTGCAGCCACCAGATCCTCCGGCGGGGTCTCTATATGGAGGATGCCCTTCCCGGCCGTCATCCACTGTGTCCCACCGTCGCGGATCACTCCCCCGCCGCCTGTCGAGTCGGAATGCTGCATGATTCCGTCGATCATGTAGGTGACGGTCTCAAACCCGCGGTGCGGGTGCCAGGGCGTGCCTTTCGGCTCTCCCGGTGCGTAGTCGACCTCGCCCATCTGATCCAGGTGAACGAACGGATCGAGGGCGGCGAGGTCCACGCCGGCGAACGCGCGCCGCACGGGGAAGCCCTCGCCCTCCAAGCCCTTCGGCGCGGTCGTCACCGACAGCACGCTCCGCTGCAATCCGCTAACCGGTGGCGCCGCAATCTGCGGCAACGGGCTCAGGTCGTCTAGGGTGATTGCAGGCATCCGCGCTCCCTCCAGGTTCGCCTTGGACGGTACCGCTCCAGCGGGCCTGCCCGTGCGCCGAGTCGCCACCATCGCCTGGTGCGCCGGGCTGGGCCGCTGCCCCCTGCCTCCTGCCTCGCACCGAAGTCAGGGCCCGCGCGGGGCCCCGGCAGCAGTCCTTCACCGACGTCGGTCATGATGGGAGAATGACAGTCATCAAGGTCAACGCGATCGAAGTGGACCCAACTTCTGGCAATGAGCTGGCCCGGCGCTTCGCATCTCGTGCCGGGGCGGTGGACTCTGCAGACGGATTCGAGGGTTTCGAGCTTCTGCGCCCCACCGACGACCGCCATACCTGGCTCGTGATGACACGCTGGCGCGACGAGGCTGCTTTCGTCGCCTGGACGAGCTCGCCGGCATTCGCGCAGGGCCACCGTGGCGCGGGTACACCGCCGGGCGACAGGCCCGTGGCAACTCACAGCGAGCTCTGGTCCTACGAACCGGTGCCGCTGCCAAGCGCGGGCGCGACACCGGTCGACTCCGAAGGAGCGGGCGGCTGAGCGCGGGCTCGCCCGGGCGACCACCGGGACCACCAGGACCACCGCTCAAGCTGTCCATCCCCCTCCTGGTGGTCGGGGTCATCGCAGCTATCGCGTCCTTCGTGGTCTTGGGGGAAGTCCTCGTCAACACCGTCTCCGGCGCTTCGTTGCTGACGTCGCCAGGGAGCGAGCAGGTCTTTTGCCGGTCCGGCACGTACCTGTTGTACGTGGAGTCCGGCACCGACCTCCTAAGCACCGGGACTGGCGCCATCTCTGTCAGCGGCCCTGGCGCCGAAAGCGTGCCGCTGACCCTCGAGAGCACGACGGAATCGATCTCGAGGAACGGTGCGGAGTTCTCCGGCCAGGTGGGTTTCGTGGCGAACCAGGCAGGGACCTACACGGTCACGGTTCGTACGCCCGGCACGAGCCTCGTGGTGGCGCCATCGTTCACCACGACTGCATCGCAGAACCTCGGATGGGTCATCGGCGCGCTCGTGAGCCTGCTGGCGGCTCTAACCGGCTTCATACTGCTCGTCGTCGGGCTCGTGAAGCGCTCCAGGGCCAAGAAACAGCTGGCCGGCAGCGGAGGCGGGACGTGGGGAGCGCCGCCGCCGGGGTGGCAGCCGGGTCCACCGCCGGGGTGGC
>CAZAMA010000029.1:0-14472 GCA_964485645.1 uncultured Acidimicrobiaceae bacterium | reverse complement strand
GCCCCGCCCGCCAGGCTGACCCGACCAGATTCGGACTACTGCTTATCTCAGCCCGCGCCTAGGCGCGCCTTATCGGACGCGATGAGCTCCTGCAAGTTGTTCGCCGGCGGCGCAACTAGCAGCGCCTTTTCGTACCAGCCGATGCTCGTGCGCCACTGGCCTTCCTGCTTTGCGATCGTTCCGAGACCTTCGAGCGAGAGATAGGTCCAGGGATCGAGCGCGATCGAGCGCAGGTCCTCCGCCCGGGCAGCCGCTCGGTCACCGAGGCGGAGCTCCATGGCTCCGATGTCGGCGGGCAGGATCGGGTCGCCGGGGAAACGGCGCTCCGCCGTCAGATCCCAGGAGATGGCCTCCTTGAGGGGCGCTGGGCCGCTGTTGTTGAAGTCCGCCGCCCAGGCGTACGCCTCGCTCACGGCGGCTGCCGACTCGGCCCAGTAGGGAAGGAGTCGGTTGGCGTCCTTGGCGGTCGCGATCTTCGGTGCCTGAGAGATGTCGTTGTACGTGGTGAGCATGTAATGGTCGCCGATGAGCATCGTCACGGCGACGAACAGCGAAGCTGCTACCAGCACCGATGTCACCACCGCGGAGGCACCAAGCCTGTGGCCTGCTCGCTCCGCAACAGTCGGCAAGTCTCCGGCGTCGTCGAAGATTTCGCGACCGCCGACGTCCGTCGCCGTGGAGCCATGGCCAGTCAGGGACGCCCTCCACCGAGACCACCACTGTCGCAGCGCCGCCAGTCCCACCGGCTGGCCCGCGATCGACACCGTCGCAGCTCCGAGGGCCATCATCGCGACGGGCGTGACACCGACGTTGAGCGGCTCTACGAGCTCGACAGCAAGGATCGCGACCGCGCAGGCAAGAAACGGGCCCCGAGCCACAAGGGCCGCACCGCCCGCCCAGGCGACGAAGGCGGCAAAGCCCAGAATTCCCGTGGTCGCGAGCACTTCGATCAGGAAGTTGTGCGAGTCGGCGGGCAAGGTTCCCGGGCCGAGGTGGGCGGCGAAGGTAACGCCGACATGCGGGGCGATAGCCGAGACCACGTCTCCAGGGCCGACGCCCAGGATCGGGTGGTGAGCTACGGAGGAAAGCGCCAGCTTCCAGATGCTGAAGCGGGTGCCGTAGGTCGTGGTCGAGTTGCTCGACGCGACCCGTGCGCCGAGTCCCGAGCCGACAGAGACGTAAGCCAGGGCGTATCCAGCCGCACTGAGGAGGACGAAGGGAGCCGCGCGGCGAAGGCCGTAGACGGCGAGTGCCACGGCCATGATGACGATGATGACGATGATCGCAAGGCGCTCGAAGGTGAACTCGAGCGCCACGGTGACGAGGAGAACGAGAGGCCACCACACCATGCGGTTGCGGTCCACGCAGGCACGGGCCGCGATGAGCGCCAGGCAACCGAGGAGCAGGGCTTCGAGATGGATCGGGTTGCCGAGCATCGCATCGGCCTGCGCGCCGTGGAAGAGGCCGAGGGTGCCGGTCGGCTTGGCGAGCACCTGGTACACGGCGACGACCGAGCTGACCGCGCCGGCGAACACGATCCCGCCGAGCAGCCAGTGCAGCTGCGCGGGTCGGAGATAGGCACCGAGAGCGAAGGCACCGGCACAGCCGAACCAGAACAGCCAGCCTGTCCCCCAGTCGTACAGCCCGAAGAAGCTGACGTCGAGCGCTGACGAGAGCAGGGCCGAGAGGAGGCCGACCACGAGGAACGCGACGGCGCCGCGCGCGGCGAAAGATGCACCGGACGACCGTGCCAAGCGGAAGAGTGGAACGGCGCCGAGGGCAGCGACTACGAGCAGGAGGGCAAGTTTTGGGGTGAAGGTGAGGGAGAAGAGCGACGGCGAGAACACTGTCGGCAGCAGCGCGGCAGCCGCCGCGGCCGCGAGCCCGTACGCGACGGCGGCAGGCGGAAGGACCGGCCGCGACCGGTGCGCGACCGCCGCCGAACCGGGGTGGCTCTCGATCGGAGCGTCGGCGACCGGGAACTCCACTGCCTCAGCTTGCCATGGGCGAAGCTGGATCCGGGTGACTCACGCCTCTCACTATCCCTTCGAAGAAACCCGCCGCCCACGCGCCATGCATCGTCGGCAGCGCTCCCGCCATGATCATCGCCTCCGTCGGACCCTCCTGCACCCCTTCGAGAAGTGCCCGCCCGGCCACGACGGCCAGGTAGGTGACCGCGACCGGACGCCGCCAGGGGCTGGCCAAGCCGGCGACGAGCGCCGGCACTGCGAGCTGGCGGGCCGAGAGAGAGCGCGGGTGCTTACGGATCGTGACCGCCCGGTTCGTCCCGTACCGGCGGAACTGTCGCCAGAGCGGCCGGTAGCCCTCGCGCACGGCGTAGGTCGAGAAGATCGCAGGCTCGAGGTACACACCCCCGACGCTCTGAGCCCGATATGCCAGCTCGGCGTCCTCGTTGCCGCCGAAAAGCTCGTCGTAGCCGCCGAGCGCCCGGACTTTGTCCAAGCGGTAGGCGCCAAGGTAGACAGTGTCGACGAAACGCCCCCCGCCGCCCTCGCGACGGAACGCCGCCGGTCCGGCGCCGAGCCGCGATGTCATCGCCTTGGCGATTCCGCGCTCGCGAGCATTCGACGCGCTGTAGCGCATCGGCCCTCCGACGATCGCCGCTTGGGTCCGCTCGAGCGCCTCGACACACCGTTCCACGTAGTCCGGGGCGATCCGGGTGCGGGCGTCCACGCGCACGAATATCTCCCCGGTGGCAGCCCCGATGGCGACGTTGAGTCCCGCCGGGCGGATGCGGCGGGGGTTCTCGAGAAGCCGGATCCTGTCGTCGCGATAGCCACCGACGATCTCGCGAGTCCTGTCGGTGGAGCCGCCGTCGGCGACGAGCACCTCTAAAAGGCCGGGGTATCCCTGGGCGACGATGGCGTCGAGGCAGGCAGAGATGTGCCGGTCCTCGTTCAGCGTCGGCACGCCGACGCTCACCAAGGGTCCGCGTGCCTCCGCGTCCCTGCGGTTAGGGTCCGGCGCCTCGGCACCGTCTTCGGCAGCACCGTCTTCGGCAGCACCGTCTTCGGCAGGAGCGAGCGGGAGACCCACGCCCATGGACGGTAGCGCGCTGCTCCTGTACGGGCGCGACCGGCGCGGACGTGACCTGCGTGGCCCAACCTCGCCCGCAACCCGTAACTGCACTTTAATATGAGAGCTACAAGTCTAAATTGCTGATATGAGAGATCAACGATCGTCCTATTCGATCGCAACTGGTGTGGGCGTGCGCGAGCTTAAAGCCGTGCTCGCTGTCGCGGAGCTCGGCTCGTTCCGGGGAGCTGCGCAGGATCTCGGCTACACCCAGTCGGCACTGTCTCATCAGGTCGCCACGATCGAGGCAGCGCTTGGGCACTCTCTGTTCACCCGTCCAGGCGGTCGTGGGCAAGTGAGGCTCACGCCGGCGGGAGAAGCAGTGTGCCGGCGGGCGCGCCGGGCTCTCGCCGAGGTCGAGGCGATCGCGGCCGAAGCCGAGGAGGCCGAGCGGGGACAGATGGCGCGCGTTCGCGTAGGCGGTTCGCAGACCACCGCCGCGGAGGTGATGCCGGCTGCCCTGCGGGTATTTCGCGAGGACCACCCGGGCGTCGAGGTAGCGCTCTGGGAGTACGACAGCTTCGAAGCCGTCGCCTCGGCCCTTGGTCGCGGACGCCTCGAGCTCGGCTTCGCACACAACCCCGGGCCGGACGACCGTGTCGAGTCGATCCCGCTCCTCGACGACTCGTGGGTGATACTCACCCGGCGCGACAGTCAGATCGCCGAGATCGAGCGGCCGAGCTTCGACGTGCTCGACGGCCAGGACGTCGTCGCCTGGAACAGGCGGTGGCAGGTCCAGACCGACCTGGAGGAGGCGTGGTCGCGCCTCAACATCGCGCCACGAATCGTCTACCGGACCGACGACAACCTTGCCCTCCAGCGGCTCGTCGCGGCGGGCCTCGGTCACGCGTGCATCGGCCGCCTCGCCGCGCGGCGGGCCATCGACCCAGCTCTTACGTGGCTCTCACCAAAGGAGTTTCTCCTCGGCCCGAGGCAGCTGGCGCTCTGCTACCCCCGCAACCGCCAGATGTCGGGGACGACCGCGGCTCTCATCTCCGCGATCCGAGCACAGACGACGACCTGAGGCTCATCGGAGGGGACAGAGGTCGATGCCCTTGGCGGTCATCACCCGGCCGACGTCTGCGACGAGGCGAGCTCGCGAGAGCTTGTCCGCCGACACGCCCGCAAGGACCGCTCGCGCGATGTCGCCGGCAACGGCAAGGGTCCTCCGCATGCTGGAGGCGGGATCGAAGAGCACCATGTCGACCCCCGCCTCCAGGGCCCGAAGAGACGCCTGCGGCACGGTGAGGGAAAGGGGAGCATCCGAAATTGCCTTGGCGGACAACGAATCCGTGATGATCAGGCCCTTGAAACCGAGCCTGTCCCTCAGCTCGCCGGTGACCGCCTTGGTGGAGAGACTCGCGGGCATCTTGTCCGTCAGGCCCGGAACGATCGCATTTGACACCATCACTGCCGGAATTCCTGCCTTTATGGCTGCGGCGAATGCCGGAACTGCCCCGGACTCGAGTCTGCGCCAAGGAAGCGTGTCGACCGGTCCGTCGTCAGTGTTGCCCGTGGCGCCGCCAAGTCCCGGGAAGTGCTTGACGACCGGCATCACGTGGGCAGCCGCGAGGCCCTGAGCAAAGGCAATGCCATCGGCTTCGACCTTTTTCAAGCTGCCACCGAAGGAGCGAAACCCGTCCGGATCCTGGGGTCCTGGTGCGATCGCCCGGCCATCGACGTCGAGAACCGGGGCGAGGTCGACGTTGACGCCGTCGCGAGCCATCTTGGAGCCGAGCGTGCGGGCAAGTGCCTCTATCTGGGGAGGCGTCATGGTCGCTCCCATCTGGGCGGCCCACGGGATGGGCCCGACGAGGTTCGCCATGCGCTGGACTCCGCCGCCTTCCTCGTCGGTCATGACCAGAAGTCCGGCCCCACCGGGTACGTCGCTTCGCAGCGTCTCGAGCCGTGAGGCGATGTCTCGCGGAGCCGAAGTGCCAAAGAGTATGACCCCGCCATAGCCGGCGTGGGCTGCCGGTACGAGGCTTGCGAGCTGTGTCTCCTGTGCAGGCACCACGATCGTCTGGTTGACGAGCCGACCGATCGGCCACGATGAGAGCACGGCCAGGTTGCTGCACACAGCACCTGGGAGCAGGGCTGCCGGCCGGGCGCCGGTGCCCGGTGCACCGATCGCCCTGGCACCAAGAGGGCCGGCACCCAGAAGCACGAGCAGGACAAGCAGGGCAGCGGGGCGGGCAGACGCCGTCAACATGAGAGAAGTCTCACTCACCGCTCACGTGGCATTCATGACTGAAGGTCAGCATCGTAGCTGTCCGGCCGGCCTCGGCCGGTGATCCGTCGCATGTGGCGGACTCGCCCTTCTGGAGGGAAGAACGACCATGGAGCCTGCCAGCTGTTCTCGTCCTGCGACCCCAGGTCGTTTCCGCCGCTGTGTGGTGACCGGTGCCGCCGGCTTCATCGGCTCGCAGCTGTGCCAGCGACTCGCTCGACAGGGATGGTCAGTGATCGGCGTCGATGCCTTCACCGACAGCTACGACCCAGCCGAGAAGAGGCTGCGAGCTGCCCAGCTGAGCCGGCTCGCGGGGGTCACCCTCATCCAAGGTGACCTGGTCGAGCTGGATCTGATGCCGATCATGGACGGCATCGACGTCGTGTTCCACCTGGCGGGGCGCGCGGGCGTGCGCGCGAGCTTCGCTCTCGAGGACCGCTATATCCACGACAACGTCACGGCCACCGAGCGCGTAGTGTCGGCCAGCCGAGCGGCCGGGGTTCGCCGGCTCGTCTACGCCTCGTCCTCCTCGATATACGGAGACAGTGAAGCCCCTTTTCGCGAGGACGCGCACCCCGCGCCGATCTCCCCCTACGGCCGCAGCAAGCTCGAGGCCGAGCGTTGCTGCCTGGCGGCGGCGACTCAGAGCTTGGAGACGGTGGCACTTCGCTATTTCACCGTCTACGGGCCAGGGCAGCGACCGGACATGGGCCTGCGGATATTCGCCGAAGCCGCGCTCAGGCGACAAGCCATCACCCTTCTCGGCGACGGCTCCCAGCGCCGTGACTTCACCTACGTCACCGACATAGTGGCGGCAACTATTGCGGCAGCCGACGCGCCGGTCTCGGGCATCGCGATCAACGTCGGTGGCGGGAGCAGCGTCAGCCTCCTCGACGTCTTGGACCTTCTCCGGACCTTCACGACGCACGAGCTGGACGTGAACATCGAGCCCTTCGCCCGCGGCGACGTCCGCGTCACAGCGGCAGACCTCAGCCGAGCCCGCTCGCTCCTCGGCTTCGTCGCCGAGGTGCCACTCGAGGTGGGTTTCGAGAGGGAGGTCGCCTGGGTGAGGGACCGCCTCGAGGCCACGGAGGCACGCTCGGCATGAGCTACCCCAGCAATCTCTCGCGCGTGCTTCTGTACTCCCACGACACCTACGGCCTCGGCCACCTCCGCCGTAACCTCGCCATTGCCCGGCGGCTCCTCGACAGCTCCGGCGGCACTCGCGTGGTGCTCGCATCCGGCTCCCCTGTCCTCGACCGGGTTGCCCGGCCGCCAGGCCTCGTCTGCGTGCAACTTCCGCCAGTCGTCAAGACCGGAGTCGACGAATACCGCTCCAGCGAGAGGAACCTCAGCCTCTCGCTCGTCAGCCGCGCCCGCAGCGCTGTCCTGTCCGACATTGTCGCCCGCTGGCAGCCGGACGCCCTTTTGGTCGACCATGCCCCGCAGGGCATGAAGGGAGAGCTGCTGCCCGTCTTCGACACGGTGCGGTTGCGCAGCCGGGAGACAAAGGTGATCCTCGGGCTCCGGGACATACTCGATGATCCGGCGCGCGTGCAGGCTACGTGGAAGGCAGAAGGGATCTACGAGATCCTCGCGTCCGTGTACGACGGGGTCGTCGTCTACGGGGACCGCGACGTATTCGACCTGGCCCTGGCCTACGACATCCCCGAACCGCTCGCATCGTGCATCGAGTACTGCGGCTACGTCACGGCGAACCGACCCCAGGCGCCGGTGAGGCCCGCCGAGCTGTCCGGGGACGGCAGGTACCTGCTCGGTACCGTCGGAGGCGGCGGGGACGGAGTCGAGGTGCTGGTCGCCACTGCCCACAGCGCCGCCGAGAGGGGCCTCCAGTCGGTCCTTTGCACCGGTCCGCTCATGCCTGCAGCAGACCGCCAGATCCTTGCCGAGACGACGAAGGGGATCTCGGGTATCGCCGTCGTGGAGCACGTCGCCGACCTGGCTGCGGTGGCGCTCGGTGCTGACTGCGTAGTCACCCGCGGCGGCTACAACTCGCTTTGCGAGCTCATCAACCTGGCGGTCCCGACCGTCGTCGTGCCCCGCATGTGGCCCCGCCGCGAGCAGCTCCTGCGAGCCCGCGCCTTTGCCGCACGAGGTCTCGTCCACGTCGTCGAGGCACCACAGGAGACCCTCATCCCCGCGGTGACAAAGGCCGTCTCCGAGGCCATCGGGACCCGTGGAGGCGTCCGCGACGAGCTGGACTGCAACGGCGCGCAGCGGGTGGTCCGGTTCCTCGAGCGCACGGTGAGCGGGGCACGCCCGATCCGCCATGGTTCTGGCCACAAGGTGCCCGCGAGGATCTCGGCATGACGCATTCCTCAGTTGCAGCGCTCGGACCACGGGCAACGGTTGGATACCTCACCAAGCGCTTCCCGCGCCTGTCCGAGACCTTCATCCTCGATGAGATCCTCGGCCTCGAAGCGGGCGGTGTCCCCTTGCGACTCTTCGCCATCGCGGATCCCGCCGAAACCGTGATCCAACCGGACGTCTCTCGCGTGACGAGCCCTGTCGGCTACCTCCATGTCGGGCCCGGCCGATGGGCTTCTGCGCTCGACTACTTACGGTTCCTCCGGGCCCATGCCACGTTGTTGCGGCGTCGGCCACTGCGATGGTGCGCCGTAGTGGCACACATCGCCGTGGCCCGCCGCCACGTGTCGACCCTGAAGCACTTCCTCGAGGCAGGGGCCCTCGCGCTCGACCTCGAACGCGCCGGAGCCGACCACGTCCACGCGGCCTTTGCTCACGGCCCGGCGAGCATCGCGCACTTCGTCCACCTGCTCACGGACATGCCCTTCAGCTTCTCAGCACACGCGAAAGACCTCTACGTCTCGAGCCCCGACATGCTGGCTCGCAAGGTCGCGGCATCGTCGTTCGTCCTCGTGTGCTCATCGAGTGCCGCCGAGGCGCTCCGGAACGCCGTCGCAGCTCACTCAGACCCCGCGGTGCGAGCCCAGGGCGGCAAGATCGTCGTCGCCCCGCACGGCGTCGACACGGATCGCTTCGTCCCAGGCGCGAGAAGAGGAGACCTGGCCACCTGTGCGGCACCGCTTCGTATCCTGAGCGTCGGCCGGCTCGTTCCGAAGAAGGGATTGACGGTCCTGTTCGAGGCTCTGGCCCAGCTCGCGACTGCGTCCGTGGACTTCGAGTGCAAGATAGTCGGCGGCGGGCCCCAGCGAGCCGAGCTGTCGGACCTGGCCGCGCAGCTCGGCCTGACCGAAAAGGTGAGCTTTCTCGGGGCGCTTCCCCAGACCCAGATCATGGCGCACTACGAGGGGGCCGATGTCTTCGTGCAGGCCAGCGTCGTTACCCCCGACGGCGACCGCGACGGCATCCCCAACGCGCTTTTGGAGGCGATGGCGAGCGGCCTGGCGGTGGCCGCCAGCGCTGTAGCAGGTATCCCCGAGGTCGTCTTCGACGGGACGACCGGCCTATTGGTCGCACCCGGCGATGCCACGGCACTGGCCGCGGCGCTTTCGGATCTGGCGGTCGACGTCGAGCGACGCCTCCAGCTCGGGGCGCAGGCGCGCGGCCATGTCGTCGCGCACCTCTCGCGCCGAGTGTGCATCGAGCCGGTGGCCCGGAGACTGCTTGGCGCCGTCGACCGGTCACCGACTTTGGCGCCGACCAGTCCGGCCCTGGCTGCACGATGACGAAGCGTGGTGGCCCCAATGTGGCCTATCTCCTGCCTGATCCCGGCATACCGGTCGGAGGCACGAAGGGGGCGTCGGTCCATGTCGAGTCACTCTGTGCCGCTATGGCCCGGGCCGGCGCGCAGGTCGTCCTCTATGCCGCCAACGTCGTCGGACCGCTGCGCGCGCCAGGCTCCGACACGGTCAGGGTCGTTCCCCTGGACGTGGGCCAGGTCCGCAGCGGCCCCGGTGGCGACCGCACGCGCATCGCCGCGGCTGCATCGTTCTTCGAGCAGGTCGGACGACACCTCGACACAAGGAGGCCCGACTGGGTTCACGAGCGACTGAGCCTCTTCGCCGGCACCGGCAGTGCCGTCTGCGCCGCACGGGACCTGCGCCGCGTCGTGGAAGTAAACGCGCCCGTGAGCGCCGAGCGCCTCCGCCACTTCGGGCTGGAGCTGGTGTGCGAAGCTGCGCGCGCGGAGCACGACGCCTTGCTCGGAGCCCGCGTGCTCGCGGTATCGCAGCCGCTCGCCGAGTGGGTGCTTGCCTGCGGAGCGTCAGAAGCTCTCGTGGTCCCCAACGGTGCCGACACCGACGGGCTGGACCCGGCGCTGTGGGCCAGTCGCCGTATCGGCATCCGCCGTCGGCTCGGCCTGGAAGGTCGGGTGGTGGTGGGTTTTGCCGGGAGCCTCAAGCCGTGGCACGGAGTCGAAGTGCTGTTCGACGCGGTCGCAAAGGTGTCGGGCCGATACCCGTTGGGACTTCTCGTCGTGGGTGACGGCCCCGGCCGCGCCGCCGCCGAGCTCGCGGCGCGCGCCCTACCCGCGGCGGTGACGACGGTGCTGACGGGCTCGATCCCCTTCTCCGAGATTCCCCGCTACCTCGCCGCGATGGACATCTCCGTCGCGCCATATCTGCCCGACGAGTGCTTCTACTTCTCCCCGTTGAAGGTCGCCGAGGCGATGGCAGCGGGCCTCGCGGTAGTGGCGTCGGACTTTCCCCCGGTTCGAGAGCTGCTCTGCTCGACGGGCGTGCTCGTGGCGCCCGGGGATAGCGACGGCCTCGCCAGCGCGATCGAGCGCCTGGTCCTCGACGCGACGTCCCGAGCCCACCTCGGTGCCTCGGCACGGATCCGAGCGGTCCGCCACCTCGGCTGGGCAGCAGTGGCAGCGCGCTCCCTCGCCTTCGGCGAGCAACCCGAGCGGCGCGGGCAGTCCGCGCAGTCCGAGCCGTTGCTCGGTGCTCCCGGAGCCGGATGATGAAGCCGTCAAGGTCGCGGCTTTTCGGTATCAGGATCGCGTTTCTCGACTGGGGCCTCGATCTCCGGCCGGTGCGCCTCGCCATATTCGGTGGCGTGGTCTGCTCCGTGCTGCGAGCGGTCCTCCAGTGGATCGCCCCCCTGCCCCTCAAGCTGATCTTCGACAACGTCTTGACCCGGCACCGTCTTCCCAGTCTCCTTGCGTGGCTTCCTTCGACTCGCTCGGCGCGCCTCTACGTGTTCTGTGCGGCAATGATCGTCATCGCCCTCCTCCTCGGGCTCACCGCCTACGGCGCGAACGCGCTGCTGGCCGGGGCGGGCCAGCGGGTGGTCTACGACCTGCGCTGCCGCCTCTTCCGCCACCTCGAGGCCCAGTCCGCTCGCTTCCACCAGAGCCGCCCTCTCGGGGATCTCCTCTCCCGGCTCGGCGGTGACGTGCAGGCGATGCAGAGCGTCGTCGTCAACGTCCTGCCGACGGTGGTGGAGAACAGCCTCACCGTGACCGGCATGGTCGTGATCATGTTCGTACTGGACTGGCGGTTCAGCCTCCTCGCGCTCGCCCTTCTGCCCGGGCTCTTGTGGATCGTGCGCCACTACCTGGCTGCGATCAAGACGGCACAGCGCGCCGCGCGGCGCAACGAGGGCATGGCGAGCGCGGCGGCCCAGCAGACCCTCGCGGCCCTTCCTGTCGTGCAGGCCTTCGGGACCGAGGACACCGAGGCCGACCGCTACGCCGCCTTGGCGCAGACCGGCCTCACGGCAAACCGGCGCTCCGTGCTGCTACAGGCGCGCTTCACGCCGCTCGTGACGGTCATCATGACCCTGGCGACGGCGCTCGTGATGCTCTTCGGCGCCCGCCAGGTCGTGAGCGGCCATCTGACTTCCGGAGATCTCCTCGTCTTCAGCGCCTACTTCCGGGGTATGTACAGTCCGGCACGGCAGCTCGCCAAGCTTGCCGGCATGATGGGGCGGGGCCAGGCCTCGGCCGAGCGGGTCTCGGAGATGCTCGCCTCCAATGATCACCTGCCACAACGATCCCAAGCCCGCACTCCGCGCACCGTGTCCGGCTCGATCGTCTTCGATCACGTGTCCTTCGCTCACTCTGGGCCAAGAGCTGCTCTCGATGACATCACGCTCACGATCGCCCCAGGGGAGCAGCACGCGCTCGTCGGGTCGACGGGATCGGGCAAGAGCACGCTTCTGCGGCTCGCGGCGCGCTTTGCCGACCCCGACACCGGCGCGGTGCTCCTCGACGGGACCGACCTGCGGGACCTCGACCTCACCTGGCTACGCAGCCAGATTGCCCTCGTCCCCCAAGAGATGGCGCTCCTGCGCCCGACCATCTGGGAGAACATCGCCTATGGCTCACCGGGCGCGTCCCGAGCCGTCGCCGTCGCAGCTGCCCGGTCCGTCGGGGTGCACGAGGTGCTCGCGGGGCTCCGGGACGGCTACGACACCGAGGTCGGCGAGGCCGGCAACACTTTGTCTGGCGGCCAGCGCCAGTGCGTCGCCATCGCTCGCGCCATGGTCCGCGACGCCCCCCTGCTCCTCCTCGACGAACCTACGACTGGATTGGACGCCACGACCGAGTCGGTAGTGCTCGCCGCTCTCGATCGCCTCTGTGAGGGCCGTACCACGATCATGGTCAGCCACCAGCTGAAGGCCGTGCACGGCGCAGACAGGATCACGGTCCTGTCCCACGGGAGCGTCGTCGAACAGGGCAGCCACTCAGAGCTCATGAGGACCGAGAGTGCCTACTTCGGCCTTTACGGCACGACTGGCGCTCGCCGTTGTCCAGAGACCCCGGTCGCTCTCGTCACCGCGCCGGCGTGAGCCCCCGATGACCACCCCCAAGGAAGAGGAACCTAAATGACCGAAGTCCATGTCGGCACGATCGACACGGTGAGCGCCGTCGCGCGGAGAGTGTGCGTCGTCGGAGCGGGGTATGTCGGACTCACCGCCGCGGCCTGCCTGGCACACCTCGGCCACCGAGTCCGCTGCGTCGAGAGCGACCCGGCGCGCCTGGGACAACTCCTGGAGGGGCAGATCCCGATCCACGAACCGGGGCTGAAAGAACTGGTCGCCGCCGGCGTAGACCAGGGCCGCCTGGAGTTCCATGCCGACCTGGAGCGAGCTCTCGTGGACACCGAGATCGCCCTGCTGTGCGTCGGGACGCCGCCGCAGCCGAGCGGGGAGCCAGACTTGAGCCACCTCGCGGCGGCAGCCCGCCAGCTGTCCGCAGCCGCGACACGGGACCTGATCGTGGTCGTGAAGAGCACGGTGCCCCCTGGGACGTGCGAGGCCCTCGAGCTCGTATGCGCCGAGGTGGCGGCACCGGGCGTCCTCGTCCGCGTGGCATCGAGCCCCGAGTTCCTCCGGGAGTCCAGGGCGATCGAGGACTTCCTCGCACCCGACCGGGTCGTCGTCGGGAGCGAGCACCCCGACGTGGCCGAAACTGTCGCGAGCCTCTATCCAGCCGGCAGCACTGTCGTGCACTGCGACCGGCGCGGCGCGGAGTTGGTGAAGTACGCCGCGAACACCTTCCTCGCGATCAAGATCTCCTTCGCCAACGAGGTCGCCCGGCTCTGCGAGGCGCTCGGAACCGACGCAGCCACGGTGCTCGCCGGGGTTGGGCTCGACGCGCGGATCGGGACGGCCTTTCTCCGCCCCGGGCCGGGCTACGGGGGTTCCTGCCTGCCGAAGGACGTCGCTGGATTCCGCGCCGTCGGCCAGACTCTCGGTACCCGCACCCGCCTCGCGGACGCGACAGAGCAGGAGAACCTTTACGCCCGCCAGGCTGTCGTCTCCAAGCTCGCGCTCGTCCTCGGCCCGCTCGCCGGCAAGCAGGTGGCCGTGCTGGGCCTGGCGTTCAAGGCGGGGACCGACGACACGCGGGATTCGCCGGGCGTCCACATCGCCCGCCAGCTAATCGCGGCAGGAGCTGACGTGCGCTGCTTCGATCCCCTCGCGAGCCCCGCGCAGGCTCCCGGAAGATGGGCTCACTGCGCGGCTGCCGCCGTCACCGGTGCCGACGCGGTGGTGGTCACAACGGCTGCCGAGGAATTCAAGAGCCTGGAGCCCGCCGCGGTAGCAGCCGCCATGAGCGGCACCGTGCTTCTCGATGCTGCAGGAGTGATCGACATCGCCGCGTGTGCGGCCGCAGGGCTCACCGTCTACGGCATCGGTCGCGGTGCCCCGACTGACTTCCACGCGATCGTGTGGCCCCCGCTTCGCTGGGCGCACCCGGTAGCAACGGCGGCGGCGCGGTGAGCCGGCGACCCCGGAGGCTTTACGATGGGTGCCAAGAACCATCTCCTGGACGCACCGGTCAGCGAGCGACCCGCGAGGAGAGACGATCATGAGCAGACTGAGTGGATCAAAGCACCGGATCGTCTCCCCGCTCGTCTACGCCGGCGTGGTCGTGAGCGCCGTGGTGGTGGCCTCAGTCGTGTCCCTCGGGCTCGGCACGAGCGGCGCCCCGCCAGTGCCGCGGGCGGCCGTGATCGACGCCACCGCCCCCCGGTCCGGTGTCGTGCCGCAAAGGCTGCCAATTGTCGCGCACCCATCGGCGACGCTTCCCCCCGCGGTCGCCAGCAAAGCCGCTGCGTCCACCCCGAGCACGGCTGCCATCAGGCCGCAGACTGTCTCCCCCGATCGTACCGTGGTGGAGATCTCCACCGGGGGAAGCGACGGTGCGGCCCAGACATCTTCGACCGACAGCTCGTCGCGCCGGAAAGCCGTGGCGGTAGTCCACTCGCCGGGAGCGAAAAGGACAAAGGCTGCGGTGACTCACCCTGCCAACGCGAAGCCGACGAAGGCCGCGGTTACGACGACGAGCGACGGCTAGCAATTGGCTCGTACCCGAGATGTCGAGAGCGAACCTAGGCTGTCGGGTCACCTCTCGAAGAACACTGACAGCCACCCTCAGGGTAGCTGGGGAGCTTCCGGTGAAGGCTCCGGCAGCAACGGCCAGCTCCAGCGAGCGGTGTTGTCGGGCGCCGAGAAACCAACCCGAGGTGGGGCCCGCCGCTTTCGGGTCGGCACGGCCGTTCGTCTCGCCGCGCTCCACGCCTTGGTCATAGCGACCGTGCTCGGCATCGTCGTGGTCCAGTTCACGCAGGTCTTCGCCAGTCAGTACCGCACGACCATCACGCACGACCTTACG
Organism: uncultured Acidimicrobiaceae bacterium; assembly: GCA_964485645.1. Lineage (GTDB taxonomy): Bacteria > Actinomycetota > Acidimicrobiia > Acidimicrobiales > Bog-793 > JAKACA01. The sequence continues at coordinate 70 of CAZAMA010000029.1, read as the reverse complement.
GAGAACCTCAAGGCCTTCTCGACCGACGCCTCGGCCCGACCCCCGACGCAGTCGCTCGGAGCCTTTTCCC
>CAZAMA010000028.1:5127-26786 GCA_964485645.1 uncultured Acidimicrobiaceae bacterium | reverse complement strand
CCATAGCGGCAGGGTCACACCCGTTCCCATCCCGAACACGGAAGTTAAGCCTGCCAGCGCCGATGGTACTTGGGGGGAGGCCCCCTGGGAGAGTAGGTCGCTGCCGGAATATCTCTTGCAGACAGCCCCGGGCGCTTTGCGCCCGGGGCTGTCTTCGCGCTCGGAGCGCTCGGTGGGCATTGCAGGCGGTATCCTGCCGATATGCCCGCACGGACGCCAGAGCCCGATCGCGCCCGCGGGTCCGGCGCTGCTCAAGGCGGTGGTGGGAGATCGCGTCAGGGCCGTGGCGGGCCTTCTCGGCCGATCGAGCTGCCTGTGGACGGGCGCTTCCGCTCGAGGGGCGAGCGGAAGTTTGAACTGCCCAAGGTAGTAGCCCAGGAGCTCGGAAGGGGAGTCGCGGACCTTTCGCCGCGGGCACGGCGCTCTCCGGTGACCCTCGAGCGCCGGATGGCCAACGCGGCCATGGCTTATGAGCGGGATCGCTACCAAGACGCACTGTCAGCTCTCAAGCCCGTGCTCGAGGCCGCACCGCAATCGGGGTCGGTGCGGGAGCTGCACGGTCTGATCCTCTACCGTCTCGGACGGTGGCGGGCAGCGGCGAAGGAGCTCCGGATCTTCTGCTCGCTCTCGGGCTCCTACGATCAGCACCCTGTCATCGCGGACTGCGAGCGGGCACTTGGCCATCCCGACAAGGTCAAGTCGATCTGGGACGAGATCCGCCGGGCCGGAGTAGACCGGGAAGTCCTCGTAGAGGGGCGCCTCGTAATGGCCGGAACGCTCGCGGATGCCGGATGCTTTGCGGAGGCCATCGAGCTGCTGCGCCCAGAATCGAGGCTCCGGCGCAATCCTGACATCTCCCATCTGCGCCAGTGGTACGCCCTGGCGGACCTGTACGAGCGCACGGGCGATCTCTCGCGAGCGAGGGAGCTGTTCGCTCGTGTCGCCCAGGTAGCGCCGGATCTGCTCGATGCTCCCGAGCGCCTGGCAGCGCTCTCTTAGCCGCCCGCTGGCACCGTAAGCCTGCATGTAGCAGGTCGTCGGGCTCCCGAGAGACGCCGGCAGGCGGCCGACACCGTCGCCCAGGAGCTTCCCTGAGAGCGTCGATTCAGGCAAGACTGTGTAGGTGCTGCTGCTCCTTCGCCTAATCCGGGTGAACCGGCGTCGACACCTGCTCATTCTTCTCAGCGCGCTGGCTGTCGTAATGGTGGTCGGTGCGGCGGCGTTCGCCGCGACCCAGCACATCCCGTTCACGACCGGGTTGTACTGGGCTATCACGACCGCGACGACTGTCGGCTACGGCGACGTGACGCCGCACAACGCCTCGGGCAGATTCGTGGCCTCAGCTGAGATGCTGACCGCAATCCCGTTGCTCGGCGCGACGTTTGCCGTGGTGACCGGTGCGGCGGCAGTGGCAGGGATTCGGAGGATCCTCGATATGCGCGATAACTTTCCGACAGGCAACTACCGTCTCGTCGTCGGTTCGCATCAGACCGTGCCGGCCATCATCGAGGAGCTGGTGAGAGCCGGTGACGCCGTCGTGCTCGTCGCGGACGTCGACCCTGCGAGCTTTCGCGAGGACATCCATGTCGTGCGAGGCGATCCCACCGATCCCGCGACGCTTCGCAAAGCTCGGCCCGCAGGCGCCCAGCACGCACTCGTGGCCGCCGAGAGCGACGGAGACGTCCTCGTGATGGCCGTCCTTCTCCACGAGCAGGCTCCCGATCTCGAGATCTCGGCTCTCAGCAATTCCGGCCCGGTGCGCGAGGCGCTGAAAGCAATCGGCGTCAGCCAGGTCATATCGGTCGACCAGCTTGTCTCCCACACCCTCGCGAAAAGCCTGGAGACTCCTCACGCCGGCGACCTCCTGCTCTATCTCGTGGCCTCAGAGAACCACAAGCTCACTGAGATCGAAGCCAGAGCAGACGAGGTCGGAGAGCCCCTCAGCCATCTACGCGAAAAGCGCGACGGCCTCGTGCTCGCCCTCGTGCACAGTGGCACAGTGGACCTCGGGATCGGCGCGGATCCGATCGTCGCCCCGGGAGACCGGGTCATCGTCGCAGAGCCGATCCGCGCTCCACGCTGATTGGTGACGCGGCGTCGCAAGCTACCGTCGAGCCGATGGATCGCCTCGGCCTCGTCGGCCTACCGAACTCCGGCAAGTCGGCCTTGTTCAACGCCCTGACCGGAGGGCACGCCCTGGTGGCTTCCCACCCCTTCTCTACCACCGAGACCGAGGTGGGAGTCGCCTACGTGCCCGATCCTCGCCTGCAGGCTCTCGCCGAGATGAGCGAGAGTCGCAAGGTCGTCATGGCAGGGTTCGAAGTCGTCGACATCGCCGGGGTGCAAAAACCCTCCGAGCACGCAGGCGACGGGCTCGGGAGCAAGTTCATCGCGGGCATCCGGGAGGTCGACGCGCTCGCGTACGTACTTCGAGCCTTCGAGGACGAATCGGCACCGGGAGACTCCGATGCGCTCGAGAGCCTTGGCGTCCTCGAGCTGGAGCTCGTGCTCTCCGACGTGGGCACGCTCGAGAACCAGGTGAACAAGAAGCGCCGGATCCTGGCGCCGGTCGAGCCTGCGCTCGCTGAGGCGCTCGAGGTCGCACCCGAGGCTCTCGCACAGCTCCAGGCCGGTGTCCCGCTCTACCGCTCCACTCTCACGGCCCAGCAAAAAGACGCGCTCCGCCCGCTCTTTCTTCTCACGAACAAGCCCGTTCTCGCCGTCGTCAACGTGGGCGAGGACGAGATCGCCTCGAGCGAAGTCGTCGTCTCCGAGGTGGCCGCCGAGCTAGGTGGAGGTGCCGAGGCACTTGCGGTCTCGGTTCAGCTCGAGGCGGAGACAGCGCGTCTCGAGCCCGACGAGCGTGTCGAGCTGCTCGAGGGCCTCGGTCTCGGTGAGGGTGCCCTCGTGCGGGTCGCCAGAGCCGCCTACGACATCCTCGGGCGTGACACCTTTCTCACCACGGGGGACAAGGAGTCACGAGCCTGGACGTTTCGTCGTGGGGCAAAGGCCCCGGAGTGCGCCGGCGTCATCCACTCCGACCTGCAGCGGGGTTTCATCAAGGCCGACGTCATCTACTGGAAGGATCTTCTCGAGGTTGGCTCCTTTGCAGCCGCCCGAGCCAAGGGAAAGGTCCGCCTCGAGGGAAAGGACTACGTGGTCCACGACGGAGACGTGCTCGAGATCCGTTTCAACATCTGAGCGCGGCAACGGTAGGCTCGCCAAAGAGCACAGACAGCACCGGGCCGGGCGGCACGCCGTGCCCGTCATGGCACCGACAGACCTGCGTCACATCACAAGGAGACACCAAGTGGGCACGGACGTAATCGAGCTGCTCGGCGACGATGCCGAGTACCTTCTCAACCACAAGGCCGATGCGTTCCCGCGTGAGCATCTGGTCCTTCCGGGGCCTGATTTCATCGATAGGGTCTTTGTCGCCAGCGACCGTCCGCCCGCGGTGCTGCGCAACCTCCAATCCGTGTTCAGCCACGGACGGCTGGCAGGAACCGGCTACCTCTCGATCCTCCCCGTCGACCAGGGGATCGAGCATTCGGCGGCAGCCAGCTTCTCGAAGAACCCAGCCTATTTCGATCCCGCGGCCATCTTGGAGCTGGCGCTCGCGGCCGATTGCAGCGCTGTCGCGACGACGCTCGGCGTGCTCGGGATCGTCGCTCGCAAGTACGCCCACAAGATCCCCTTCATAGTAAAGCTCAACCATAACGAGCTGCTCACCTACCCGGCTCGCCATGACCAGGTCCCCTTCGCAAGCGTCCGCCAGGCGATCGACCTCGGGGCTGTCGGTGTGGGGGCGACGATCTACTTCGGGTCCGAGGAGTCGACTCGCCAGATCCGCGAGGTGAGCGAGATGTTCGCCGAGGCGCACCGGGCCGGTCTCTTCACCGTCCTTTGGTGCTACCTCCGCAACCCGGCCTTCTCCACCAAGGAGGCCGACTACCACGTCTCGGCCGACCTGACCGGCCAGGCAAACCACCTCGGGGTGACCATCGAGGCAGACATCGTCAAGCAGAAGCAGCCGGAGAACAACGGTGGTTACACGGCGCTCAAGTTCGGGCGGACGGATCCACTCGTCTACGACAAGCTGACCACCAGCCACCCTGTCGACCTCACGAGATGGCAGGTGGTTAACTGCTACGCGGGCAGGATCGGGCTGATCAACTCAGGCGGTGAGTCCAAGGGTGCCGGGGACCTCGCCCAGGCGGTGCGCACGGCAGTCATCAACAAGCGCGCCGGTGGTACGGGGTTGATAGTTGGGAGGAAGTCGTTTCAGCGCCCGCTCGCAGACGGTGTCGCTCTGATCCACGCCATCCAGGACGTCTTCTTGGACGAGACGATCCAGATTGCCTGAGGGTCGAGCTGGCTGATCAAGCTTGAGCTCGAAGGCGCGCCGAACGAACGAGGTAACGGCCACGCGCGACCACCACGGCGCTCCCGCCCACCTCGACCCGCTCGATTGCCGCCGCGGTGCCGACTGTGCGGGCGTGCAGTACCGAGGGGCGCCCGATCTCTGCGCCCTGGTGTATCTCGATCTGCTCTCCAAAGGCGATCTGGCCGTGCCGTGCGAGGTGTACAGCCAGGGGTCCGGCGGCTGACCCTGTCGCCGGATCTTCGTTCACGCCGAGCGAGGGGGCGAACATCCTCGTCCTCCAGTGATCCCCGGCTCTCGCGAAACAGCTCACACCGACCCCAAGGTGCAGGGCAAGAGATGAGAAGTCGGGCCGAAGTGCCTGTAGCGCACCAGGCGACCCCAGCATCACGAGGACATGGTTAGGGCCGTTGCGGTACGACTCGACTGGCAGCTCGGACGCGCTGACGCCGAGCGCGGCGAGCAGCGCGGTCGTTCGCGCGTACGGTTCGGGAGAAGGGACCGGTTGTCGCATCCAGCCGAAGGCGAGGCGTGACCGGTCCCGTCTCAGCTCGACGTCGATCGTGCCAAGTCCGGTCTCTAGGCGCACAGTGCTCGTCCCGAGGGCCTCCGCGACGACGAAGGCCGCGCCTAATACAGGATGGCCGGCGAACGGCAGCTCGGTAGTGGGCGTGAATATCCTTACTAGGCAGGTCCCGTCGTGTTTCCCAGGAAGCAAGAAGACTGTCTCCGAGAGGCTCAGCTCGCCCGCGATCGCCTGCATCTCCTCCACGAGAAGTCCGCGTCCGTCGAGAAATACAGCCAGGGGATTGCCCTCGAGCGGGACTGATGCGAAGACGTCCACCACCACGTACTCGACGGTGCCGCTCTCCGCGACCGTACCGAGAGGCTCGAGCGATCCGGCGAAGAGGTGGTGTGGTAACGCCACGCCCCTGAGGCTAGCTGCGCAAGAGGCCCGTGTCCGAGAGAGCGGCGGGGGGTATCCCGCCAGGACTCCGGGGCCTGCCTGTAACATGTTCGAAGAGTTACGCGAGGACGGAGGCGACGTGACAGCCAGAACGGAGACGGCGGGGCCGCCGCGACCGGTCGAGCCAATCGACCAGGTCGTGATCCGATTCGCTGGCGATTCCGGTGACGGCATGCAGGTCACCGGGGATCAGTTCACGAGCGAGAGCGCCATCTTGGGCAACGATCTGTCGACGCTGCCAAGCTTTCCAGCCGAGATCCGGGCACCGGCTGGGACGCTCGCAGGCGTGTCGGCATTTCAGGTCCATATCTCTGACCACGACATCCTTACTCCCGGTGACGCGCCGAACGTGCTTGTCGCGATGAACCCGGCCGCGCTGCGGGCCAACATCGCGGACGTTCCGGTCGGTGGCACGATCATCGTCAACTCCGACGCCTTCGAGACCCGCTCGCTGGAGAAGGCTGGATATGTCAGCAGTCCGCTCGACGATGGCTCGCTGTCGGCCTTTCGGGTCTATGAGGTACCGATGACGGTGCTGACGCTGGAGGCTTGCAAGCCGACGGGCGCCAAACCTCGCGACGCTGAGCGCAGCAAGAACTTCTTCGCTCTCGGACTCGTCGCCTGGATGTACCAGCGGCCTACCGACTCGACGATCAAATGGATATCGGAACGGTACGGGCGGAACGCGGTCGTCGTCGAAGCGAACACGCTGGCATTTCGTGCCGGGTACCACTTCGGGGAGACAGCCGAGCTGTTCGAGTCCGCATACGAGGTCCATGCCGCGACCCACGAGCCCGGGCGGTATACCAACGTTACCGGCAACGCCGCCCTTGCCTGGGGACTGCTGGCTGCCGCCCAGCTCGGCAAGGTGCCGCTGTTCCTCGGCTCGTATCCGATCACACCCGCATCCGACATCTTGCACGAGCTGTCCAAGCACAAGAATTTCGGTGTTCGCACCCTTCAGGCCGAAGACGAGATAGCCGGAATCGGTGCTGCGCTCGGCGCGGCTTTCGGGGGAGCCCTCGGAGTCACGACGACGAGCGGCCCGGGCATCGACCTCAAGGCCGAGACTGTCGGCCTTGCCGTGTCCCTCGAGCTCCCCCTTCTCATAGTCGACATCCAGCGTGGGGGGCCATCCACTGGACTTCCCACGAAGACGGAGCAGTCGGACCTCCTCCACGTCATGTACGGGCGCCACGGCGAGGCCCCGGTACCTATCGTGGCGGCGATGACACCCTCGCACTGCTTTGACGCGGCGATCGAGGCGGCGCGCATCGCCCTCAAGTACCGCACGCCCGTGTACCTCCTCTCCGACGGCTACATCGCCAACGGATCGGAGCCGTGGAGGATTCCCTCGATCGACGACCTGCCGAGCATCGCGACGACCTTTGCCAGCGAGGCCAACTCCGAGGGGGGAGACGACGGACCTGACCATGTCTACTGGCCGTATCTGCGCGACCCAGAGACCCTTGCCCGTCCATGGGCGATTCCTGGCACTCCGGGGCTCGAGCACCGCATCGGCGGGCTCGAGAAGCAAGACCGCACCGGCAACGTCTCCTACGACCCGGCCAACCACGAGAAGATGGTCCACTTGCGGGCAGCCAAGATCGCAGGAATCGCCAAGGACATCCCGCTCCTTCACTGTGACGACCCGACCGGTGATGCCGAGGTGCTGGTTCTGTCGTGGGGCTCGACCTATGCGGCATCTCTGGCCGGCGTGCGCCGAGTGCGCAAATCGGGCTCCAGCGTGGCCCAGGCTCACCTCGTGCACCTCAACCCGTTTCCGCTGAACCTCGGCGACATTCTGCGGAGGTATTCGAGGGTGCTCATACCCGAGGGCAACCTCGGGCACCTCGCGAGGCTCGTGCGCGCAGAGTTCCTCGTCGATACGAGGTCGCTCTCAAACCTGCGAGGGGGGCCGTTTCACGTGGCCGAGGTGCAGGACGCGATCGAGGAGCTGCTCGCGGAGGTTGCGGGAGACGGGGCATCCACGCACGGGGCTTCCACGAACGGGGCTTCCACTGACAGCGAGCCCGTCGGGAGGGTCGGTCGATGACCGAGGTCGCGGTGCCCGTCACCTCTCGCAAGGACTGGATGAGTGACCAGGACGTGAGGTGGTGTCCTGGCTGCGGCGACTACTCGATCCTTGCCGCAGTGCAGTTCCTGCTGCCCGACCTGGGAGTACGTCGCGAGAACACGGTGTTCATCTCCGGCATCGGATGCGCGGCTCGATTCCCGTACTACATGAACACCTACGGGATGCATTCGATCCACGGGCGGGCGCCCGCAGTTGCGACCGGACTTGCCGTCACCCGACCAGATCTGGACGTCTGGGTCGTGACCGGCGACGGCGACGCCCTCTCCATCGGCGGGAATCACCTGATTCACTGCCTGCGGCGCAACGTGAACATGACGATACTTCTCTTCAACAACCAGATCTACGGCCTGACGAAGGGGCAGTACTCACCGACGTCCGAGGTGGGCAAGGTGACCAAGTCCACGCCCTTCGGATCTCTCGACACGCCGTTCAATCCCGTCAGCCTCGCCCTCGGCGCGGAGGCGACGTTCGTCGCGCGCACCCATGACATGGACCGCAAGCACATGATGGAGGTCTTCCGTCGTGCCCATGACCACAAGGGGGCGGCATTGGTCGAGGTCTACCAGAACTGCAATGTCTTCAACGACGGCGCTTTCGAGCAGGTCACGGGGAAGTCCCAGAGGGAGGAGATGTTGATCGAGCTCCGCCACGGAGAGCCGATCCGGTTCGGTGTCGACGGGCACATGGGCGTTGTCATGGAGGCCCAGGGCAGCCTCCGGCTCGTCGAAGCGGCCGAAGTAGGTGAAGACGCTCTCGTGGTCCACGACGAGCGGCGTAGTGATCCAGGGCTGGCCTTTGCACTGTCGCGCCTGTCCAGAGGGCCCTACGAGCCGACGCCGGTCGGAGTCTTCCGGGCTGTTGAACGGCCGGACTACGGCTCGCTCGTCGATGCCCAGTTGGCTGAGGCGAGATCTCGCAAGGGCCCGGGGGATTTGGCCGCCGTGCTTGCTTCCGGCACGACGTGGACCGTGGAGTGAAGTCCTCCTGCCGGCAGAGTCTCCGGCGCCCCTAGATCGGACCCGGCTCGGACCGGGCGAGCGCCTCCAAGCAGTCAGGCAGGGTCGAGCTCGCGAAACGCCATTCCCGTGCGCGGTTTCGGGTGGAAAAACGTGGACTTTGGCGGCATCAGGCGACCCCCCCGGGCAGTGTCGGCGATCTGGTCGATCGACACGGGCCGCAGCAGCACCGCGCCATCGGCGTCGCCCGAGCGGACGGCGTCGCGGGCGAGAAGGACCCCATGTTGGTACCGCACCTCGGTGATGCCCGCATCGCGCAGCACGAAGGCGATGCGACTCGAGTCGAGGTCGTCGCTCACGTGCTCTGAAAGCTCCGGGAGCGGTCGGAGCAGCCAACTGCCCTGCGCGGTGAGGAGGCCGAGCCCTCCCGCGCTCGCCATGAGGTCGCGCAGCTCGATCGGATCCGCGGGTCCGGCGCCGATGTCGAAGTAGCGGTTGAAGAGCCCCGGGAGGCTCGCGGGATCGACTCCGCTCAGCAGCCGGTGGATGCCCTGCACCGCCAGTTGCTCCTCGACGAGCTCGACCACTAGCGCGAGTATGAGCCCGGCGCCGGCCATCTCGGGCACCTCGGACGCGAACATGCATGCCGTCTGGTATCGGTGGTGTCCGTCTGCCAGGAGCACTGGATTGGCGCCGACGGACTTCGAGATCGCCGCGAGCGACTCCGGCTCGGTCACCGTCCACCGCTCGTGCACGACCCCGTCCGAATCCGTCGCGACCCAGGGTGCTCCGGCGGTCACAATCGCCGACTCACAGGCCGCCGAGAGCCCGGGCCCCACGGCGAGCCCCCAAATGGGGGAGAAGTTCGTGTGTGTGGCCCGGAGCAGGGAAAGGCGGTCATGGGCGTCTTTCGCGATGGTCTGCTCGTGTGGCAGGACCTCTCCGTGCCCGGCAAGATCGAGCCCCAGGGCCCCGAGAGCTCCGGCGGTCGAGCGGGCCGAGCCGTCTTCAGCCGTGAATGTCATGCGATACACATAGAAACCCGGCTCGTCGGCCACCACGACTACGCCTTCCCGGTGCCAGCGGTGGAAGATCGAGGCCGCACTCGCGTAGGGATCCAGTCCCGCTTCAAGGTGCCCGAGGGGCAGCTCGACCTCGATCGCGTTGTAGGGGCTACGCGCCGCGAGCCCAACCCAGTCGGTCGGGCTGACGACGTCGTAGGGAGGTGCAATGACATCGTCAGCCACAACTCTTCCGGGGTCGTATGTCGTCGCGCGGAACGGTTCGAAACGTGCCATCGAACATGAGTAGCACATAGCCAGGCGCACCTCGGCGAGACGTGCGAGCATCTGGGCATGACCTGGGTACTCGACTGCGATGGCGTGATCTGGCTGACCGACGATCCGATTCCGGGAGCTGCCGATGCAGTCTCCCGGCTCCGCGCAAGGGGTGAAAGGGTGGTCTTTGTCACGAACAACTCCTACCCGGTTCGCGCGGTCCACCTTGCCAAGCTCGAGAAGATGGGGATGGCGAGCTCGGGCGAGGATCTGATTACATCGGCGTCGGCTGCCGCCTCTCTCATCGAGGAAGGAGAGAGGGCACTTGTCGTGGGCGGTCCGGGCATCCTCGAAGCCCTGTCGGAGCGAGGCGTGGAGGCCGAGGAGGCGGGTACGCGGACAGAAGGCACCGGATTCGACGTAGTCGTCGTGGGTTTCGACCGGAAGTTCGACTTCGCGCGGCTCTCGGCCGCGACAGCCGCGCTGCGCGCCGGTGCGCGCCTCGTCGCGACGAACGACGACCCGACCTTTCCTACCTCGTCCGGCCTGCTGCCAGGCGGCGGATCCTTCATGGCGGCCGTCGCGTGCGCGGGCGGAGTCGAACCCACGGTGGCGGGCAAGCCCTTTCCGGCTCTCGTCGAGCTGCTACGGCGCCGTGTCGGGGATATCGAGCTCGTCGTCGGCGACCGACCCTCGACTGACGGTGAGCTCGCGGTGCGGCTCGGCGTGGGTTTCGCTCTTGTTCTCACCGGGGTCACGCCGGCCGACCACGGTCCCCTCGAGCCGACGCCCGCGTTCGAGGCGCCCGACCTCGCCACGCTCGTCTCGAGAGTTCTCGGCGGCGCCTGACTCTGGGCTCTGAGTGCTTGCTAGTGCAAGCATGCCTGCTCAGAAGTATAATGGGGCTATGTCCAAACAGAATCCGCTGGATCGTTACGTTACGGTAGGTACGGATTTCACGCGGATCACGCGTAAGCGAGCCCAGTCGATGGTTCGGGACCTCGTGAAGGAGGGTGCCGTCGGGCGCGATCACGCCAATGACTGGGTCGAGGATCTCGTGGCACGGAGTCGCCGCAGTGCCGAGCACTTGTCTGAGGCGGTCGCGAAGGAGGTCAAGCGCCAGATCAAGCAGCTCGGACTCGTGAGTGCCGACGAGGTCTCCAAAGTCGTAGAGCAGTTTCTCGGCGCGGCCCGTGCGGCTGGGGAGCAGACCCTACGAACTGTGACCAGGCAGGGGGGCGCGCCCCTAAAAGCGAGCGATGCCGCCGGTACGCGGGCAGGCGCCAGGACGACGAAGGTGCCCGCCAGTCAGGAGACGGCGACGCGGAGCGGTCCGGTCAAGCGGGCCGGCTCGGCCGGGCCGACCCCGGCCGGAAGGACGAGCAGCGCCAAGGCTGTGCCCGCCAAGGCTGTGCCCGCCAAGGCTGTGCCCGCCAAGGCTGTGCCCGCCAAGGCTGTGCCCGCCACGAGGGCGGCCGCGAAGACGACAGCGAGACGGACACCCGCCGCACGCAAGGCCTAGAGCGCAACCGTTCCAGGGGTGATGTCGGGCTGGATCGCGCCAAGTTCGGGTGAATTGGCCCTCGGTACTGGCAACGCCGCCGCTAAGCCGCGAGGATGAGGCGATGAGCTCCGTGCTCTTCGTAGTGCATCCGGACCGTGCCGCCGCCAAGAGCCTCGCCTCCAAGGCGCGGCTCATGTGGGAGGCCCACGGCTATGAGGTCGTCGAGAGCGACGCGTTCGGCCTCGCAGAGGTTGGCGGCACTGGGGTCTTGACACCGCCGGTCTTCGGCCATGACTTCGCCGTCAGCTTCGGCGGTGACGGCACGATGCTTCGTACCTTGCAGCTTGCCCTTCCGCATCGGACCCCGGTGCTTGGCATCAACCTGGGACGCATGGGCTACCTGACCGAGGTAGAGCCCGCGGGCATGGCCGGGGCCTTCGATCGGTTGTTCTCGGGTGACTTCCTCGTGGAGGAGCGGTTGGCCGTCGAAGTCGCCGTCTCGCGCGCCGACGGCAACGAGACCACCCTTTGCTCGCCGGCGATCAACGAGGCCATCGTCGAGCGCCATGCCGCCGGCCACACGATCAGAGTGGCGGTCGACATCTCTGGCGTCAGGTTCCTCACCTACGTCGCCGACGGCCTGCTCGTCTGCACACCGACCGGATCGACCGCGTACAACCTCTCAGCTCGCGGCCCCGTCGTGTCGCCCACGATGCGCGCAGTGGTCCTGACCCCTGTCGCTCCCCACGTCGTCTTCGATCGCTCCCTCGTCCTCGCGCCCGACGAGCCGATCACGCTCACACTGCTCGAGGGACGCTCAGGAGCCCTAGTCGTAGACGGATCTCGCAGCCTCGCTCTGTGCGAGGGAGATGCAGTCGTGTGTCGCGCGGGCGAGGTGGATGCGCGCTTCATCACCTTCGGCGGCCGCGACTTCCACGCCGTCCTGCGGTCGCGTTTCTCGCTCTCGGACCGCTGAGGACGATGCTGGCGGAGATCCAGGTCAGCGACCTCGGGGTCATCGAGTACCTGCACCTGAACCTCGGCCCTTCTATGACGGCGCTCACGGGCGAGACAGGTGCGGGCAAGACCCTCGTCGTCGAGGCGCTCGAGCTGCTCGTCGGGGGCAGGGCCGACGCGTCTCTCGTCCGTCACGGCGCCGAGTGTGCCGTCGTGGAGGGTCGCTTCGTCGTCCCGGCGGGCGAGCCGTCGGTCGAGGAGATGGAGGTCGTCGTCCGGCGGGAGGTTCCTGCCAATGGCCGCTCCAGGGCCTACATCGACGGGCGAATGGCGACTGCCGCCGCGCTCGAGTCGCTCGGGGCTGGCCTGGTGGATCTGCACGGTCAGCACGCCCACCAGTCCCTCCTCCATGTCGAGGCACAAAGGCGTGCCCTCGACAGCTTCGGGGCCCTCGACACCTCCGAAGTCGAGGGCGCGCGACGAAGGCTGCACGATCTGGAGGCCCGCCTGGAAGAGCTCGGGGGCGACGCCCGGGAATTGAGCCGAGAGACCGACCTGCTGTCGTTCCAGATCCGCGAAATAGCAGCCGCCCAGCTCGGTGACGCGGAGGAGGAGTCTCGCCTCGAGAGCGAGGAGAAGGTTCTCGCGTCGGCCGACGCGCTCAGGCTCGGCGCCGACTCGGCCCGAGCCCTGCTCGACGACCCAGATCCGTCGCGCGGCGGCGGAGCGGCTGGCAGGCGTGTCGTCGCCGAGCTTCTCGGCGTAGCGGCAGCAGAGCTCGGCGCCCATGACGACTTGCGCGATCTCTCCGAGCGCCTGCGGTCGGCCTTGACGGAGGTGAGCGACGTCGCCGGCGAGCTCCGGCGGCGGGCGGAGGGATATGAGGCCGATCCGGATCGGCTGGCCGCCGTTCAAGCGCGCCGACGCCGCCTTTTCGAGCTGAGACGCAAGTACGGAGACACCCTGTCCGAGGTGATGGCCTTCGAAGAGGTGAGCCGGAGACGGCTGGCGATCATCGAATCGAGCGAGGCGCGGCACGCCGAGCTCGTCGGGGAGAGGGAGCGGGCGCGAAGCGCCCTCGCGGAGGCCGAGAGTCGCCTCGGAGACGCTCGCCGAGCCGTCGCGGCAGGTCTCGGCAAGGCGGTTGCCGGCCATCTCGCAGATCTCGCAATGCCGGGTGGCCGCCTCGAGGTCGTGGTCGGCGCGGGCAAGGGGGACGACGTCAGCTGGCTCTTCGCCGCGAACCCCGGAGAGCCTGCGCTTGCGCTCGAGAGGGTTGCCTCGGGCGGCGAGCTGGCACGGGTCATGCTCGCGACCCGTCTCGTCCTGAGCGAGGCTCCTCCGACCCTCGTATTCGACGAGGTTGACGCCGGGGTGGGCGGCGAGGCGGCCCTTGCGATCGGGCGAGCGCTCCACAGGCTCGCCGCAGCCGGACATCAGGTTCTCGTCGTCACTCACCTCGCCCAGGTGGCTGCATTCGCGGACGCGCAGGTAGTCGTGACCAAGACGGAGCAAGGGGGACGGACAGTCGCGGCTGTAAGACCGGTCACGGGCGAGGAACGCCTCGTCGAGCTCTCCCGGATGCTCTCGGGCCAGCCCGGTTCGGTAAAGGCCCGCCAGCACGCCGAGGAGCTCCTGGATCTCGCCTCCAGTCGCGGTCGCCCGTTGTGAGCGGACTGCTCCGCGTCACACCCGAGATCCATCCCTGTCCGCGGCTCGGCCGGTCGCGGACCAGGTCACATATGATCCGCTCGGTCCGCCGCCCGCTCCGGTACCCTTTAGCGGCGGGCACTTGGACTTGACCGAAGGAGCAGCCTTGACCAAGTACGTGTTCGTAACCGGCGGCGTCTCGAGCTCCCTCGGCAAGGGTCTGACTGCCTCGTCGCTCGGCCGTCTTCTGAAGTCACGGGCGCTTCGTGTGACGATGTGCAAGCTCGACCCCTATATAAACGTCGATCCGGGCACGATGAACCCCTTCGAGCACGGCGAGGTCTTCGTCACCGACGACGGTGGTGAGACCGACCTCGATCTCGGCCACTACGAGCGCTTCATCGACGAGAACCTGCACCGGGACTCGAATGCCACCACGGGTCAGATCTACTCGGCGGTCATTGCCAAGGAGCGCCGGGGAGACTATCTCGGCAAGACGGTGCAGGTGATCCCCCACATCACCGACGAGATCAAGGAGCGTGTGCGGCGTCTCGGGGCCAAGGAGGATGTCGACGTCGTCATCACCGAAGTAGGTGGCACGGTGGGTGACATCGAGATCGTACCGTTTCTCGAGGCGATCCGGCAGTTCCGGCGCGAGGTCGGACGCGACAACGTCTGTTACATCCACCTCACCTACGTTCCGTTCCTGCGCACTGCCGGCGAGCAGAAGACGAAACCCACGCAGCACTCTGTCACCGAGCTGCGGAGCCGGGGCATACAGCCGGACGTCATCGTCTGTCGCAGCGAGCAACCCATCTCCGACTCGCTCAAACGCAAGATCTCACTGCTTTGCGACGTGCCGGTGGAGGCATGCGTATCCGCCGTCGACGCCGACCCGATCTACGCCATCCCGGTCGCGCTGCACGACGAGGGTCTCGACGACATCGTCTGCCGAATCCTTCGCCTCGACGGCCCCGAGCACGCCATCGACATCTCACCGTGGGAGGGGCTTCTGCGGAGGATCACGGCCGCCACCGAGTCCGTGTCGATAGCTGTCATCGGCAAGTACGTCAACCTTCCTGACGCCTACCTGTCGGTCATCGAGTCGCTTCGCCACGCCGGCTTCGCCCATGGAGTCAAGGTCAGCGTCGAGCTCGTCCAGGCAGAGGAGGTCACCGGGATGCTCGCGGCGACGCTCGACCACCTGGACGGTGTCGTCATTCCCGGTGGTTTCGGCGAGCGGGGCATCGAGGGCAAGATCGCGGCCGCAGGCTTCGCTCGAGAGCACGAGATCCCGTGTCTCGGGCTGTGCCTGGGGTTGCACACGATGGTGGTCGACTTCGCCCGTAACGTCGCGGGGATGGACGGAGCGAACACGAGCGAGGTCGACGTCCGCACCCCTTACCCGGTCATAGACCTGATGGACGACCAGGTGGATATAGCCAACAAGGGCGGGACGATGCGGCTCGGGGCCCAGCCGGCCCGGCTTCGGTCGGGATCGCAAGTGGCCCGGCTCTATGGCGACGAGTATGCGTCCGAACGTCACCGGCACCGTTTCGAGGTCAACCCGCGCTTTCGCAGTCGCCTGGAGGAAGCGGGACTCGCGTGCTCGGGAGTCTCAGTTCTCGACGACCGTCTCGTCGAGTTCATCGAGCTGCCCACCCATCCGTTCTGGATCGGGACCCAGGCTCACCCGGAATTCAAGAGCCGCCCCGATCGGGCGCACCCACTGTTCTCCGGTCTTGTCGCCGCGGCAATCGCAAGGGCGCGTAGCCGCCGGCCGCGGCTCCTCGAATTGGACCTCGACCTTGATGCCGTCCACTGAAGAGCCCGAGTCCCCCTTCCGCCAGCTAGGCGAGCGCGCGCGGCTCGACGCCGGATTCTTCAAGGTCGTCACGGCAACCTTTGTCGGACCGAACGGCTTCACCTTCGAACGCGAGGTGGTCCGCCACCCAGGCGCGGTCTGTGTCGTGCCTCTCGAAGCCGACCGACGCAGTGTCCTCATGATCCGCCAGTACAGGGGCGCCGTCGACGCGGGCCTGCTCGAGCTGCCCGCGGGCAAGCGCGACGTGGCGGAGGAGGATCCCGCGTTGTGCGCAAGCCGGGAGCTCGTCGAGGAGATCGGTCGGCAGGCTTCCTCGATGACCGAGATCGCCCGCTTCTTCAACTCGCCGGGCATGAGCGACGAGGAGACGATCTGCTACATCGCCCAGGGCCTGAGTGAGGTGCCGCGAGAGGCGCACGGCGTCGAGGAGGAGCACCTTGTCGTAGAACGAGTCTCGATCGCCGATCTCGAGGAGCTCATGGCCTCCGGCGAGCTGATCGACGCGAAGTCGATCATCGCGCTGCTGGCAGCCCGGAGGGTGCTCGGGTGGATGTCGCGGCCGCCGGCAGACCTCGTCTAGGCGGCACGCTGGCCACAAGCTCCCCGGCCGTAGGCGGAGCGCGGGCACTCTCGGGGCCGCTCAGCATCGACGCCGAGGAGTTCCTCTCCTACCTTGCCGTCGAGCGGGGCCGGGCACGAGCGTCCATCTCTGCATATCGGCGTGACATCCGCGCGTACGAGGAGTTTCTGTCCGAGCGCGGGCTGCGCCTCGAGCTCGCCGGCTCGCGCGACGTCGAAGAGTACCTCTCGGTGCTTGCGGCCTCGGGAAGGCGGGCGACGTCGAACGCCCGGGCGCTCGCTGCGGTCAGGGGTCTTCACCGCTTCTGTGTGGACGAGAGGGGCGCGCCGGCTGATCCGACCGAGGGACTCGCGGGTCCGCGGCTGCCCCAGCCCGTCCCGAAGGCCCTGAGCGAGGCAGACGTCGAGCTCTTGTTGTCGGCAGTAGCCGGAGACGACCCGAAGGCTCGCCGTGACCGGCTGATCTTGGAGCTGCTGTACGCGACCGGGATGCGGATCTCCGAGCTCGCGGCCCTGAGGCTCGGAGACGTCGACCTCGACCGCCAGATGGCACTCGTCTTCGGGAAGGGATCAAAGGAGCGGCTCGTACCTTTCGGCCGTCACTGCCGCGCGGCGCTCACGGCATGGCTGGCTCCGGCCGGCCGGCCGGCCCTTGCCCCTGAGCGGTGGGCCAGGCGCGCGGACGAGGAGTCGCTCTTGATCTCCTCGCGGGGACGGTGCATGTCGCGCCAGACGATCTGGACAGTGGTGAGGTCCGCAGCCGCGAAGGTGCATCTCGAGGGACGGGTCAGTCCCCATGTGCTGCGCCATTCGTGCGCGACTCACCTGCTCGAGCACGGAGCGGACATTCGAGTGGTCCAGGAGCTTCTCGGTCACGCGGTCATCACGACGACTCAGGTCTACACGAGAGTCTCCAACGGGCTCCTGCGGCGTGAGTACTACTCGGCACACCCACGAGCACGTTCTCGCCCGCCAGCCAAGTAGTGTGTCGACGTGTCCAATGATGCAGCTGTCGACTATCGCACCTTGCTGGAGCAAGAGCGCACCTCGCTCGAGGAGCAGTTGCAGGAGCTCGGCTACGGAGACGCCGGCAGAGTCACCTACGACTCGAACTTCGCGGACTCCTCGCAGGTGACCGCCGAGCGGGGCGAGGCAGAGGCACTGGCTGTGCAGCTGCAGGAGGCGCTCGCCGACGTCGTCGCGGCGCTGAAGAAGATCGACGAAGGCGTCTATGGGACCTGTGAGCGTTGCGGGCGATCGATTGCTCCGGCCCGGCTCGAGGCCAAACCGGCGAGTCGCCTCTGCATCGACTGCGCTTCGGCGCTGCGTCGCTGAGCCCTGCCGGCCCGTTCAGCCCTGCCGGCCCGTTGAACCTGTCGAACCGCTGGCGCCGCGTGCGGGGGAGCTTCTCGCTCCCAAACGCCGTCATCACCGTGGCGATCATCGGAATAGTGATCTTCGCCGGGGTCCTGGCGGTCAAGCGTCAGTACCTGACCGAGAACACCGCGATCTTCCTCGCGTGCTTCGTGCCGGCCGTCATCCTCCACGAGGTGAGTCATGGTGTGGTCGCCCTGTGGTGTGGCGACGACACCGCCAAGCGCGCGGGCCGGCTCACCCTCAACCCGCTCCGCCATATCGATCCGTTCGGCTCGGTCATACTGCCTATCGTGATGACCATCACGGCCGGGTTTCCTTTCGGATATGCCAAGCCGGTACCGGTCAACTTGAGCCAGCTGCGAAGGCCACGAGACGATGCGGTGCTGGTCGGTCTGGCCGGCCCGGCCACGAACCTGATCCTGGCGGCACTGAGCGGGGTCGTCCTCCACTTCCTGGGCACCGGTATCGAGGTGATCGGTGGCGTCGCCTACTCGACCCATCCTCTCGGCATCGGTGACAATTTCGCCATCGACTTCGGCGTCGTCAACATCCTGCTGGCGGTGTTCAACCTCATCCCCATCCCCCCGCTCGACGGGTCGGCCCTGCTCGAGCGGATGCTGCCGGCACAGGTCCTGCCGCAGTACTACCGGCTCCGGTTCGCTTTCATGATCGTGGTGCTCGTCGTGGTGCTCTACGCGCGCGGTCCGGTCGGATCGATTCTCAACCACTTCGAGGTCTGGTACCTGCAGATCTTCGCTTGAGCGAGGGCCTCCGCGAGCCTGGCTCAGGTGACGCCGGGGGGGAGGAGGCCGATTGCCTGCTGGGCGCGGCGAAGCGTGCCCGCGGCGACCGACGACGCCTTGGCGGCTCCTTTCTCGAGAAGGTGCGCGATGGCCGACGGATCGCCCCGCAGCTCCTCGTGACGGGCCTTCACCGGCTTCAGCACCTCGGTCAGGGCCTCGATAAGGTCGGCCTTCAGTGAGCCGTAATTCGGATAGGCCGAAACGATGTCGTCGATCGTGCGAGATGTCGACGCGGCCAGCAGCTCGACGAGGTTCGAGAGTCCTGGCTGGGTATCTGGGTCATAGGCCATCTTGGCGGAGGTATCGGTCACCGCCTTGCGTACCTTCTGGGCGATCTCGTCGGGCGAGTCGAGGACGTTTACCGTGCCGAGCGGCGAGTCGACCGACTTCGACATCTTGCGGTCAGGGTGCTGGAGGTCCATGACGCGAGCGCCCACTTTCGGGATGGACGGCTCGGGCACGACAAAGGTGCCGCCGTACCTGGCGTTGAACCTGACGGCGAGATCCCTTGTCAGCTCCAGGTGCTGGCGTTGGTCGTCTCCGACAGGCACCCGGTCGGCGTCGTAGAGGAGGATGTCGGCCGCCATGAGCACCGGATAGGTCATGAGCCCGGCGCGCACGGACTCCAGACCGGCGCTCTTGTCCTTGAACTGGGTCATGCGGCGCAGCTCGCCGATGGTCGCGGTGCACTCGAGGAGCCAGGCAAGCTCGCTGTGTTCGTGGACGTGGCTCTGGACGAAGATGGTGCACACGTCTGGATCCAAGCCCGATGCGAGCAGTCCGATCGCGGTCTCCAAGCTTCGCCGTCTGAGCTCGGCGGGCTCGTGGTCCGTCGTGAGACCGTGCAGGTCGACGACGCAGTAGAAGCAGTCTGCGTCGTGTTGGTCCGCGGCCCACTGCCTGAGTGCCCCGAGATAGTTGCCGACATGCAGGGCACCGGAGGGCTGAATGCCCGAGAAAACTCGTGTCATCGGCCAATGATAGGAGGGAGGGGCACGGCGCTGGGCATCCACGGAATTGGGGTCCAGCAGCGATATTCTCGCCGATGTGGCCTACGAGGTGAGGACGCAAATCTACGAGGGCCCGTTCGACGTGCTGCTCCGCCTCATCAACGAGCAGCGGGTCGAGCTCTACGACGTCCGGCTCTCCGACATAGTCGACGCCTTCCTCGCAGAGATCGCCGGCCTCGAGCGCGTTGACCTCGAAGGAGCCACCGAGTTCCTGCTCATAGCCGCCATCCTCGTCGAGCTCAAGAGCCGACGGCTTCTCCCGGATCTGGAGAGCGCGGTGCGAGAGGAGGACTTCGCCCTTCTCGAGGAGAGGGACTACCTCCTTGCCCGCCTCGTCGAGTGCACGACGTTCTCCGCGGCAGGTCGCCGGCTCCTCGAGCTGGAGAGCCAAGCCTCCCGGTCCCATCCCCGCGTCGCAGGGCCAGACGAGCGTTTCGAGGGTCTGGCACCGGATCTGCTCGCAGGTGTGAGCCTGGACGACCTCCGCCAGGCGGCGCAGCGTGCCCTGGCGGAGCGGCCCAAGCCCAGGGTCGAGGTCGAGCATGTTCTTGTCGACGAGGTGACGGTCGCAGAGGTCGTGCAGAGCCTCATCCGTGTGCTGGTCCGGTCGGGAACCGTCACATTTCGCGAGCTCACCATCGACGCCAGATCGCGCAACGAGGTCGTGGTCCACTTCCTCGGCGTCCTCGAGCTGTACAAGCAGGGGCTCGTCGAGATCGACCAGGTCGTGACTTTCGGCGAGCTCGTGGTCACCTGGGTAGGAGGCTCGGAGTACGACGACGACGCCTTTGCCGACGGACGCGACCTCGTGAGCACCACCTGGGCAGGCGGAGCTCTTGCCGAGATGGACTACCGCGGGTGAGCGGCTGCAGTCAGTCGGCCGAACCTGGCCCGGGGACAGAGGTGCAAGCGAGCGATCCTGCCACGCGGGGACGCGTGGCCGAGGCGGCTGTCGAGGCGGTCCTCACGGTCGCGACTGATCCGGTCTCGCCCCGGCTGCTGGCTGAGCTGCTCGAGATGAGCGTCGAGCGGGTGGAGGCGCTGTGCCGCGAGCTGGCAGCGAGCTACGAGGCCGAGGGACGCGGGTTCAGCCTGGCGCGCGTCGCGGGTGGCTACCGGTTGCAGAGTCACGAGTCATATGCTGGCCACGTCGAGCGTTTCGTGCTCGACGGCGCGCCGAGCAAGCTGTCAGCTGCTGCTCTCGAGACCCTGGCGGTGGTGGCCTACAAGCAACCGGTGTCGCGCTCGCAGCTCTCGGCGATCCGAGGTGTCAACGCCGACGGGGTTCTCCGCCTGCTCGTCGCCCGTGGCTACGTGGCAGAAGTCGGACGAGATCGCGGTCCAGGGCAGGCCGTGCTGTTCGGGACGACGCAGGGTTTCTTGGAGAAGTTGGGTCTCGACACCCTGGGGGACCTCCCACCCCTCTCCGGCTTCGTCCCCTCGGTCGACACCGTCGAGATGCTCGAGAGGGCGCTGCGGCCCGAGACGGGGACATAGGCGGGCGCCGGTGGCTGGAGCCGAAGGCGAGCGGCTGCAGAAGGTTCTCGCCAGAGCAGGCTTGGGGAGTCGGCGAGCCTGCGAGATCCTCATCGAGGACGGGCGGGTAACCGTCAACGGAGCTCTTGCCGAGATCGGTCGCCGGGTGGACGTCACAGGCGACGCGATAGCGGTCGATGACGTACCCGTCGGGGTGCTTCCCGGACTCGTCTACTACCTGCTCAACAAGCCGCCGGGGGTCGTGACCACGGCGTCCGATCCCCAGGGGCGGCCAGTCGTCGTCGATCTCGTGCCCGAGAGCCCGCGAGTCTTTCCCGTAGGGCGGCTCGACGCGGGATCCGAAGGGCTCATAGTCCTCACGAACGACGGCGTGTTCGCGCAGCTACTCGCGCATCCGAGCCATGGAGTCGACAAGGAGTACCTGGCAGAGGTCGAGGGCCTGCCGCAGCCTGGAGCGGTGCGGGCGCTCCGGGAGGGGATCCTGCTCGAAGACGGCAAGACGGAGCCCGCGAAGGTGTCGCTCGCGGCCCCAAACGTGCTCCGCATCGTGATCCACGAGGGCCGTAACCGCCAGGTGCGCCGCATGTGCGAAGCTGTCGGCCATCCGGTCCTGCGCCTCGTCCGCACCAGGATCGGGCCGCTGACGGACCGCCGGCTGCGGCCAGGTCAGTGGCGTGCGCTCAGCACCGACGAGGTGAGGCAGCTGGCCAAGGCTGCTGGGCCAGCCAAGCCGGGTGCGCCAGCCAAGCCGGGTGCGCCAGCCAAGCCGGGTGCG
>CAZAMA010000028.1:2380-5027 GCA_964485645.1 uncultured Acidimicrobiaceae bacterium | reverse complement strand
GCCAGCCAAGCCGGGTGCGCCAGCCAAGCCGGGTGCGCCAGCCAAGCCGGGTGCGCCAGCCAAGGCCAAAGGTTCGAGAGCCCCGAGGCCGAACCTGTAGGCTCGCCGGCCATGCCGAGCGCGCGTGACCCCGCAAGCCTTTCCGGTCGATCTGCTCCATGGTCGTGACAGGGCGCGCCCAAGTGGTCGGTCTGGGACTCATGGGCTCGTCGATCTCCGGTGCCCTTAGGGCAAGCGGGTGGCATGTGACCGGCAGGGACGTCGACGCGGCCAGGGCGGCACGGGCAGTCGGCATCGGCGTCGTCGACTCGGTCGGCAACGACAGCTTCGCCGACGTCGCATTCGTGGCAACTCCCGCGTCGGCCGTCGTTTCGGTCGTCCACGAGCTCTTCTCGACCAGCGAAACCCCGCGGCTCATCGTGACCGACATCGCAGGGGTGAAAGGCTCGATCGTGAGCGAGCTCTCCTACCCACGGTTCGTCGCCGGTCACCCCATGGCCGGCTCGGAGCAGGAAGGCCCCGATGGAGCCGACGCCGAGCTGTTCGTCGGGGCCACCTGGGTGCTCACTCCAACCGAGATGACCGATCTTGCCGCCTTCACGACACTCCAGTCGGTTATCGCCGCGATCGGTGCCGACGTCGTCGCTCTCTCGCCTGACCGCCACGACGAGCTGGTGGCAGTCATCTCCCATGTTCCTCACCTGACCTCGGCCACGCTCATGGGCCTGGCGGGGGAGTCGTCGCTCGACCACGCCGCGCTCATGCGCCTGGCGGCCGGCGGGTTCCGGGACATGACCCGTATCGCAGCCGGGTCGCCGGCGATCTGGCCGGATATCTGCCGGGACAACGCCGGCGCGATAGTGCCCGTGCTCGATCGCCTCATCGGCCAGCTGAGCGATGTGCGCCGTATCGTCGCGGAGGGCGACTGGGGAGCCCTCTCGGCGCGCCTCGAAGGCGCCCGCACCGCCCGCCAGAACCTCCCGCCGCGCGGGGCGCGGCCGGCGGCAGTCGCCGAGCTACGGGTGCTCGTGCCGGATCGTCCCGGCGTGCTCGCCGAGGTGACGACTCTGGCCGGTGAGCTGGGCGTGAACATCTTCGACCTCGAGATCGCCCACTCGGCCGAGGGACCGAGCGGCGTGCTCGTCGTCGTGGTCGACGCGGCAATGGCAGAGCTGGTCGTAGCCGCGTTGCGCGCCCGCAGCTACAGGGTGGCATGGACGATGGCCAAGTGACAGCTGCCCGGGTCATAGCGATCGACGGTCCGGGCGGCTCGGGCAAATCGACGGTCGCTCGTGCAGTCGCATCTCGCCTTGGCTACCGCCACCTAGATACCGGTGCGATGTACCGCGCGGTGACGGTGCTCGTGCTTCGCTCCGGCGTTGCCGGGGACAGCGCGGAGGCCGCCCGGCTGGCACAGTCCATGACGCTCGAGCTTGGCTGCTCGGTCCTGTTGAACGGCGAGGACGTGACAACGGCGATCCGCGCTCTCGAGGTGGACGAGGCGGTCTCGGCTGTCGCCGCGAACCCTGCCGTGCGAGCCGCCCTCGTCGCGAGGCAGCGGGCCTGGCTGGACGGTGGAAGAGGGGCAGTCGTCGAGGGGCGCGATATCGGCAGCGTCGTGTTCCCCGATGCCGCGCTGAAGGTGTACCTCACGGCCGAGCCGGAGGAGCGAGCGCGAAGGCGTCTCCAACAGGTTGGGGCGTGGGACCCCGGCCGGGAATCGGAGCCCCTCGAACGGGCCTCGGCGTCGCTGTCGGCTCGAGACGACCTGGACGCGACCCGCTCGGCGTCGCCTCTCAAAGTGCCAGATGGCGCCAGGGTCGTGGACTCGACAGGGCGCTCGGTGGAAGATGTCGTCGAGGAGGTGCTCTCCTACTTGTGACCAGGGCCGGATCGTCAGCTGGGCCGAGCCGCAGCGAGCTGCTGGAGTACATGGTCGCGCGCGCGATAGCGGTTGGCGTCTCGCGCGCCTACCTGCCTGGGCGAGTGACCGGCCGCGAGAACCTGCCCGCGCGCGGGGCCTATCTCGTCGCTCCGGTGCACCGCTCCTATGTCGACTGGCTGATAGTGGCGCGCATCACCGGCCGGCGCCGCCTTCGCTACATCGCCAAAGCCGAGATCTGGCGGTCCAAGCCTCTCGGGCGGGTCCTCGAGGCGCTCGGAGTCTTCCCGGTCAACCGGGCCGGGGCCGATCGGGAGGCGCTCGAGAGGTGCCGGGAGGTTCTCGCCGGGGGCGAGCCGCTCGTCATGTTCCCCGAAGGTACCCGCCGATCCGGCCCGCTCGTGGAGGACCTGCGGGAGGGCGTTGCCTACCTGGCACTGCGCGCCGGGGTGCCAGTCGTCCCGATCGGGATCGGGGGGAGCGAGCGGGCGATGCCGCGCGGTCGCGCTATCCCAAGGCCCCGGCGAGTGGAGGTGGTTATCGGCAAGCCCATGTACCCCCCGAGCAGGTCGCCGGCACGAGACGGCCTGCCCAGCGGTGAGGAGGGGCTCGATCCCCAAGCTGCGGGCGGGGCGACTCGCCGCGCGGGGCGGGTTTCCCGGCGGGCGACGAGGGAGTTCTCGGACGAGATCGCCGCGGGCATGCAAGTGGTGTTCGATCAGGCGCAAAAGCTCGCCGGCGTCGAGCAGGTCGCGCAGGGCTAGC
>CAZAMA010000028.1:0-2280 GCA_964485645.1 uncultured Acidimicrobiaceae bacterium | reverse complement strand
CACAACTATACCGTCCGGACGGTATAGTACATCCATGTCGAGGGTGACAGACACGCGTGAGCGCATCGTGAGCGCCGCCGAGGACGTGGTCATCCGGGAGGGCGTCGGTCGGCTGACGCTCGAGTCCGCCGCCGTCGAAGCTGGAGTCAGCAAAGGGGGAGTCCTCTACCACTTCCCGACCAGAGCTGCGCTTGTCACAGCCATGGTGCACCGTTTCGTCGTGAGCTTCGATGCCGACCTGGATCACTTCGGCGCCTACGGAGGCAAGCCAGGCGACTTCACCCGCGCGTACCTCGATGCCACGGTCGCGGCGAGCGCGCCCGGCGACATGCGCGACCGGCGACTCGGGAGCGCGCTGCTTGCCGGCGTCGCATCCGACCCAGACCTCCTCGCGCCTCTGCGAGAGCGGTACCTCGATTGGCAAACCTCTCTCGCGCGCGACGGCGTCGATCCGGCGATCGCCACGGCCGTCCGCTATGCCGCCGACGGCATATGGCTCTGCGACCTGTTCTCCCTGGCTCCGATCGGTGACCACGAGCGCCACGCTGTCGGCGACCGGCTTCGCTCCCTCATCGCGCAGGGGTGCAAGCCGTGAGCCGCTTCACCGTCAAGGACGCGCACAACGAGCGCGCGGTGCGGCGCGTCGTCCTTGCGATCTCGGCCTCGTCTTTCATCGAATGGAGCGGCGCGACGGCCGTGCTGCCGCTGCTGCCCTTGTACCTGCGTCACAGGGGAGATTCCGCGACCCTCGTCGGCATCACCATGGCGGCCTTCTACGCCGCCGCGCTCGTGGTCCAGTACCCTCTCGGTCGGCTCTCCGACAGGATCGGACGGCGGAAGATCCAGGTCGCAGGACTGGCAACATACGCGGTCGCGAGCGTCTTGTTCGCGTTCGTCGGGACGCCGCTACTGGCGCTGGTCTTTCGCGCCGTGCAGGGCTGTGGTGCCGGCATTGTCGACGTCGCAAACGCCGCAACCATCGCGGAGGTCGTACCCGAGTCACACCGTGGACGGGGTTTCGGTTCGTACTACGGCGCACGCAACATCGCCATGGCAGTCGGGCCGCTCTTCGGCGGCTTTGCCGGCATCGAAGGGATGAAATGGCTCTTCATCGTCGCCGCGGCGGGTGCCCTGGCAGCCATCGTCCCGATGGTCCTCTACGTGCCGGGAGGCCGCCCGGCCAGGGTGCACCACGACGCGCTCATGTTGCGGGTGTCCCTGTGGCGCAATCGATCGTTCCTCGGCGTCTTCGTCGCTTTCCTCAGCGTCGGCTTCGTGTTCGGGGTGTACGAGGTGTGCTGGAGCTTGCTCTTGAAGGTGAGAGGCGCGTCGTCGTGGGAGATAGGGATCTCCTGGACGCTCTTTGCTCTCCCGTTCGCCGTCATGTCCCTACCGGCGGGTTGGCTCGTGGACCACTTCGACCGCCGTTACCTCGTGGCCATCGCGATGGCGGGCTCGGCCTGCTTCGCGACGATCTATCCGTTCCTGCCGAACGTGGCGATCCTGATCGCCCTCGGCTCGGTGGAGGCTTCGTTGGTCGCGCTGGGCGCGCCGGCCGAGTCGGCCCAGCTCTCCCACTCTGTTCCCGACTCAGAGTTCGGCCGCGCCCAGGGCGCGGCAGCCTCTGCGCAGACAGCCGCGACCGCGATCGCCGCCGGCGTGGCGGGGACGCTGTTCGCGATCCACCCGTGGCTGCCATTTGTCGGCGGAGCGGCGGCGATCTTCATCGGAGTCGCACTGCTGTGGCCGTTATGGCGCGGCGTTCCCGGGCGTGGCCAGAGGAGCGAGGTGGTCGTGCCCGTAGCGCCGGAGCCCCTGCAGTCAGCGTACGACCCGGCCGGCTAGGAAGCAGACGCGCTCGGGCGCAGGATCTCGGCCGCCGAGACGGTCCGATCTCCAGAGGTCGGAGCCGCAGCGTCGGCGGATGCCCCGAAGGAGAGGGACAGTGCCGACGCCGCGACCCGGAGAAGGTCGCGCAGCTCGGGCGGGGGAGGGAAGTACTCGTCCTCGTCGGTGACGTGGATGGTCTCGCTGCCCTGCTCGGGAGCCAGGCGCTTCATGATCTCTTCCACCAGCCAGTCGGGCGCCGAGGCACCTGCGGTCACGCCGACGACACCGGTCAGATCGTCTGGTACCTGCTCGGGCGAGTTGACCCGAAGCACCCGTGCGCACGTGCCCGACGCCACCGTGGCCAGCGCCACGGTGTTGGAGGAGTTGGCAGAGCCGACGACGATGACCGCGTCACATCGAGGCGCGAGCGCGCGCACCGCTGCCTGCCTG
>CAZAMA010000027.1:0-27310 GCA_964485645.1 uncultured Acidimicrobiaceae bacterium | reverse complement strand
CCCGATCTCGAGACGCTCGGCATCCCGCGGGTGGCTCCACACGGGGGTCGTGTGGGCGATCTCGTCCAGCCACTTGGAGTTGGCGGACCGGGTGTGTATCTGGACGGGAAGCCGGAAGGTCGATATCAGCACCAGCTGGTCGAGCGCGAGCTCCGCTCGGTGAACGTGGCTCCGGATGTATGTGGGTATCGCGTACTCGCCCCATCCCCAGCTCTCCAAGGTGGCCGAGTAGAACTCGAGCCGCCCTGATGGAGTCGGGAAACCCCGCCGGATCTCGCCGTCGACGACGACACCTACGGGCCGGCGACCCTCGGGGTCGCGATCGGGATCTCCGAGCGGGACGATGTTGGGGTCGGCGAGCTTGTCGGCGCGGCTGTAGACGCGGCCGAGGCCGTCGATCGCGACGTCGTCGAGCTCTTCGGCGGGTACCGGCTGCTCGTGACGAGCGCCGACTCCCTTGGAGATCTCGAAGGCGCCGTACCGCCTCATGTACTGAAGTGGGCCGAGCCCCTCGACAGCTGCCGCCTCGGGCAGGCCGGGGACCGAGTTCTCGAACATCCAGCCGTAGTACTCATCGACGGTGAGCTTCTCTCCCGGACGTGCCCGCGACTCGTGGTACTGGCGTATCCCGAGCGAGCCGTCCGGATCGATCCGCCACGACAGCTCGATCCAGAGCTCGTTCTCCTCCCAGACCTCGCCGGGATTCACGCTTCTCGTGTCGTCGATCGCCTCGCCGAGACGTTCCCGCGCCGCACGCAGCACGGGCTGGCGAAACCCTATCCACTGACCGTCGTGGGTCTCATAGGAGTGGGTGTCGTGCCGCTCCGAGGCGTGCCCCATGGGAAGGATGTAGTCGGCGAAGAAGGCGGTTTCGTTCCAGGTGGGGGTGAGGGCGACGAAGCAGCCGACCTTGTCCTCGTCGAGGAGCATCTCGATCCAGGAGAAGCCGTCAGGGTTCGTCCACACCGGGTTGTAGACCCTGGTGAAGTAGACCTCCAGCCTGCCCCGGCCCTCTTCGAGGAACCTCGGCAGGAGGAAGGAGAGCTCGTTCATCGCGACCGGGTACTCGACCGGCCACGAGAGGTCGTTCCAGACCGCTGGGTGCGGGGGGGTGTGGATCGGGCGGGGCACGAACTTGTTCCAGGCGTTGGGGAAGGTTCCACCCTCCGTGGCAATCGCGCCGAGGAGGGCGTTCAGGAGGAAGATCGTCCGGGACACCTGCCAGCCCCCGAGATTGCCCGCGGCTGCCGAGCGCCAGGTGTGGCTCGCGAGCTTGGTGCCGGCGCCGGCGATGGCCGCGGCCACCTGCTCGAGGGTGAGCACGTCGATGCCGGACTCCTGCGACGCGAACTCGAAGGTGTAGCTCGAGTACAGCTGGGAGAGCACCTCTTGAAACGCTTCGAAGGTGCGCGCCATCTCCGGATGGTGCGCAGCGAGGTACTCCTCCCAATTCCACCACTTGCGCACGAACTCCGCGTTGTAGCGCCGGGTCGTGACGAGGTGGTTTGCGATCGCGAGGTTGATGGCGGCTTCCGAACCGGGATGGGGTGACAGCCACCAGTCCGCATGGGTTGCCGTGTTCGACAGGCGGGTGTCGACGACGATGAGCTTGGCGCCTCGTGCCTTTGCCTCGGTGATGCGCTGGGCATGAGGGTTGAAGTAGTGCCCCGTCTCGAGGTGGGAGCTGATCAGGTAGATGACGTCGGCATTCGCGAAGTCAGCACTCGGACGGTCCATCCCGAGCCAGTAGTGATACCCGGCGCGCCCACCCGACGAGCAGACGTTGGTGTGGCTGTTGTGGCCGTCGACTCCCCACGACGCGAGCACGCGCTCGGTATAGCCGTCCTCGCCGGGTCGGCCGAGGTGGACCATGATCTCGTTCTTGCGGTCCTCGGTTATCGCTCGCCTCACCCGCGCGGCGATGTCGTCGAGGGCTTCGTCCCAGCTCACTCGCTCCCAGTTGCCCTCTCCCCGCTTTCCGGCGCGTCGCAAGGGATAGAGGATCCTGTCAGGGTCGGTGACCTGGTTGATCGTGGCTGGCCCCTTCGCGCAGTTGCGGCCCCTGGAGCCGGGGTGCTCGGGGTTTCCTTCGAATTTGCGCACTTGGAGCGTCTCGGTGTCCACATAGGCGAGCAGACCACAGGCCGACTCGCAGTTGAAGCACGTCGTCGGCACGAGCATCGAGTGGCGCTCGACCCGTTCGGGCCAGGCCCGGCTGTCGAGCTCGACCCAGTCGTCCCAGCGCTCCTTCGGCGGAAAGGCGGCCAAGTGGATCTTGGAGGCGCCCGGGTAAAAGGTCTCACCGCGGGCCTCGACCTCGGAGCGCGCAGCCGACACCCGCTGCCCCAGGCGGTCTAGATCGGGCGGGGTCATTGAGCTCCTTGTGGCCGACTTGTCTGCGCTCATGCGAGCGCCACCGACTGACCTGACTGGACATATGCGTGCTCGTGGGGCAGGAGCCCGACAAGTGCCACTATGCCCGCCCACCAGCCGAGGAACGGGGCCAGCACCCCCACCGAGACGAGCAGCACACCGAGCCAGAACGCGACGGCGTAGCGGCCACGGGTCATCTCCGCGACGGCCAGGTGGGCGTGTGCGGTCGCGTGCGACACCGTCGTCTCGCCGAAGACGAACACGACATGTGCGATCGCAGCTCCGGCGACGAGCACTTCGAGGGGGTGAAGCGCACCCGGCGCCAATCCGGCGGCAAAGGGGAGGAGGATGCCCGCCCCTACCATGATGGCCTGGACGATGAGGTGCGGCGCGAGCAAGGGCGTTTGCCACAGGTCGCGGGCCTTGGCTTGGGCGAAGAGGTACGCGGTGTACACCGCCGTGCCCAGGGCGGCCAGCAGTGCGGGTCCGGCAAGAATCTGCTCGGCAAGGGCGGAACGGGCGATCCCCGCGCCTAGCACTGCCACGAGCAAGGCTCCATATACGCCGATGATGAACCCGCCCCGCACGAGCCAGCTCTTCGTCTGGGGGTGTGTGAACAAGAGGTAGAAACGCTGCGGGCGGTCGAGGTCGGCGATGAGCACCACTCCTGTCAACCCGAGAAACCCGACCGCCACTGCAGGGCCGACCACGCGCAACAGGACCGACTGCCAGCTGATCTGGCCGGCGAGCACGAGCACGAGGGGCACAAGCATCGCACCTGCGGCCAGGCCCTTGGTCCAGGTGTAGAGCGAGACCTCGAAGCCCCAGGGGATCGAGTGGCCGACGTCGTAGGAGAGCAGCGCAGCCGCGGACGAGTTCCCGCCGTGCCCGTGGCCCTTGCCGTGGCCCAGCGCCTTGCGGTGCCACCAGGCGTGGCGCGTGTCCGAGCCACGCCAGGACGAGTGGCCCGCGCCGGGGTGGCCGGAGTTGACGACATTGTGACCCTCGCGGATCTGTGACCACATGAACGTGCCGCCCTCCGGTCGGCGCGCCGCGATCGGGTCGAGCGTCGCCTGGTGGGCACCCTTGTAGTACAGCTTGGGGTGGGTCTCCTTCTCCGGCCGCCTCACGGTGACAGCCTGCCTATGGATCATCTGGGCGACCTTGGAGCTCGGGTCGTCGAGATCGCCCACGAGGATCGCCTCGGTCGGGCAGACGACCACGCAGGCGGGCTCGAGACCGATGTCGAGTCGTTGGGCACAGAAGTTGCACTTCTCCGCGGCGTGGTCTTCGGGGTTGATGAAGATTGCGTCGTAGGGGCAGGCCGCGATGCAGGCCTTGCATCCGATGCAGAGTTTCTTGTCGAAGTCGACTATGCCGTCATCGCGGCGGTGCATTGCGCCGGTCGGGCAGGCCGTCACGCAAGGCGGGTTGTCGCACTGATTGCAGCGCGTCACCTGGAAGGCCCGGCGGACCTGGGGGAACACGCCGATGTCGACTGACTTCACATATGTGCGGCTCACACCGAGCGGTACGTCGTTCTCGCTTTTGCAGGCCGTCGTGCATGCGTGGCATCCGATGCATCGCGACTGGTCGAGAACCTTCGCCCAGCGGGGAGTGGCGACGTGGTCGCTGGCAGCCGTGCCCGCAGCAGCCGTGCCGACTCGCGGTGCGCCGGCACCTGCCATTGCTAAGTCGGTTGCGCCGAGCGCCATTACTGCCCTCTCCTACGTCCTGGCACCGGCGTGGGCAGCTGCCCTCGCGGCGCACCGCCTCGACTCGCCTTCGGCCCGGTGTGACTGCCATCGCCTACCTCGGGGCGCCCGGCTGTTCACGCCCCGACAAGTGGCCGTTCCCTCTGGCCATGTCTTGTGATCCTAAGCAGCGACGACGTCTCTGTGAAGTGCGCAAATGGCTATCGGGCCATAGAGTGACTCGATGTCTGGAACGCTCTGGCGATCCCGTCGAGCTCGGCCAGAAACGCCGCCGCCGCCGCCACAAGAGCGTGACCGGGCACCCACACCGCTCTCAGCTCCCTACTCAGGTCGAGTCCGCTCACGGGGACGGTGACGAGCTGGCGGATCTGGCTCTCGGTCCGCACTGCGAGGCCGGAGACGACCGCTGGCCCCGCACCGTCGAGGACGGCGGCCTTGACGGCACTCGTCGAGCCCAGCTCGAGAAGCGGTCGGACCGGGCCGTAGCCGGCAGTGGCGAGGGCGCGCTCGAGGGACTCCCGGGTGCCGGAGCCGATCTCTCTCACGACGAGGGGCGTCGTGGCAAGAGCCGCCGCCGGCACCGGGCGGCGCCGGCTCGCCCAGGGGTGGTCGGGGCGGACCACGACCACGAGCTCGTCCGTCGCCACCGTCCGGCTCTCGAGATGCCTTGGCGGTTCCGGCAGCTCCACGAAACCCAGCTCGGCCCGTCCTGCGCGGAGCTGCTCGACCACGTGGGTCGAGTTCGCTACGTCCAGCTCGACCGTGATGCTCGGGTGCCGGCTGCGAAATCTGGCCAGCCAGCCCGGCAGGAGGTACTCGGCAACGGTATAGCTGGCGCTCACGCGCAGCCGGCCGGTGCGCTCGCGTCTGAGCGCTCCGACCGCGGCACCGAAAAGGTCGGACGCCTCGAGGAGGGTCGCAGCCCACTCCGCGACCAGGGCGCCGGCTTCGGTCGGTCGCGACCCGGTCGCTCCACGCTCGAGCAGGACCACGCCGAGTTGGGTTTCGAGATGGGAGAGCCGGGCAGTCGCCGACGGCTGGGTTATCCCGCAGGCCGCGGCCGCGCGCGACACGCTGCCCAGCCGTACCACGGCGAGGAAGAGGCGGAGCGCCTCGAGCGAGGGTGGGCGGCTGCTGCTAGGCACGACTCGTTCCGTCCTCCCAGCTGCGAGCGCGCCCTAGTGCGAGCACTCGTGGCAGCGACCAAGAACAGCGAAGTGCCTCGGGTCGATGCTGAAGCCGTAACGGGCAAGCGCCTCTGAGGAGAGTCCGCTGAAGAGCCCGTCGGGCGCTTCTACGGCGGTTCCGCACTGCTCGCATACAAGGTGGCCGTGGGCAAAGGCCGCCAGGTGGTAGATAGCGGGCCCATGACCGAGGTGGGTATGTACGATCACGCCGAGCCGTTCGAGCTCGTCCAGGTTGCGATAAACGGTCGAGAGGTGGATCTCGGGTGCCAGGGAGTGCACTTCGGAGGCGAGGTCCTCGGCCGTGCGGTGGGCTGTCGACGCGAACAGCGCCTCCAGCAGCTGCCGGCGGGCGGCTGTGATGCGGCCTCCCCGCGAGCGGAGCAGAGAAAGGACCTCGTCGACTGTCCGAGACTTGCTCTGCTCCATGGCGGTGATCACTCCAAAAGCCTAGGGCGCTCCGGCCGGCCAAGGGCGCTCCGGCGGGCCAAGGGCGCTCCGGCGGGCCAAGGGCGCTCCGGCGGCCGGTGCCTACTGCTGATAGCCCTCTACGGTCTCGGGCGGCCGGAGGTGTGCCTCGTCGGGGTTCTCGCCCATCTCCCGACGCGCCCGGCGCTGGCGCAGAAGGTCCCAGAGCTGATCCAGCTTGACCTCGAGATCTCCCAGGCGCTCCCGATCGTCTGGGCTCAGCCCGTGAGCACCGCTCGGGTGGTTCCGCAGCCGGTGCTCCTCCTCGACCAGGTCGTCGATCCGCTTGACGATGTCGTGGTCGTCCAACTCAGCACCTCCAGGTCGGGGAACGCCTCGCTGGACCAAAGCGTAACGAAGGCGGTCGGGTCGTGATGCCCTGCGTCGCGAGGTCCGTGGCACCGGCGAGTACATCTGCGGCCGGATCGCGTGCCCGGAGTGACACCGTGACCGGGAACGACCCGCCCGGCAACCTTGTGCATGGAGTGACCGGACAGGGGCCCCTCCGGTCAGTTTGGGCGCATGGTTCGCACTTTCACGGAGAGATCAGGGCGCCGGCGGCAGTGCGCCGGGCCGAGGGGCGCCGAGGTCTCGACATCGCGCCATGAGGGTCCCAGAGTTCGTAGGCTCAGTGCACGACTCAGAAGGAGCGTTTCGACCATGGCCGACAAATCACCCAAGAAGACGACTACGAAGAAAGCCGGCAAGTCTCTGAAGGAGAAGCGGGCCGCCAAGAAGCAGAAGAGCGACCCGACCGTCGGAGCCAGTCAGATGGACGCGCTGCGAGCCAACAAGAGCCGCTGAGGAGCCAGATTCGAGGTGACCTGGCCAGCGGCCTACGGCGAAGACATCTACACCGAAGCCGACGGCGAGCCCGACACCCTCGCGAACTTAGGGCCACTCCGACCGCTGGCCGGGATATGGGAAGGCACCGTCGGGGCCGACGGCCACCCCGTCGCGGAGGGCACAGAGCTCGACGAGCATGTCGAGCACTACGAGCTGCAGGCGATCGATCGCCAGACGAACGGTCCGCAGCTCTACTACGGCCTTCGTTACCACACCCACATCGTCAAGCCAGGGGAGGTCGAGCTCTTCCACGACCAGGTCGGCTACTGGTTCTGGGAGCCGGCGACGCACGCGGTCGTCTTCACGCTCGCGATTCCCCGCGGTCAGGTGCTGCTCGCCGGAGG
Source organism: uncultured Acidimicrobiaceae bacterium (assembly GCA_964485645.1). Lineage (GTDB taxonomy): Bacteria > Actinomycetota > Acidimicrobiia > Acidimicrobiales > Bog-793 > JAKACA01. The sequence continues at coordinate 20,380 of CAZAMA010000027.1, read as the reverse complement.
CAGGGCCGAGCCGGACGCGACAAAGTTCACGGTCACGGCATCGGCAGGGCCGACGACGTACGAGATCGCGTCCAACCCGTTCCTGCAGGCGGCCTTCCACATGGCCAGCTTCTCAATGACAGTGACCGTAAACGCGGACCGGAAGTGGTCGTATGACGAGGAGGCAGTCCTCGAAATACCTGGTCGCGCTGACCCTTACCGGCACACCGACCGCAACACCCTCACGATGATCGCCGGGCCTACGCCCAACTCGCTCGCGCGCCTCCCGTTTGCATCGAGCTGAGCGAGCCTCGGGATCGGCAACCTGGCGCGCGACCCGGGAGCCGACCCCGGACAGGGCTCACGAGCCGTGCTCGGCCCGGTTGTAGGGGAGAGCCACCGCGGGTTGGGAGAGGCGATCTCCATGGCAAGACGGTGGCCGTCGAAGACGGCCTCAGATGTGATGCGCGGGGCGACAGAATCGCCGATGCGGTAAAAGCCGCGGACCCCGCCCGCCGCGAGCAACTCGGGACCGCCCGCAAGCTCGTGATACAGGTCGTCGCTGGAGGCCCGCTGAGTCACGAGAACGACCGAGTCGGCCTCGAGGTGAACCCGGTCTCCGCGCTCGTCGACGCCGTCGACCCCCGAGGCGGTCACCGCGGTGAGAACCACTTCGCGCCGCGGCTCCGATGACGTCGAGCGCACGAGTTCGGACGAGCTCCGCCATCTGGTCGGGATTGTTGTACCGCCCGAGTCCGACGATCGGCTTGCTCGTCGCCTGACGGACCTGAGCGGTCCAGGGCCGCGAGTGGCCCTCGGGGAAGTACCTGGAAGTGCCCGAGTCCTGCGGCCAGTCGCCGGTGTTGACGTCGAAGAGGTCGACCAGTGGATCAGCGAGAGCGATGAGCTCCAGCGCCTCGCCGACCGTGATACCCGGCTCGCCGCGGTGGTCGACCGTGATCCTCGTCGCGATGGCGCAGTCGTCGCCGACGGCGTCACGCACCCGAGTGCCCCGTGCGCGTGCACCTGGTCGACCGTCAGGCGCAGAGCTGCACCGTCGCGCTCGTCCCACAGATTGGCCGCCACTGCGGGCGCCTCGTCGGAGTCGAGCGATACAGGGGAGTATCCGAGACATACCGCACCCCAGCCGCCCTCTGCCTTCACGGCCCGGAAGGCGGATTGCGACCTCGGCTTTGCTAGGTCGAAACCCGACGCGTGCGGCACCTGGTAGAAGCGGTTCGGCAGGGTCTTCGGCCCGATCTGAAGGGGCTCGAACAAGATGGCGTGCCTGTCGATCACGGTGCGCGGACGCTAGCCACCTTGCAGGGCCAGGGCAGCTTTCAGCACCGGGAGCAGCACCGGGCCTGCCACGGAGGCGCCGGTCGGGTTGTAGCCACCCGCGGAGCACTCGGCCTGGGTGACGGGAACCATCGTCGCCACGGCGACAGTGGGCGTCTGACCCCGCGCAGCCGGGCCAAGCGCCACGAGCCAGTTATAGGTCCCACAGGTGTTGGCAGTGGGTTCAGCGGTGCCGGTCTTTGCCGCGATAGTCGGGCCCCCCTGCGCGTACCAGCTCGCGAACAGGCCCTGCGCGGTCCCTCCAGAGGTGAGCGTCACGCCGGTCATGAGCTGGCGGACCTGCTTGGCGGTGGCGGCGGAAGTCGCGCGGCGCCAGACGTGAGGATGGTAGGTGTACTGCGTCTCGCCGTACTGGTTGACGACTCGCGCCACGACGTGGGGGGCCATGATTATGCCGTTGTCCGCGATGGCAGCTACGACGAGCGCCATGCCCAGCACGGTGGCTCCGTCGTCGAACTGTCCGATAGCCGAGTAGCCGATGTAGGGGTTCTGGTTGTCGATAGTCGAAGCCGGAGGTACGAGTGACGGAGCCGCGTCAGGCAAATCTATCGGCGGGATGCCCGCCTTGCTCTGGCAGTAGGCCGAAGTTGACAGCCCGATGCAGAAACCGAAGGCGCGCGCCTCCTCGGAGAGCGCCTTGTATCCGAGCTCGACGCCGATCTGCGCAAAGGCAGTGTCGCAGGAGACCGCCAGGTCCACTGGCAGGTAGCCGCCACATGTCTCTCCCGCGTAGTTGTGGAACGGGGGAGCTCCGGGCGAGTTGGGGAAGAGATATGCAGAAGTGGGAGCGAAGTACTGCCCTGCGATGCTCGGATGATGGTCATATATGGCAGATGTGGTGACAACTTTCATTGTCGAGCCCGGTGGCTCGCGCTCCGATATGGCGTAATTGAGCCGCGGGTCGTAGCCGCCGTTCAGCGACAGGCGCGCGTCGCGCGTCGCGAGCTTGTTGACTGCGGCCGGGTTGTGCACCGCGAAGGAGTTGGGATCGAAGTTCGGGTACGAGTACATCGCGAGCACCGCGCCGGTCCGCGGGTCGAGCACCACGACGGCACCGCCGTTCTTGGTCGGCGAGCTGTCGAGTGAAGCCATCGCGGCGGCCTGCAGCTTCTCCGAGAGCGTGAGGTAGACGTTGTCGGCCTCGTTTGGCTGGTCGAGAGCGGCTCCGAGCGATCCCTTTGGTGTCGGGTGCTCCTCGAGGTAGTAGTTGTACGTGGCCTCGACACCGGTGTCCGCCTCGACGGCGTTCGCGTAGTAACCGGTGATGTCAGAGAACATGCGGGCGGTCGATGCCGGATAGACGCGGAGATACTTGAAAGGGTCGTGAGTCGGACGTGAGTAGGCCAGCACGGCGCCGTCGGCACTTACTATCTTGCCCCGCGCCTCGAAGAAGGGGGACTGGGGGTTGACGATCTCCTGATTCAGGGGGTTGGCGCGAAGCGCAGCACCCTCGCGTACCTGGAGGTTGTTCATCTGCACGAAGAGGACGGCGAAGCACAGGATCAGGACTGCGCCGATGCCCGTGACTCTTCGATCGATCGATGACAATTCATCACCCCGGTTGCGTCCGTCGTGTGAGCCCCTCGCTTCCACAGTTTCGAGGCGACTGCCCGCGCGATCGTAACCGGCGCGGCTAGGCGCGGCTTGAACTGGCTAGGCGCGGTTTGCAGCCGCCTGAAGTGGCTTGGAGCGGCTTGCAGCCGCCTGAAGCGGCCTGAAGCGACTTGGCGTCACCGCCCTCGCGTCTGGGAGAATCGGGTCGTGGCGGTTGGTCCCCGCGATCCGAGACGTGCCCGCATCCCGGTCACGGAGGCGGAGCGCTCTCGCGTGCTCTCGTCGATACGGCGGTGTGGAAGCGACGGGCTCTTGAGCGCGCGTGAGACCGAGGAGCGGCTCGAGCAGGCATTTCGGGCCAGGACGCTCGGGGAGCTCGACGCTGTCGTCTCGGCTCTGCCCTACAGCGCTCACATCGCCGCGGAGGTGGTGCTCAGGCACGGGATCGCCGTTGCTGCGACCCGGGCGGACGCGCCCTGGTGGAAGGGAATCCTCCTCTGGTCTCTCGGGGTGGACGTTTTCTGGGTGGTCGTCTGGCTCATCACGGGGGGAGCCTTCGGCTGGCTGGCCCTGGCCATTTTGACGACGACGATTAGCTTCTCATTCCGTTTCGTGGCCCGTCACCGCCGGCACGTCGGCGGAAAGCTCGCGCGGCGACGGGCGCGCTGACCGCCCGCCGTGGCTGAGCGCGCGGCTGAGCGCGCGGCTGAGCCCGTCGCGAGCCCGTCGCGCGCCCGTCGCGCGCCGGCAGCCTGACGATAGGAGCCTAGATTGCCGGAGAGCTATGAGCCCTGCCCGTCTCAGCTGTGTCCGCCGTCTCAGCTGTGTCCGCCGTCTCAGCTGTGTCCCCCGTCTCAGCTGTGTCCCCCGTAGCAGCCGCCTCCGTGCCGTGCCTGCCGCGGTCTTCTTCGGCGTCCTTATGCTCGCCGGCTGTGGCGCGTCGACGGCCGGGACGATCACAAGTAGGCCCGGCGCGACGAGCCAACCCGGCGCGACCGGCCGGCCCGGCGCGACGAGCCAACCCGGCGCGACGACCACAACCACGCCGGCGGCGACCAGCAGCCGCCCGGCCACCACGACTAGCCCGGCCACCACGACTAGCCCGGCCACCACGACAGGAGGGTCGGTGCCCTTCCCGCCCACGTCCCCGCCGCGCCCGACGAGGAGACCGCCGGACCATGCTGCTTCGTGCTCGGCGCTGCCGCTCGCCAAACCGGCGCGCGGGCTCGTGGCGGGCAGGGTCACCGCGATCGGCGACTCGGTGATGATCGACATCCAGCCGTACCTGCAGAGCGACCTGAGAAGGGTGGCGTTCGACGCGTTCGTGGGACAGCAGTGGTGGCAAGGGATATCCGATGTCCGCCAGCTCCGCAGTACCGGCCAGCTCGGTGCCGTCGTGGTGATAGAGCTCGGCATCAACGGCCCTATCACCACGAGCTTGTTCGACCAGATGATGAACCAGTTGAGAGGCGTGTCTCGGGTGGTGTTCGTGACCAACTACGTGCCTGACTACTGGCAGAACCCGAACAACGAGATCATCAAGGCGGGTGCGGACCACTACGACCGCCTCGCCCGCTATGACAACGTCGTAGTCGCCAACTGGGAACCGGTCGCAGCCGCCCACCCGGGGTGGTTCTGCGCGGATCACACACACCTGTCGTGCGGGGGGCCGGGTGCCGCCAAGATGGCCGCGTTCATCGCCCGCTGTGCGTAGCGCCGCTGGCGCTGAGCCGAGATCTATGGCATACGCGCTCCCTTTCGCGCCCGGTGCCGTTGCCAGCTAACATTCCGCGCGGGTCACCGCAGGTGGGGCCGTGCGGCTTTTGGAACGGGCGAGCACGATTTCCCATGTACCGGCCTCGAGGGGAGATGAGTCTGATGAACGGACATGCATGGTCGGCGTGGCGCGCCCCGCTCCGCTGGCGGGTGGCAGGACTAGGTCGCGCGGCGGCCAGCGTCCTGCTCGGACTCGGGCTCCTAGGTGCTCTCGTGCCCGTGGTCCAGGGGCTTTCGAGCAGCGCGGCAAGCGCGACACCGGGCCCCACCTGCTCGGCGACTTCCTTCTCCGACAACTTTGCGGCTGACTCGGCGCTCTCGGCCAACTGCTGGCAGACCGAGACACCCTTGATCTCTTCCTTCGAAGGCGCCGTCGGGGCAAGAGATGCCAGTCCTCAGCTCAGCTTTGGCGGAAGCTACATGCAGATGCAGGGAGCCGCGGGCGAGAAGCAGTTCAGCGCTGTCCAGTCGGCCTCGGCCTATTCGGCTCCCTTCACGGTAAACGTGAGCGCGACCGGGGCTCAGTCCTACGGCAACACCATCGGCCTGTACCTGGTCAACAGCTCCTTGAGCGAGGCCTTCTCGGTAGAAGCCAACCTCAATCCGGCGAACACCCCGGACTACGGACTGTGGGTCGGCAACAGCCTGACGGCGGACCCGAACGGCATGGAGCTCATCTCCAATCCCAGCGTCAACACCCAGTACGACATATCCATGTCGATCGACTCCGCGGGCAACGGCACGGTCGCGGTCAACGGGAGCGCGCCCTACTCGGTGGGCCAGGTCGGAAGCGGGCCTTTCTACCTCCTGCTCGGCCAGCGCGAAGGCGACCCGAACCAATCGGTCGAATCGGAGCAGGACCAGGCGCCCAACGTCACGGACTGGTACTCGGCCAGCCTGTCGCCACCCGTACCGACGGTGACCGCCTCCCTCTCGACATCTGCTCCAACTGTGGCCGGCGTCGAGACCGTGCCGGCATCAGCCGTGCCGGTGTCGAGCGTGGAGGCCGCCGCCGGCGCCGGCACCTCCGCAGCTCCGCTCAGCTCCATCCCCCTCGCCTCGATCGACCTCGCCAGCTCGCCCTTGCACTCGATTCCGCTCAGCTCCATCCCCCTTGCCTCGATAGCTCTCCCGGGCGCGGGCGACACAGCGGTAGCTGCCGCGCAGGCGGCGCTGTCGAGCACCATTCTGGCGAACCTATCTGTCACCTATCCGGCAGGGTGTGGGCCGACGGCGGCCGCCCAGTGCACCGGTTGGGCAGGGATTCTCGCGGGAACACCTTATGCAGGCGTGCCACTCGAGGCCGTGACCCTCGAGGACGTCCTTTCCGACCCGACCGCGGCAGCCAATCTCGACTCGGTGAATCTCGGGGATCTCAACATCGCCTCCAGCCCGCTCAGCTCCATCCCGCTCAGCGCTATCGAGTTGAGCACGGTGCCGCTGAGCTCGATCTCGCTGCCGGGAGCGGCCAGCGGAGCCTCCGGCACTCTCTCGGCCTGGTGCGCAGAGCTCCAGTCGCTCGGCTTTGCGTGCTCGGGTTTCGGGATCGACGCGTCCTCTGCCGCTCCGGACGACAACGGCGTCACCCTGCTCTCGCTCGCCCTGGCCGGGGTCCCGCTCAGCTCGATCCCACTGAGCTCCATCCCGCTCAGCTCCATCCCCCTCGCCTCGATCGACCTCGCGAGCTCGCCCCTGGCCTCGATCCCCCTCGCCTCGATCAGCCTTGCGAGCAACCCCCTCGCCTCGATCCCCCTGGCCTCGATCGACTTGAGCTCCATTCCCCTGGCCTCGATTCCCCTCGCCTCGATCGGCGATCTCTCGGCCGTGGTCGACTGCTCGACCTACACCTCGTGCGCCAGCGCGACGCTGGGGCAGGCTTACAGCGCGGGCGCCATCCTTCCCGGCGCGACGCTCTCGAACCTGAGCGCGAGTGAGATCGGTTCGACTACCCCACAGACGTCGGTCGCGGACCTGCTCTCGGCTCTGAACACCGCGAGCGCGGGATTTCCGGACGTCACCCTCGGTGACATTCTCCTGTCCACGACGCCGCCGGCCTCGTACCCATGGCAGAGCATCTCGCTTGCCGACCTGCCGCTTGCCGCTGACGAGAGCGCCGGTGGGACGGTTTCCTACACTGCGACGCTCACTGCCAGCGCCGCGGCGACAGTGCAGATCTCGCTGAGCCTCCCCGCGACGTTTGCCTACGTGCCGGGCTCCACGGTGCTTGACGGCAGCTCCGGGCCCGACCCGGCGCCAGGAGCCTCGGCCGGATCGCTCAGCTGGAGCCTGCCGATCTCTGCGGGCAGCAACACCCTCACCTTCGAGGTTCACGCAGGAGTGGGACTCGGCTCGGCGACTGCGAGCATCTCGGTAGCTGTCGGTGCCAACTCCTCGACCTCGTCGACGAGCGTGGACGTCGTCGACGGCGAGGCGCCGGGTATATACAGCCAGAGCTCGGCTGTGCCCCTCTCCGCCGGCCAGCCACCTTCTACCCAGGGCAACCTCAACATCGGCTACGTCGCCTCGCCCGGGCAGCTGAACGACTGGTCGGTTACGGTCGGTACCGGCCAGGAGCTGAGCCTCGCTCTCACGAACCTTCCGGCAACCTACGACCTCGAGCTGTTCGGCCCGAGCACGCAACAGCTGCAGGGCACGCCAACAGAGACCCTCCCCGGAGTCGCAGACACGATTCCCTCGCTCACGCCGTATGCCACGACGGAGGCCACACCTGGCTCGCAGGACATACCCGTCACCCCGCCGGCCGGCGACCAGCTTTTGGCGATGTCGAACAACCCGGGCGGCCAGGACCAGTACATCCAGACGACGCCACTGGCGGCGGGCACCTACACCGTCCAGGTCTCCGGGTACAACGGCGCCCACAGCGCACAGCCCTACATGCTGCGTGCCAACCTGCTGGGCGGAGCCACAGCCCTGAGCTGCCCCGCCATCGCTTACCCGAATCCGATGCCTGCTCCTTCGAGCGGTCCGGTCGCGATCCCGACCGGAGCCAACACGCTCTTTCTGGTCGACACCCAGCGCCTCTCGGCCGCCTATGGGGTCTCTGCCGCATCGACGATCATGTCGGATCTCCACGCAGTCGCCTCGGACTCGAGCGCAGGCGTGACCGGCGGCGTCGTACCGGTCGACTCCTACGCGAGCGTGCAAGCTGCCTATGCGACCTGGAACAAGGATCCCTGCTCGGTCGAGGCCGCCAACGGTGTCGTAGCGGCGATCTCGGCCGTGGTCGACCAGATCCGCCTCGAGTACCCGACCGTGCAGAACCTCGTCATCGTTGGCGCGGACGACCAGATCCCCTTCGCGCGCCTGGCAGACGGGACCACGCAGTCGAACGAGCGGGACTACGGCGCTTCGACGTTCGCTGGAGAGAACAATGTCGAGGCCGACGCGCTCTCGCTCGGCTACTACTTCAGCGACGACCCGTACGCGACCGACCAGCCGCTCGGCGTGGGAAGTGCCACCTTGTACACGCCGCAGCTGGCAGTAGGACGCCTCGTCGAGTCCGCCGGACAGATCGAGAGTGCTCTTGAGCGCTTCGTGAGCTCGAATGGAGAGTTGAACGCGACGGCCGGACTCACCACTGGTTACTCGTTTTTAAGCTCTGGGGCGACGGCGGTCTCGGCGAACCTCGCAGCCGACGGACTATCGCCTGCGACGCTTATCAACGAGAGCTGGACATCCGGTGACCTCGCCTCCGCGCTGACGTCCAGCCCGGTACCTGGTGTCGTCAGCCTGAATGCCCACTTTGACTACTCGCGCGCTCTTCCGGCTTACGACAATACGAACAACACCGAGACGAGCTTGTTCACGACGTCCAGCCTTCCCGCAACCGCCTATGGCGGGAGGTTGCTGTTCTCGATGGGGTGCCATTCGGGTCTGAGCATCGACGACGCCGAAGTGGCGGCGAGCGGTGTCGCGACTCCGGTCTCGGACTGGGCGAAGACCTTCGCAGACGCCGGAGCCCTCTGGGTCGGCAACACAGGCTACGGATACGCCGACACGAGCTCGGTCGCGTACTCGGCCAAGCTAATGGCTGACTTCGCCGCCAACCTGAACGGCTCTCTCACTATCGGTGAGGCTCTCACGCAGGCTAAGCAGCAGTACGACGCGAGCAACGCCGTCCTGAGCCCCTATGACCTGAAGGCTCTGATGGAGTCCACCTTCTACGGGCTGCCGATGTACAACCTGAACAAGCCGGGGACACCGGTGACGCCACCTGCCGGTCCGGCCACCGCGGTGGTCGACCCGTCTTCCGGGCTCACCGATCTGGCGGCGCCTATCAGCTTGTCTCTCGGTCAGGGCAGCAGCACGGCGCCTGGTCAGCTGGATCTCGTTTCCACCGCGAGCGGCGACTACTACCAGGTGAACGGGACAACTCCGGCCGGAAGCGGGACGCAGCAGACCGAGTACCGTCCGATCGAGCCTCTTGTCGCATCTCCAGTGTCCGAGCCGGGCCTCAGCCCTCACGGCGCCCTCGTGACAGCGCTTTCTTCGACCGACGTGCCCGGGTTCACTCCGGCTATCTCCATGCCGGCCGCAGGATCGGCTGACTCCACGCCTCCCCAGATCGGCGAGGCTGCATTCCCGGGCACGCTGCAACGGGTCGCCACTTATGGGACCTTCACCAAGAGCGGCACGTCGCAGAGCGCGCAGCTCGACCTGGTGGCCGGGCAGTTCATGCCCGACGCCGCGTCGCCTGGAAGGGGGACCGAGCGTCTCTTCAACTCGATGTCGGCGCAGGTCTACTACCTGCCCCCCACGAGCCAGTACGCAAACGACTTCACGCCGGCCACGATCGACTCCACGAAAGCCGTGACATCCGCGACGGGGATCAGCTTTTCCGTCAAGGTCACGCCGTCGGTCGCCCCCGTCACCGAGGTGCTCGTCCTCTACACCGACGCACAGAACCCAGGCACCTGGACAGCGGTTCCCCTTTCCTCCCCGGGAGGAGACTCCTGGACCGGGACGGGCCCGGAGACCGCGAGCGGGCAGGTGCAGTACATCGTCGAAGCTCTCGATGCCGCCGGCAACGTCGCGGTGTCGAACAACGAAGGCACAGCGTTCAGCCTCGCAGTCCAGCCGAAGGTCGCTATCGCTCTTTCCGGCAGTGGTCCGACCAACGGCTACTACACCGGCCCGGTCACCGTCGGCATCACCGCACCGAGCGGATCGACCTACGTGCTTGACGGGTCGCCGGCGGCACCGGTGCCGGCGAGCGGTTCGATCGTCGTCTCGAGCGGCGGAGAGCACACCGTGACAGTGACGGATCCGAGCGGCCAGGCGGCGAGCCAGGCCTTTGCGATCTCGAGCTCGCAGACTTTCACGGCACTCTCGATCCCGGGAGCTGTCGTCGTGGGCGAGCCGGTAAGTCTCACCGCCACCGTGACTCCCGCGACGTCGGGCTCGGGGAGTCCCGCGGGATACGTGGAGTTCCTCGACGACAACGAGCCGATCGCATCCTGTGGTGGATCCACCGGCGTCGCACTGAGCGGCTCTACTGCCAGCTGCACGGTCAGCTATGCCGCTGTCGGAAGCCACGAGGTCGCAGCCATCTATCTCGGCAACGGTACTTTCGCGCTCTCCCAGTCGACCCCGCTCGGCGTCGCAGTCGGTGCGGTGTCGGGCGCAGTTTCGGGCCTCACCGTAACTGGCCTCAGCCCAGCGAGTGGGCCAGCAACAGGTGGCACGGAAGTGACAGTCACGGGAAGCGACCTCTCCGATGCGACGATCGACTTCGGCGCGAGTGCGGCAACAGATGTCTCCTGTACTTCCACGACCTGCACTGCCACCTCGCCGGCCGGCAGCGGGACAGTGACGGTCTCGGTGCATGCCGGGGGTGGTGTCGTCTCGGCCGGCACGTTCACCTATTACTCTTTTTCGGGCGTCGTTCCGCCTTTCCATGGCTCTGCTTCGCCACCCACGGCGACGGCGATCGACCCGACGAGCGGCCCTTCTTCGGGAGGCACCGTGGTGACAATCACTGGGACCAACCTCTCGGGTGCCACAGTTGGTTTCGGATCCAACCCAGCAAGCGGCGTGAGCTGCACTTCGATTAGCTGCACGGCCACCTCACCGGCCGGCAGTGGGACCGTGACCGTTTCGCTCACGACCTCAGGAGGCGAGGCGACAGCTGGGAGCTTCACCTACTTGGACGAGAGCACCTATACGGCGCTGACGCCCTTCAGGGTGACCGACACCCGTGCGGGCTCGGGCGAGCCGAACGCGGGTCATCCGCTCGCGGCCGGCGCGAGCCTGCCGGTGAAGGTTGCAGGACTCGGAGCGGTGCCTGCCGACGCATCTGCCGTGGTGCTGAACCTGACGGCAGTCGAGCCGACCTCTTCGGGCTACCTCGCGGTCTTTCCCGCGGGAAGCTCCCTTCCACCGGTGTCCAACCTCGATTTCACCAAGGGAGTCGTGGTCGCGAACCTCGCCACCGTCCAGGTCGGGGCCAACGGGGAGGTGTCCATCTACAACAGCGCGGGTGTCACGAACCTCGTCGTAGACGTCGAGGGCTACTACTCGACCATGACCGGGGGCGGTGCCGGACTTTATGACGCGGTGTCACCGACAAGAGTGCTCGGCAGCCTTTCCTCGGGCCGCACGCTCGCGCAGGGCTCGCCCATGGCAGTAACGGTCGCGGGACCCTCCGCGTCAGACGGGGTGCCTGCCGATGCGCGCGCTGTGGTCGTGAACCTGACCGCCTCAAGCGGGACAGAGGCAAGCTTTGTCACTGCCTACCCGGCGGGAGCGCCGCTACCCCTTGCCTCGGCTGTCAACTTCGCTCGAGGACAGGTCGTCGCCAATAGGGCGATCGTCGCAGTCGGCACGGCCGGCCAGATCATGGTCTACAACCACACCGGCACGGTGAAAGTCGATCTCGACGTCGACGGCTACTACACAGGTACCGGTGGGAGCGGGTCGGCCTTTGTCGCGATCGACCCGGTCCGCCTCGTCGACACTCGCTCAGGCTTGGGCGGGCACCCTGTCGGCGCGAACGCCTCCGAGCAGCTCAGCCTTTCCGGCCCGTCCCTTGGACAGGCCGCCGCGGCGGTTGCCACCAACGTCACGGTTGTCGCCGGTGGAGCTCCCGGCTATCTCTCCATCTATCCGGCGGCTGACCAAAGCCCACCTGTGGCGTCTGATCTTAACTGGGCAGCAGGTGAGACAGTCGCCAACTTCACCCTTGCTGACACTTCGGCCACGGGAGATATCGAGGTGTACAACAGCCGTGGCGACCCGGTGAACGTCGTGGTAGACGCCTTCGGTTACTTCGTCGCGACGACTTGACGTCGCGCGGCTCCGTCCTGACCGCGAGGCCGTCACCGCTGGCGCCCGGGCCCGACGCGGCGGCCAGGCTCGTACCATATGTGCCTCGGCTCGCCCTCGAGTGGTTGGAGGGCTCGCCTGAAGTGGTGCACCGGCGGGTCGAGGGCACAGTCCTGTTCGTCGACGTGTCGGGTTTCACGGCTCTGACCGAGCGTCTTGCGGCTCGGGGCAAGGTGGGAGCCGAGGAGATCACTGACGTCATCGAGTCCGCCTTCACCGAGCTGCTCGGCGTCGCTGCGGCCTACGGAGCGGATCTGCTCAAGTGGGGGGGTGACGCGTCGATCCTGTTCTTCGCCGAGCCGCACTCGGCCAGGCGCGCGTGTCGCGCCGCAGCTCTCATGTCGCGCACGATGGCGCGTGTCGGTCGGCTCCGGACCTCTGCAGGGCGGGTCAACCTGGGCGTGTCGATAGGCGCTCACAGTGGCGACTTCGACTTCTACCTCCTTGGCAGTCGCCACCGTGAGCTCGTCGTGACAGGGCCGGCGGCGACGGTGACGGCGCGCATGGAGGCTATCGCCGAGGCGGGCGAGGTAATCGTCAGCAAGGAGGCAGCGCGCCGACTCCCACCGGCTGTGCTGGGTCCCCCCAAAGAGGAGGGCGTCGTGCTGCGAGATGCACCGGAGGCAGACGAGCGGCCGCTTCGATCTGCGCCGGCGCTCTCTGACGCCGCTGCCGTCTCGCTGCTGCCCGCGGAGACTCGGGACCACCTCCTTGGAGGCGGTGAGCAAGCGGAGCACCGGCAGGCGACGATCGCGTTCATCGAGTTTTCGGGCGTCGACGACCTCTCGCGGAACCATGGCCCTCGGGTCGTGGCAGATGCCCTCGAGTCGCTCGTCGAGTCCGTCATGGAGCGCTCGGCGCACCGGGGAGCCAGCTTCCACGGTACCGACATCGGGCCCGACGGCGGCAAGCTGATCGTGCTCGGCGGGGTTCCCGTCCTTCGCGGCAACGATGCCGGGCGCGTGCTGAGCTGTGTGAAGGACATCATGGCCGAACACCCAGCCAGCTCTCCTCTGAGGCTCCGCGCCGGCGTCAACGGAGGTCGAGTCTTCGTCTCCTCGCACGCAATCGGACTCGGCAGCCGCCGCATCTTCTCGATCGCCGGCGACTCGGTCAATCTCGCGGCCCGCGTGATGGGCCGGGCTGAGCCGGGTCAGGTGCTCGCGACCGAGAGCGTCCTTATAAGGGCCGGACATGTCTTCGAGACCGAAGATCTGCCGCCTTTCAAGGTCAAGGGCAAGTCCGGGCCCGTGGTCGCCTCGGTCGTCGGCGCCCTGCGCGATGGCGCTTCGCACGATGTCGGCGGGGGCGTGCCATTTGTCGGGCGTGAGGCAGAGCTGCGCGATCTCCTCAGCCTGGCCGCTGGGGCCGCCGGTGGCTCGGGAGCCGTAGTCGAGATCATCGGCTCTCCCGGTGTCGGCAAGTCGCGCCTTGCGACCGAGGCGATCGAGCGATGGACGCTCGACACGTTGCGAGTCGCCTGCGAGGAGTACGGCAGCGCGACGCCTTATCTGCCTTTTCGTCGTATCTTTCGGCGGCTGCTCGGCTTGGCCGAGGGGGCGCCGCACGATCTCGTCGTCGCCGAGCTGCGCCGGGTCGTCTCCGAGCGGCTCGGGGACCTCGAACCGTTTCTTCCGCTTCTCGGAGACCTCATCGGCGTGTCTGTTCCGCCCACGCCTGAGGTCGACGCGCTCGAGCCGCGGTTCCGGCGCTCCCGTCTCGAGCTGTGCGCGCTGCAGTTGCTGAGGCTCTTCGTGTCTCGGCCCTCGGCCCTTGTCGTCGAAGACGCGCACGCGATCGACGCCGCATCCGCGAGCCTGCTGGGCCGCGTCGCCCTGGAGGCGGCCGAGCTGCCCTTGCTGGTGGTCCTGACCGGTGCGCCGGGAGCGCGCGAGCTCCTGCCGGAGCACTCGGGGCGTGTCGTCATCGAGCTCGCGCCGCTCGATCCCCAGTCCTCGAAGCGTCTCGTAGCTGCCGCAACAGGCGCCCAACTGGCTCCAGCACAGGTAGATGCCATCGTGGCGCGATCCGAAGGCAACCCGCTGTTTCTTCGTGAGCTCGCGCGCACGGCAGGCGACGCAGCCGATGCCGGAGCCCTGCCCGAGTCGCTCGAGCCGCTGCTGGCTGCCGAGATCGACCTCCTGGCACCGATCGACCGCCAGGTGCTGCGCGCCGCGAGCGTGCTCGGTGGCCACTTTGATCCCGCGCTGCTCCCAGACCTTCTCGAGGGAACCGGCGTTCTTGCCGAAGCGGGGCACGCTTGTGAAGCTGTGGTCGAAGCGAGGGTGGCGGAGGCGGTCTGGGCTCGGCTGAGCGCTTTCGTGGTCCCGACCGCCCATGGGCGGAGGTTTGCCCACTCGCTGATGCGCGATGCGGCCTACGAGGGGCTCTCCTTCAAGCGACGCCGAGAGCTGCACGCCCGCGCCGCCCGTGCGCTCGAGGCGCGCGCGACGACCCCGGAGGAAGGTGCCGACCTGCTGTCGTTGCACTGGCTCGAAGCCCAAGGGTACGAGCAGGCATGGAAGTACTCCCGCATGGCCGGAGAGAGAGCCCGGGCGCTGTGGGCAAACGCCGACGCGGTCATCTTCTTCACCCGTGCGCTCGAGGCGGCTCGCCACCTCAGGTTCCTCGAGCCCGGGGAGGTGTCGTGGGTGGCGGAGGCGCTCGGTGACGCATGCGAGCTGAGCGCTCGATATGAGGCCGCTCGTGACGCCTATGCGGGCTCGAGGCGCCTCGCCGGTTCCGCGGTCGACCGGGCGCGGCTCTTGCGCAAGACAGGAGTCCTCTACGAGCGACAGGGCAACTACCGTCAGGCGCTCAGCTGCCACACCCGGGGTCGGCGCCTGCTCGTGTCCGACGACGAGGCGGCTCGAACGGAGCTGTGCGAGCTCGATCTCGCCTCCGCAGGCCTGTACTCGCGCCAGGGCAGGTATCGTGCCTGCCGCCAGCTCGCCGCGAGAGCGGCAGCCGAGGCGGTACGGGCAGGCCACCGTAGCGGCCTCGCTCACGCTCTCTACCTCCAGCACCTGCTGTCCGTATACCTCGGAAGCCCGGACGACGAGCTCGGCTACAGAGCCCTTGCCATCTTCGAGGAGCTCTCCGACCTCGTCGGACAGGGAAACGCGCTCAACAACCTGGGCATCGGCGCCTACTTCCGGGGTGAATGGGAGCAGGCCCTCGAGCTTTACGGGCGGAGCCGAGATGCGCGGGCGCGAGCCGGTGACGTCGTCGGGGCCGCGACGGAGGAGAACAATATCGCCGAGATCCTGAACGACCGCGGGGCTGCGGAGGCCGCGCGCCCGCTCCTCGAGTCGGCGCGCTCGACATGGCAGTTGGCGGGCTATCGCGTGGGGACGGCGCTTGCGACCTCCAATCTCGGTCGCCTCGAGGCAAGGGTGGGCGACACCGATCGCGGACGGAGGCTGCTCGAGGAGGCTTTGGCCGAATTTCGCGAGATCCGCTCTCATGTCATGTGTATGGAGACCGAGGTTCGCCTGGCCGAAACCACGCTTCTCGAAGGGAACTTCTCGGCCGCGATCGCAATGTCGAAGGAGCTGCTGGAGGCGATGTCGGGCCGCGCCGGCATGGAGCAAGCCGAGGTGTCGACTCTCCGCGTCCTCGCGACTGCTGCGGCCCTGGTCCGAGCCAGCCGCAGCGTAAGCAGCACCGCCTGTCGTGACACCGATGACCGGGCGGGCCCCTCCGCGGGCCCCTCCGCGGGCCCCTCCGCGGGCCCCTCCGCGGGCCCCTCCGCGGACGCCGCCGCGGGTGCCGCGGCTAGCGAAGCGGCGCGGCTACTCGAGCAGGCGATCGAGAAGGCGACGGCAATTGGGGCTTCCTACGAGCTTGCGCTCTGCCTGTATGTCAGAGCGGTGACCGACTCTTCGGCTGGTCCGGTCGCGCCGGCAGTGGCTGAACCGGCGGGGGCCGCGCCGGCAGGCGGAGCGGCGCTGGCAGACCTCATGTGCGCCGAGGAGATATTCGATCGGCTCGGTGTGCGCCAGGCAGTGATCACTTGGTCGACAGGGCTCACCGGAGCTCCGATCATCGTTCGCAGGCCATAGTCTGAGACCCATGAGCAGCTTTCGTGCCGTACTTGCAGCCGAGCCGGACGGATCCCCGGGACGGGTAGCGACGATCGATGAAGGTGACCTGCCCGTCGGGGACGTCACTGTCAAAGTCCGCTGGTCGAGCCTCAACTACAAGGACGGGCTCGCGGTGACCGGGAAAGGGAAGGTGGTGCGGTCGTTTCCCATGGTGGCCGGGGTCGATCTGGCCGGCACCGTGGTCGACTCGAGCGCGCCGTCGTTTGCTCCGGGCGACGAGGTGATAGTTACGGGGTTCGGCCTGGGAGAGGAGCGGTTCGGCGGGTTGGCCGAGCTCGCGCGGGTGCGCTCGGAGTGGATCGTGCCGCTACCCACAGATCTCGATCTGAGGACGGCGATGGTCATCGGGACGGCCGGCCTGACCTCGATGCTCTGCGTCATGGCCCTCGAGCGCCATGGTCTGGCTCCTGGGAGCGCCGGTGGGATGCCCGTCGTGGTGACAGGAGCTGCCGGCGGTGTCGGCAGCATGGCCGTCGCGATCCTCGCGGGGCTTGGATACGAAGTCGCAGCGGCGAGTGGCCGCAGCGAGCAGGAGGACTACCTCCGCGCCCTTGGGGCGAGCACCGTGGTGGCCCGAAGTGAGCTCGCCGACGCGTCCCCGCGCGCGCTGAGCAAGGAGCGGTGGGCTGGTGGCGTCGACGCCGTCGGAGGCAGCACTCTTGCCACGGTTCTCCGCGAGACCCGCTACGGCGGCTGCGTCGCCGCTTGCGGCCTAGCCGGAGGCGCAGATTTGCCGACTACCGTCCACCCGTTCATCCTCAGAGGCGTCACGCTTGCCGGCATCGACTCGGTCAGATGCCCGATCGGGCTCAGAGCAGTCGCATGGGACCGTCTCGCAAGCGAGCTCTCCCCAGACGTCGTCGACGAGATGGCCGACGAGGTGCGTCTCGACGACGTGCCTCGCTTGGCGGAGGAGATCCTCGCGGGCAGGGTTCGGGGTCGCGTCGTCGTCGCGGTGGCGCCGTAAGCCCCACCCCGTGGCGCCGTAAGCCCCACCCCGTGGCGCCGTGAGCCCCAGGTGTGGCGTCATGTGGACTCCTAAGACACCTCTCCAGAGCTTGGCGCGAAGAAGTTCGCCTTGTAGTAAGCCAGCTCACCGACACTCTCGCGTATGTCGTCCATCGCCCGGTGCGCCGTCTGCTTGTGAGGGCGCGCCGAGTAGAGGTCGGGCCGCCACCGTCTGCAGAGCTCCTTTACCGTCGAGACGTCTATCGAGCGGTAGTGGAACCACGCGTCGAGATCGGGTGCGTACGTCTCGAGGAAACGCCTGTCCATCCCGATGGAGTTCCCGCACAGTGGAACAGTGCCGGCCTTTGAGACATGTCCCCGGACGAAGTCCATAGTCCCAGCGGCAGCCTCCTCCAGGGTCGTCGTCGAGGCCTCTATCTCCGGCAGCAGCCCCGACACGGTGTGCATGTGGCGGACGATGTCCTCCATCTCTGCGAGCTTGTCGGGCGGCGTCCCGATGACGAGATCCGGCCCCTCGGCGACGATGTTCAGCTGGTCGTCTGTCACCAACGTCGCCATCTCGACGATGACGTGGTGAGAAGGGTCGAGACCGGTCATTTCGAGATCCATCCAGACGAGCACGATGGGGGAGCGTAGTGGCCCTGCACTACCCTCGAGCCGTGGCCGACATCCCGGTGGTGCAGCTCGACCCGGAGCTTCCGATTCCAAAGCGCGCACGCAGCGGCGATGCAGGAGTCGACCTGCTGGCGCGTGCCGGCGTCATCCTTCCGAGCCGAGGTGGTCGCGCCCTCGTCGCCACCGGCATCGCCGTCGAGTTGCCCGACGGTCTCGCCGGCCTCGTCCTGCCGCGAAGCGGCCTGGCGCTGCGCCACGGTGTGACATGCCTGAACGCGCCGGGCCTGATCGATCCCGGTTACAGGGGCGAGATCGGCGTCATACTTGTCAACACTGATCCGACCGAGGATTACGAGGTGTGCCGGGGGGATCGCATCGCGCAGCTGGTGCTCGTCAGGTTCGAGGATGCCCTCCTCGCCGCAACCGCCTCACTCGGTGAGAGCGAGAGGGGGGTGGGGGGTTTTGGCCATAGCGGGACCTGAGGATCGGCCGAGCCGGAGCCTTCGGCGCCGCGAGGGGCCGCGAAGCCCGCCAGACGGCGAGAGAGGGGAGAGAGGCAGATGGAACGCCTGAGCGGGCTCGACGCGATGTTCCTCTACATAGAAACCCCGACCGCTCACATGCATGTCACCGGCGTCTACGTGCTCGGTGCGGGCGGGAGAGGGATTGACTACGAGGCGGTGCGCGAGCTGTTGGGGCGGCGCCTGCCACCGGCCGGACCATTGCGGCGGCGCCTCGCCGACGTGCCCCTCGGGCTGCACCACCCGCTCTGGGTCGAGGATCCGGACTTCGACCTTGACTACCACATCCGGCGGGCAAGCCTGCCGGCGCCCGGCGGGGACCAGGAGCTGGCCGATTTCGCCGCGGAGATATCGAGCCGTGCGCTGGAGCGGAGCCGGCCACTGTGGGAGCTCCACGTGGTCGAGGGACTCGCGGGCGGACGTGTCGGCCTCGTGGGCAAGGTCCACCACGCGGCCGTCGACGGTGTGTCGGGCGCCGAGCTCATGACGACGCTGCTCGATCTCGAAGAGGACCCGGCCGAGCTGGAGGTGGTCGACACCTGGCAAAGCGAGCAGGTCCCCGCGGCCGCGGCGCTCGTCGCGGGCGCGCTCGCCGCGCGAGTGCTCCAGGTGCCTCGCGCGCTAAAGACTGCGCGCAACGCGCTCGAGACGGCGATCCAGCTCTCGCGACAGAACCGCGTAGCCGCGCTTCCTTCTCCGCCGGCACTGTTCGACGCACCTCGGACATCGCTCAACAGGGCGATCACATCGCAGCGGCGAGTGGCTTTCAGCACTCACCGTCTCGAGGATCTGAAGATCGTGAGGCGCCGATTCTCCTGCACTGTCAACGACGTGGTCCTCGCGATTTGCGCCGGGGCCTTAAGGAGCTACCTGTGCGACCGTTCGGAGCTGCCGGACGATCCCATCGTGGCCCTGGTGCCGAGATCGGTGAGGTCGGACGAGGAGATGGGAGCTCACGGCAACCGCGTCTCGGCCGTGCTGACGTCGCTCGCCACAGACATCGAGGATCCAGTCGAACGCCTGGCAGCTGTCACCGAGGCCATGGGTCGTGCCAAGGCTCAGGAGGAGATGGTCGGATCCACGATGGTGCAGGAGCTGAGCGAGCTGGCCCTACCGGCGGTGGTTGCCGGGACGGCGCGACTCGTCTCGCGCATGCGCGCGTTCGACCGGCTGCGACCGGCGTTCAACGTCACGATCTCGAACGTCGCGGGACCGTCGTTTCCGCTCTTCCTCGCCGGGGCACCTATCGTGGGGCTCTACCCGCTCGGGCCGGTTGGCGAGGGAGTCGGCCTCAACATCACGGTGATCAGCTACTGCGGCACGCTCTACATAGGCCTCAACGCCTGCCGGGAGACGGTACCGGAGCCGGCAGAGCTGTCCCGGAGGATCGGCCAGTCCCTCGACGAGCTGCTGGAGGCGGCGAACCGGCCGGCCCTTGCCTGAGGAAGCGCGGGCGTCCTAGGATTGACTGTATGGTCATTCAAAGTTCTGCGGATGCCAGCATGGGCGACGTCGCTCCGCTCGAGGCGCGCGACCTCGAGCCCGTGCTTCGCAACTTCGGCGAGAGCCGCATGCTGCCGAGGGAGGCCTACGTGAGCGAGGCCGTCTTCGCGTGGGAGCAGCGCAACTTCTTCGGCCGCGGCTGGGTGTGTGCCGGCCGGAGCGACTCGCTCCCAGATCCTGGGGACCAGCGGGCCGAGTCGGTGGGTCGTGCCGGCGTCTTTCTCATCCGCGACGCCGAGGGCGTCCTCCGAGTCTTCGCGAACGCGTGCCGGCATCGCAATCACGAGCTCCTCCCTTGCGGGGATCCGACGGTCAACCGTCCGATCGTCCTGTGCCCCTATCACGGATGGTCGTACAGGTTGAACGGCTCGCTCCGCAAAGCTCCGGGCTTCGGAGATGGAGCCGTGGCCGGATTCGACCCGGGAGACAACTCGCTCGTCGAGCTGGCGTCGGCGGAGTGGCATGGGTGGATATTCGTCGACGCGTCGGGGCAGGCGGGCCCATTTGCCGCGCATGTCGGCGGCCTGGAGGAGATCATTGCCCCCTATGAGCCCGAGCGGCTCCGGGTCGCCGGCTCGCACGACTACGTCGTGAATGCGAACTGGAAGATCCTCACCGAGAACTACCAGGAGTGCTACCACTGCCCGGTCATCC
>CAZAMA010000026.1:23208-28448 GCA_964485645.1 uncultured Acidimicrobiaceae bacterium | reverse complement strand
GACAGGGTAGAACGCCGAGGCCATGCGGTTGCCGAGGGTGCTGGTGCAGGTCTTCTCGAGCAGCAGGGTCTGCACGTCGCCGGCCGCCTCGACGGCCCGGCCCGACATGGCGAGCACGTTGCGCTGGACAAGTCGGTCCATGCCGGCGATGCCGATGGCGGAGAGCAACGCCCCGATAGTGGTGGGGATCAGGCATACCAGCAAGGCGACGAGCACCACGACCGAAACGGTCGCCCCGGAGAACGACGCGTAGGGTTGGAGGACCACCACGACGGGCACGAAGATGATGGTCAGGGCGGCCAGCAGGATCGTCAGCGCGATTTCGTTCGGGGTCTTCTGGCGCTGGGCGCCCTCGACCAGGGCGATCATGCGGTCCATGAACGTGTGGCCCCGCTCGGCGGTGATTCGGACCACGATCCGGTCCGACAAGACGGTGGTACCCCCCGTCACCGCCGAGCGGTCACCGCCGGACTCACGAATGACCGGCGCGGACTCGCCCGTGATGGCCGACTCGTCGACCGACGCGACGCCTTCGGTAATCTCCCCGTCGGAGGGGATGACGTCGCCGGCCTCGCAGATCACGAGGTCACCCTTGGCCAGGTCGGCCGCGGCGACCCGCTCCTCGCCGTCGCCCCGGAGGCGGCGGGCCTCGGTCTCGACCCGCAGCCGGCGGAGGGTGTCGGCCTGGGCCTTACCCCGCCCCTCAGCCACGGCCTCGGCGAAGTTGGCGAAGAACACCGTGAGCGCCAGCCAGATCGTGATCAGCCAGGCGAACAGGCTGGGATGGGCGATCGACTCGATGAAGGTGACCACCGTGCCGAGCAGGACCACGAACATCACCGGGTTCTTCACTTGCACCCGAGGATCGAACTTCTTGAGCCCGTCGAGGGCGGCCTGAGCCAGGATCTCGCGGTCGAACAACCCGCGGCGTCGAGTCATGCCGCCGGCGTTTCCCGAGCCCGAGGGTGGGCCACCAGGAGCTGCCAGCTCGAGGTTATCAACGCCAGACATGCAACAAGACCTCCCAGGAGACTGCCGAGCACATCGGCTCGGGGCTCGAACCACAACTCGGCCGCTGCCGACCCCGACGCGGGCCGCCGCCGGGTGCCCGATCCGCGCGCGCGCCCGAGCTGCTCATGCCGGTCTCGGGTACACGAGCAGGACCGGGCAGGACGCCGCTTGCACCACCTGGCGGGTGGCCTTGTCCCACACCCCGAGGGTGACGAAGCGTCGGGGCTGGGCCGTGAGCATGAGCACATCGGCGCCCCACTGGGAGGCTTCGCTGATGATCGCCGTGCCCATCTGTGACCGTTGCGCCTCCACGATGATCCCGGTGGCGTCGGCGCCGCGTGCCCACACGGAGGTCATGGCGTTGTCGAGGACTGCGGTAGCTTCTTCGCTCGTTTCGGGGTAGAACCGTCCGCCGCCCGTAGGGGTGGGCGGGTCCCATATCCGCACATGAACCAGACGTAACGGACCGCCGGTGGCCTGACCCATGCGGGCGGCCAGGCTCAGAGCGTTGGTCGACGCCCCGAAAGAGTCGACCGGGACCAGGACCCGGCGGAACGAGCCGCCCGAGTTATCGGCGAGCATGCCGCTGTCGGGCGCGGCGGTGCCCGGCGAGGTGAATTGGCGCATCAGAAGAACTTCCCGTGGGAGAGCTCTTCGACGATCGGGCCGAGGGACACGGCCGGGAAGAAGGTCAACGCTCCGACGACGAGGATCACGCCGATGAGCAGTCCGATGAACATGGGCTTGTCGGTGCGGAAGGTTCCCAACGACGCCGGCACGACGTTCTTGGCCGCCAGGGTGCCGGCCAGTGCCAGGACCGGCACGATGATGGCGAAGCGCCCGAGGAGCATGCCCACCACTTCGATGTTGTTGTAAAAAGCGGTGTTGGAGTTCAGCCCGGCGAAGGCGGAGCCATTGTTGTTGGTGACCGACGTGAACGTGTAGAGAATCTCGGAGAAGCCGTGGGGCCCCGCATTGAGCGGCCCGGCCCGCCCGGCATGGACCGACACGGCGATGGCCGTGAGGACCAGCACGGTGATGGGCATGACGAGCACCCCGAAAGCGGCCAGCTTCACCTCCCTGGCCTGTATTTTCTTGCCCAGATACTCGGGCGTTCGACCCACCATCAGCCCGCCGATGAACACGGTGATGATGGCGAAAAGCAGGATCGTATAGAGCCCGCTGCCGACACCTCCCGGGCTGACTTCCCCGAGCATCATCCCCGTCATCGTCGCGAAGCCGCCCATCGGGTTGTAGGAGTCATTGGCCGAGTCGACGCTGCCCGTCGAGGTCTGGGTGGACGTGATGTTGTAGAACGCCGAGGAGGTGTCGCCAAAGCGGACTTCCTTGCCTTCCATGTTGCCGGTCGGCTGGTGGGTCACTCCCGCCGCGGCGATCGCCGGGTTCGCCTGGTGCTCGGCGGTGGCGCCGATGGCCAGCCAGCCGCCAAAGATGATCACCATGACCCCGAGGATCGCCACGCCTTGGCGGAGATGGCCGACCATCTTCCCGAAGGTGTAGGTGAGGGCGATCGGGATGCACAGGATGAGGGCCATCGATAAGAAGTTGGTCAGGCCGGTGGGGTTCTCGAACGGCATGGCACCATTGGCGTTGTAGGAGCCGCCACCGTTGGTGCCGAGCTGCTTGATGGTCTCCTGGGAGGCGAAGGGGCCTCGCGGGATCGTCTGGCGCATCCCGTTCAACGGGTCGTGGATATGCGCCGGGCCGCCCAGGGTCTGGATCGCCCCTTGGGCCATGAAGACGATGGCGAAGACGAAGGCGATCGGCAGCAGGATGTAGAGGGTCCCACGAACGAGGTCGACCCAGAAGTTTCCGATCGTCTTCGAGCCTTTGCGGGAGAATCCCCGGATGAGTGCCACCGCCACGGCGATACCCACCGAGGCACTGAGGAAGTTCTGGAGCGCCAGCGTCCCCATCTGGGACAGGTACGACATGGTCGTCTCGCCCGAGTACGACTGCCAGTTCGTGTTGGTCGTGAACGAGACGATCGTGTTCCACGACAAGGCCGGCGATACCCCGGGCAGATGCTGGGGGTTCAAGGGCAGGTGCCCTTGCAGCCGGAGGAGCGCGTAGCCGACCGCCAGCACGACGCCCGAGAAGACGATGACCGACGCACCGTAACGTTGCCACGACTGTTCGGTCTCGGGATCGACGCCGATGACCCGGTAGATCGGGCGCTCCAGGAAGAACAGCCAGCGGGTGCGGTTCTCGTACACCGAGACCATGTAGGCGCCTAGGAACCGCCAGGCGATCGCAGTGACCACGACCATCGCCACGATGGTCAATGTGAATCCCATCAGAACCGCTCCGCCTTGAACAGCGCGAACCCGAGGTAGATGAACATGACGATGGACAGCGCGAGCAGCAACCCGTCGGCGACCGTCATACCCGCTCCAGCGCCCAGATCAGCCCCAGCATCCCCGCCACAAAGGCAACGATGCCAACAACAACAAGGAAATCAGCCATGAACTGAGTATCACCCCAGGCGCGGTGAATGCGCGGTGGACATTAACCTGGTGGCGGTAAAAAAACGGTGAACGCGTCCGTCCGATCCGGACGTAGGACGACGGCGTAGGGAAAATGACGGTGAACGCCCGAACTTGGATGCAGGGCTCTCGCCGATGGTGCCGGGCCAGAAAGCCGGACCCTAAAGCGGTTTGAAGTCCGTCTCGTCGAAGGGGCCGACGACTGCCAGGACCCGGTTGCCGCTGAGCACCCGAGTGGCTGCCTCGGCCACGTCCCCGAGCGAGATCGAGGCGATCCTGGCCTCGAGCTCCTCGACGCTCAGCACCTCGTCGTGCAGCAGGAGGCTGGCGCCGATGCGGGCCATGCGAGCGCCGGAGTCCTCCAACGAGAGGAGCAGATCTGCTCGCAGGTGGCCCTTGGCGACCTCGAGCTCCCGCGGCGACACGCCCCCGTCGCGGAGCTGGTCGAGCTCGCGCGTGATGAGCCCGAGCACCTCGTTGGCATTCTCGGGTGCAGTGCCCACCGACACGGCGAGCGCTCCCGCGTCCTCGTAGGCGATCCGGTCGGATCCGATCGAGTAGGCAAGGCCGCGGGTTTCTCGGATCTCTTGGAAGAGACGGCTGGAAAGCCCCCCGCCGAGCGCATGGTTGAGCACCGCGAGGCTGAAGCGATCGGGTGACCGCCTTGCCGGGCCGCGGCTTCCGACCACTAGCTGGACCTGTTCGGTCTCGCGACGCTCGACCGTGACCGGTACGAGCCGGTCGCCGGGCGCGCTGCGAGATGGCGCCTGGCCGCCTTGACGTCCGACGAAGCGGCGCTCGATCTCGGCTGCCACCGCCTCGTGCTCGACGTCGCCTGCGGCCGCCACGACCATGTTTGCCGGGAGGTAGTGGTGATCGAAGAACGAGCGGATGGCCGGGACCGAGACGGTCTCGATCACCTCGGGGATGCCGAGAACCTCGCGCCCGAGCGGGTGATCGGGGAACACGGCCTCGCCGAAGCGCTCCTGCACGACGTCGGAAGGCTCATCGAGATGCATGAGCACTTCCTCGAGGATCACCTGGCGCTCGGCGTCCACGTCATCGATCCGCAGCGCCGGCTCACGCAAGATGTCGCAGAGGATGTCGAGACTCAGCTCGAGGTGCTCCGAGAGCGCCCGGACGTAGAAGGTCGTGTACTCCTTAGTCGTAAAGGCGTTCATATCGCCGCCAACGGCGTCGACCGCTTCCGCGATGTCCCGGGCGGTCCGCTCCTTGGTCCCCTTGAACAGCAGATGCTCGAGGAAATGGGAGATGCCCGCCTGGGCCGGCGTTTCGTCGCGCGAGCCGGTCCCCACCCACACACCTACTGATGCCGAAGCGACCTCGGACATCGACTCGGTTACGAGTCGGATGCCCGATTTGAGGACGGACGTCCTTATCAAGACAGTGCCGAGGCGTCTGCGAGGTGGACCAGCACCGAGCTGCTCAGTCTCTTCCGCTCCGCGGGCGCCGGCGCGGGCCGCCACCTGCGCTGTCCCGGCGACCCTCTGGGCGACGTCCAGCTTCGCGACGGGCCCCACCACCGCCGCCGCCGCCGGCACCGGCACTCTCGCGCGGACCGAGATCACCGAACTCGGCCGAGAGCTCTGCGTCGAAGGCGTCCTCGAACGAGGCACGTGGCAGCGCTCCACCGGCCCCGCCGTCACTGGAGCGGTACGGCTCTGGGCGGTCGCCGCGCTCTGGGCGGTCGCCGCGCTCTGG
>CAZAMA010000026.1:19484-23108 GCA_964485645.1 uncultured Acidimicrobiaceae bacterium | reverse complement strand
TGGAGCGGTACGGCTCTGGGCGGTCGCCGCGCTCTGGGCGGTCGCCGCGCTCTGGGCGGTCGCCGCGCTCGCGCCCGCGTCCTGCGCCACGCGATGCTCCGCCGCCTTCGCCATCCTCCGAGGAGGAGTCCCCAGGAGGCGGTGAGGACGCTAGTGAGAGCGAAACCTTGCCCTGCGGGTCGATGTCGTCGACTCGCACCTCGATCTCCTCGCCGAGAGCGAGGACGTCTTCCACCCGCTCGACCCGCTTGCCCTGGCCCAGCCGGGAGATATGGATCAACCCGTCCCGGCCCGGCAGGATGTTGACGAAGGCTCCGAACTTGGTGATGTTGACCACCTTGCCCAGATAAGTGGCCCCGACGTCGGCCGAGGGCGGATCGAGGATCGTCTCGATGCGGCGACGGGCCTCGTCCACGACTGAGCGCTCCTTCGCGCCAATCGTCACGGTGCCTACCTGGCCGTCGTCGTCGATGTTGACGTCGGCGCCCGTTTCCTGCTGGATGGCGTTGATCACCTTGCCCTTGGGGCCGATGACCTCGCCGATCTTGTCGATCGGGATCTCGAAGGTGACGATCTTCGGTGCGTGAGACTTCACTTCGTCTCGGGGCGCCGCGATGGCCTTGGCCATCACGTCGAGGATGAGCAGGCGCGCGTCGCGCGCTTGATGGAGCGCCTTGGACAGGACATCGGCCGGGAGGCCGTCGATCTTCGTGTCCAGCTGGAGGGCCGTCACGAACTCCGATGTGCCGGCCACCTTGAAGTCCATGTCCCCGAAGGCGTCCTCGGCTCCGAGTATGTCGGTAAGGGTCGTGTAGACGCCCTCGGCGTAGACGAGCCCCATCGCGATCCCCGCGACGGGCGCCTTGATCGGCACCCCGGCATCCATCAGCGACAGCGTCGAGCCGCACACCGAGGCCATCGAGGTCGAGCCGTTCGAGGAGAGCACTTCCGAGACGAGCCGCAGCACGTAGGGGAACTCGCTCTCCGGCGGTATGACGGGGAGCAGGGCTCGCTCGGCCAGGAGTCCGTGGCCGATCTCGCGGCGTTTCGGCCCTCGCATGAAGCCGGTCTCACCGGTCGAGAACGGGGGGAAGTTGTAGTGGTGCATGTAGCGTTTGGTGTCGTCGATGCCGATCGTGTCCAGCATCTGGTTCATGCGGGGCATGCCGAGGGTCGTGAAATTGAGGACCTGGGTGTCGCCGCGCTGGAAGAGGCCCGAGCCATGGGCCGTGGGGATGATACCGACCTCAGCCGACAAGGGCCGGATGTCGGTGGTGCCACGGCCATCGATGCGCACGCCCTCTGAGACGATCCGCTTTCGCACGGTCTTCTTCGTAAAGGAGCGGATTGCCGCCTTGATCTCGCGCTCACGCTCGGGAAACTGCCCCGCGAGCTCCTCGACAATCGTGTCGCCGGCGGCGTCGAGTGCAGCGTTGCGCTCGGCCTTTGTGGTGATGGCGTTCGCGAGCGTGATCCGCTCGGCTCCGACCTCAGCCACCTTCTCGTAGATCTCGGCGGCGTAGTCGACGAAGAGCTCGAAGGCCATCGTTTCCTTGCGGCCGACCTTGGCGACGAGCTCGCGCTGCAGCTCGATCGACTCCAGTATCCACTTCTTCGAGGCCTCGAGGCCCTCGGCGATGACTTCCTCGGTCACCTTCGGTGCGCCGTTCTCGTAGAACTGCCACGCGCTCTCGGTGCCTCCCGCCTCGACCATCATGATGGCGACCTCGGCGTCCGGCTCGTCGCCGAGCGCACGGCCCGCGACGACGAGCTCGAAGGTGGACGCATCGCCCTCCTGGTAGGTGGCATGGGGGAGCCACGTGCCGTCGACCGAGTACGCCATGCGCACCGCACCGATCGGGCCCTCGAAGGGGATGCCGGAGACCATGAGAGCGGCCGAGGCACCGTTGATCGCCAGCACGTCGTGGGGGTTGACAAGGTCGGCCCCAAAGATCGTGGCGACGATGTGCACCTCGTTGCGGAACCCTTCGGGAAACGACGGCCGCAGCGGCCGGTCGATCAGCCGGTCCGTAAGGATCGCCTGATCAGTCGCTCTTCCCTCGCGGCGGAAGAAGGAGCCTGGGATCTTTCCCGCCGCGTACATGCGCTCTTCGACGTCGACGGTAAGGGGGAAGAAATCCGTTCCCTCGCGCACCTTGCGGGCCGCGGTCGCCGCGACAAGGACGATGGTCTCCCCGAGGCGAGCGAGAACCGCCCCGTCGGCTTGGCCGGCAAGCTTGCCAGTCTCAAAGGACATGATGCGGTCGGTCCCGCTCACGGGACCCGAGACGGTGATGGCGTCAGCCATGACACTCCTCTATTTTCGAGGCGCCAGACCTGGCCAGTTCCCAGTCGTCGTGCACCGGACCTGGCCGAGCGGGCTCGAGCGCCCGCCCCGGCCGAGATAGCTCGGCCCGGTGCTCGGCGACTGGCAGCTGAGCGCTGCCGGCGCCGTGGTTGTCGTGTTGGGGGGTTCTGGCCCCAGCCCTAACGACGGATGCCGAGCCGGGCGATAAGAGCCCGGTAACGGTCGACGTCGTTCGCCTTCACATAGTCGAGCAGGCGGCGGCGGCGGCCGATCAGCTTCATCAGGCCTCGCCGGGTGTGATGGTCACCCCGGTGTACCTTTAGGTGCTCGGTGAGGTGGTTGATCCGCTCCGTGAGGATGGCAACCTGTACCTCTGGCGAGCCGGTATCGGTCTCGTGGAGCCGGTGCTCGGCGATCGTCGCCGTCTTGTCGGGCATGCGTTGACGGTGGGCTTTCTGTTGATGCCGAGCGACCGTACGGGTCGACCGGTAGGGTGTCGGAACTCCTGAGGTGGCGCCGCTCGCTCGGGTCTTCGACCCTGACCGAGGCACCGCCAACTAGTGCCGACTTTGGTCGGCGTTTCTCATCCTAGCAGGCAGGAGGAGCCGCCACCTCCCCGCCGCTTCCCCGCCGCTTCCCCGCCGCTTCGCAGGGCCGGTCGAGGTGGCCAGGCCGGATGCCGATCGCCGGACTCTGGGAGGGGGGCCGGGCCGCTCTAGGCCTTGTCGACCCTCTGCGCTACGAGATAGCCCAATCCTGCCGCACCTACCGTCGAGGCGAGCACGGCCCAGCGTGTCCGCTTCGGGAGCTGGCGGAAGCCGACCAGGGTCGCGACCGCGTCTCCGGCATCGGCCAGTACCCCGGCCTCGACCCAACCGCGAACCGGACGCCCCTGCCGGTAGGCGAGCATCGCCCCGGCCGCCAACGCGAGGTCTCTAGCCCCAAGGGCGCGGCCGAGCAGACGGCCGCCTGCGTGCGAAGGGACTTCGCTGCCGACCCAGGGCTTGAGCGCGGCTTTGGGCGCAACCCATGCGACGGCACCTATCATCGCCCGAGCTCCAGCCAGCGCCAGAGTGACTCGGGCTGCTCGGTCCGGCTTCAGCGCGAGCGAGAGGTACCTGCTCATCGTGTCCTCCCGAGTAGACGGTGGGGTTTCGAGGCCGCGATCGCGACTTTACGGCGGTCCCCGGCCAACTGTGTGCGCGACGTGACCGAAGAGGGCGGTTTTGGTGACTCCAGGCACACAGTTCACCCCGGCGCGGGCGGTCCCCGGCCAACTGTGTGCGCGACGTGACCGAAGAGGGCGGTTTTGGTGA
>CAZAMA010000026.1:0-19384 GCA_964485645.1 uncultured Acidimicrobiaceae bacterium | reverse complement strand
GACGTGACCGAAGAGGGCGGTTTTGGTGACTCCAGGCACACAGTTCACCCCGGCGGGCGCGGTCCCCGGCGCCGGGTACCGGCCCCCCGCCGCCGCGCAGGGCCAGACAGCCGGTGCTGGAGCGCTCAGAGCTCCACCGGGTCGATCTCGATGCGGGCGTCAATTGCCGCCCAGCCCCCCTGCTCGCCGGCGACGAGACGCGCAAACGACTCGGCGAGAGCCGTCGAGCTCTCGGCTCGCACGAGGTAGCGGTCCTTTTGCGCAGGTGCCACCTCGACGCCCTCGAGGCGCTCGACCAGGTCTGCGGCACCGGCACCTGTGACCTCACCAAGGGCGGTGAAAGGCGGGAGCCGCAACAGCTGGCGCCGATCCCGCTCAACCGCGGCGACGAGCTCGGGCGTCCCGGCCTGGGCCGATCGAACGACGTGGTGCTCCGGCATCGATGTCCTCACCACGAGTCGCCCGCGGCCACTCCGGCCACCAAGAGCCTCGTGGCCACCTAGGAGGCGGGCAGCGCGAGCCAGGAGGACGAGTGCTTGCTCCGCCGCACGGAACCGAGGTGCCAGCAGCTCGCGGTCGAAATCGAGAAACCCGACCATCCTCGTGCGCAGCGCCGCGTGCAACACCGCCTCGGTGCCGATCACCACGGGAGCCTTCGGCACCTCACTGCCAGGTGACCCCATCTCGGCGACCTCGACCCCGAGCAGGGCCTGCAGCTGCTCGCGTGCAAGGCCCACGCCCGGCCGCAGGATCCTCAGGCGGGCCGAGCCGCAGGAGGGACAGAGCGCGGGGGAATCGAGCCCACAACTCGGGCAGGAGAGTAAGCCGATCTCGTCTTTCGGCGGGCGCTGCTGCTGGACGAGAGCCGCCCCACAGCTAGGACAGCGCTGCACGCTGCGGCAGCGCGAGCACGAGAGGAGCCGGGCGCGGCCCTTTCGGTTGAGCACGAGGACCACCGGGTTGCGGAGCTCGCCGCCGCCTTGGATGGCCTCGCGCACGAGCGACACGAGATGGGACGGGTAGCCGCCTTCTCGCGGGTCCTCCTCCCGCACGTCCAGGACCGTGGCGAGGGGCCAACCGTGCCGCTCGGCCGACCGCTCGATGGTGACCAGTGCCCGGCCGTCGAGCAGCTCCAGGCTCGGACAGGGACTGACGAACACAACCGACGAGCCCTCGGCGCGCGCCCGCTCGGCCACGAGCACCCGAGCATCGAATGTCGGTGCCCGCGAAGAGCGGTAGGCCTCGCTGTGCGCATCGAGCACCAGGATCACTGAGGGCTTGCCCGGGGCCAGCGCCACGCTGCGCGTCCCGATGACGACGCGGCCCCCGAGGGCGGCTTCGGCCCACTGGTCGGGGTACTGGCAGACACCGAAGCCGAGCGCTTCGAGGCGGCGGGCAAGGGTGCGCGCGTCGGCGTGAGATTCGACGAGGATCATCGCGTCGCCCGGTCGGCCGCTTGCTGCTTGGAGTGCTGCGAGCACGACCGGGAGCCGGGTATGGGCCGGGGGGAGGCGGAGGACTGCGTCGCGGGCTTCGACCGCCTCTCTTACGGCGTCGCCGAGCCAGTCTGGCACCGCAGCAACAGGAGAGCCGCCAGCCGGTGACGAGCGGCGCCCCTCAGCGTGCTCCGGCGGTCTGGTCACGTGCTCCGGCAGTCTGGTCACGTGCTCCGGCAGTCTTCTCACGACCGTGGGGGGCGACGCGGCCGTAAGGAATGCCCTGAGGCGACCCGCGTACCGCCAGGCGGCCCACTTGCAGAGCTCGACCATGGCGGCCGGCGGCCCAAGCGACACGACCTGAGCTATCTCCTGCGGCACCACGCCAGGAGGCGCCGGCGTACCGAGCGCGAGCACGAAGCCGCGCACCCGGCGGCCGTGCAACGCGACGCGCACGATGCTGCCCACGCGGAGCCCGGGCACAAGGGCCACCGGCACCGCGTAGTGAAACGTCCTGTCTATCCCGCTCACATCTGGGAGCACGTCGACCTCGACGCGGCTCTCAGGCTCGGTCATGTCTGCCTCTCGGACTCGGCGCGTCGGCCCCCAAGGTGCCCGTGACTTTAAAGTCCGAGCGCCTGCCGCAGGTTGCCCACACGGGGCGTGGCCTCCCATGGCCCGGCATCTGCGCGACCAAAGTGCCCGTAGGCAGCCGTCTGGCGGTAGATGGGGCGCCTCAGGTCGAGGTCTCTGATGATCGCCGCGGGCCGGAGGTCGAAGAGCTCGTCAAGGGCCGCGACGATGCGATCCGGGGCAACGGTCTCGGTGCCGAAGGTCTCGACCATCACTGACAGGGGACGCGCGACGCCGATCGCGTAGGCAACCTGGATCTCGCACCGTCGCGCCGCCCCGGCCGCGACGACGTGCTTCGCGAGCCAGCGTGCGGCATATGCGCCCGAGCGGTCCACCTTGGACGGGTCCTTGCCGGAGAATGCCCCGCCCCCGTGGTGGGCCGCGCCGCCGTAGGTGTCGACGATGATCTTCCGGCCCGTGAGGCCGGTGTCTGCCATCGGGCCACCGAGCTCGAAGCGTCCCGTGGGATTCGCGAGCAGGGTGAAGCCCTCGGTGTCGAGCGAGGCCGGGAGCACCGGCTCGATTACATGCTTGCGCAGGTCGCGCGGCAGCTCCTCGTCGAGATCCACGCCATGGGTGTGCTGGGTCGAGATGAGAACGTTCGTGAGCCTGACCGGGACGTCCCCCTCGTAGAGGACCGAAACCTGCGTCTTTCCGTCAGGGCCGAGATACGGGAGCGTCGCATCCTTGCGGACCTCGGCGAGGCGCCGGGCGAAGCGGTGTGCGAGCCAGATCGGCAGCGGCATGAGGTCGGGAGTCTCGTCGCACGCAAATCCGAACATCATCCCCTGGTCCCCGGCACCCTGCGCGCTCAAGACGTCCTCCCCGTCGGTCCCGAGACGCCGCTCGAGGGCCGTGGACACGCCTTGGCTTATGTCGGGCGACTGTTCGTCGATGGACACGAGCACGCCGCAGGAGTTACCGTCGAAGCAGAGCTCGTCGCGGTCGTAACCGATCTCGAGGATCGTCCGGCGCACGATGTGCGAGACGTCGACGTAGGCGGTCGTCGAGATCTCGCCCGCCACGACCACCAGGCCAGTCGTGAGGAGCGTCTCGCAGGCGACTCGACCGGCGGGATCCTCGACCAGGATCGCGTCGAGGACGGCGTCCGATATCTGGTCGGCCATCTTGTCGGGATGACCCTCGGTCACCGACTCCGAAGTGAAGTGATGCTGGTGCACTTGCTTGCTCCCTGACTCAGTCGAGTGTTGCCACGGCGATAGCTGGCTGCAGCGCGCTGCGGGCGACCCTCACGAAGGGGCAGCCTTCCCCAGAAGGTCGGACGCGGCGTCAAGGACGGCGTCGGCGACGGCTCGTTTCGAGCTCAGGGGCACATCGACCACACTGTCGGCCGACACGATCGAGACGGCGTTGGTGTCGTAAGAGAAACCCACGCCCTTTTTTCCGACGTCGTTCGCGACGACGAGATCGACGCCCTTCGAACGCAGCTTGCGCGCCGCTCGCTCGACGACCGAGTCCGTCTCGGCGGCAAAGCCAACGAGCACTTGGCCGCTCCGCCGGCGCCGGCCAAGCTCGGTGAGGATGTCGAGCGTTTCCTCGAGCACGAGACGGGGGATGCCATCAGCCTTGTGCAGCTTGGAAGGCGCCGGGATCCCGGGCCGGAAGTCGGCGACCGCGGCGGCCATGACGACCAGATCCTGGTCCGCTGCGCGCTCGAGCACCGCCTCGGCCATCTCGGCCGCAGATTCCACCCTTACGACCTCGACCCCCGGAGCAGCCGGCAGATCGGTCGTGGTCACGAGAACGACCTGCGCGCCTCTTGCGGATGCAGCCTCTGCCAGCGCGTGTCCCTGCTTTCCCGACGAGCGGTTGGCAATGTAGCGCACCGCGTCAATTGCCTCACGAGTGCCTCCGGCGGTGACGAGCACGGTGCGACCGGCAAGGTCACGGCGACGCGCAAAAGGTGCCGCGCCTGTACGGTCCCCCCCGAAGCCGGCTGCTCGCAGGAGGGCTTGCGCCGCCGCCACGATCTCTGCAGGGTCGGCCAGCCGCCCGGGGCCGACATCTCCCCCTGCGAGCGGGCCCACGGCCGGCTCGACCACGTGAGTTCCGCGCCTCTTCAGCAGCGCGAGGTTCTCCCGCACGGCCGGGTGATCCCACATCTCGGCGTGCATCGCCGGGCAGATGAGCACGGGAGAGCGCGTGGCGAGCAGAGTCGCGACGAGAAGGTCGGCAGATATCCCGGCAGCGTAGGACCCAATTACACGCGCCGTGGCAGGAGCGACCACCACGAGGTCGGCCTGGCGGCCGAGATGGGTATGGGGTATCGGGTCCGCGTCGCCGTAGAGAGCCGTGCGCGCCCGCTCGGACCCAAGAGCCGAGAACGTCGCCTCGCCGACAAAGCGAAGCGCTCCCTCCGTGAGCACCGGGACTACGTGTGCTCCAAGCTCGACAAGGCGGCGACAGACCTCCACTGCCTTGTAGGCAGCGATCCCGCCACTTACCCCGAGCACCACTCGAGCACCGGACAACGACCGCCCGTCCAGGCGGTCCGGGCCGTGCTCCGGACCCGCCGGACCATCCCGGCGCCCTGGAACCGCGGGCTCAACCGGCGATGTCACCGTCGCCGGAAACGTCACCAAGCTCCGAGACCGTGGCGGCTGCCTCGCCGTGTTCGCCCTCTCTGCCCGGCTCTTCGTCCCGATTTGCCGGGA
Source organism: uncultured Acidimicrobiaceae bacterium (assembly GCA_964485645.1). Taxonomy (GTDB): domain Bacteria; phylum Actinomycetota; class Acidimicrobiia; order Acidimicrobiales; family Bog-793; genus JAKACA01. The sequence goes on along the minus strand of CAZAMA010000026.1, from coordinate 14,640 downwards.
ACACGGCAAGAACCTTGCCCGCGGCGATCTCCTCGAGGGCGATCGAGAGGGGCTTGCGGGCTATCGAGGCGACCTGCGGAGGCACGATGGCACCGAGACCTTCACCGAGCTGGCTGAAGTACGCGTTCACCTGCCTCCCTCTCTTGGCGGCGAGCGTGACGAGGGTGAACTTCGAGTCGACGGCGTCGAGAAGCGTCTCGATCGGTGGATCGATCATTGTGCTGCGCGGCTCGGCCATCGGGCTCCTTGAAAGCTGGTTGTCGGTTAAAGACTGGTTGTCGGTTAAGGGCTGGCGGTCGGTTGCGCCCTGGCAGTGTCGCTTGCGATCTCGCGGGGTCGGTTGCTGCGTTGAAGTGAGTCTTCGGGGTGAGTCGCAGCGCTTCGCATCCGGACTCATCCAGCTCCCGGGCGCGAAGCATTGCCACCACGTGCCCCATCAATGATAGCGAGAAGTTGGTCGACGCTCTGCCCGAGGTCGTCGTTGACGATCACGTGCTTGGCCAGCTGCCGGCCCTCCTCCTCCTCGATCCGGCCGAGGACGACCCGGCGCTGGACGTGATCCTCCGGATCTCCTCTCGTCCGCAAGCGCTCGATCTGGGTCGAGATCGACGGCGCGAGAACGAGCACCGCCAGAGCGTCGGGCCTTGCGGCCAGAACCTGACGGGCGCCCTGGACGTCGATCTCGAGCACGATGTCACGGTCCTCGACGACCTCCGGCATGGGGGTGCCGTACAGGTCGTCGAGGACTTTTGCCCACTCGAGGAATCCACCGGCAGCGATGTTGGCCTTGAAGACCTCACGCGCGACGAAATTGTAGGCGTCGAGCGGCTCGCCCGGGCGGCGCGCCCGGGTTGTCCAAGAGCGACTGAGGTAGAGCCGGTCGTCCCGATCGAGCACCTGCTTGATCAAGGTGCCCTTACCCACGCCCCCTGGCCCGAACACGACGATGATCAGGGAAGTGAGCTCTCGCTCGAAAGGCCCGAGGGTCAGGGACGCTCTGCAGCTTCGAGCAACGCCTCGCGCTGCTTGGCTCCGAGTCCCTGGAGGCGCCGACCGTCGCTGATCCCGACTGTGTCCATGAGCCGTCGAGCTTTGACCTTGCCGGTGCCGGGCAGCGCCTCGAGGGCCGCCAACACCTTCATCTTCCCGATCGTCTCCTCTGACTCTGCTCTTTGAAGCAGCGCTTTCAATGTGATGCGACCGCTCTTCAAGTGATCCTTGATCTCGGCCCGCTCACGTCGTACGGCCGCTGCCTTCTCGAGCGCTGCTTGGCGCTGTTCCGGGCTGAGACTGGGTGGTTGTGGCATGGGGGGCTACGATAGCGCGGAGCACGCCGGGCGACCAGGGCCGGCGCACGATCGATGCCAAATCCGGCCGGACACGAGGGGTTGCCACGTGACAAACGTTCTCGAAGTGGAGGATCTGCGGACCGAATTCCACTTGCGGTCCGCGAACGTCGGCGCGGTCGACGGCGTCAGCTTCAACGTGGCAGAAGGCGAGTGCGTCGGCATCGTCGGCGAATCCGGATGCGGCAAGAGCACGCTCGGGCTCTCGGTGATGAAGCTGTTACCCGGAGTCGGCCACATCGTACGGGGCTCGATCCGGGTGAACGGCTCTGACATCGTGCCGATGAGCGAGCGGCAGATGCGGCACCTGCGGGGCAACGAGGTCGCGATGATCTTCCAGGATCCGATGACATCGCTCAACCCGACGATGACCATCGGCAAGCAGATCGCCGAGGGCGTGCGCCTCCACCGCAGCGTGTCGAGGGCCCAGGCACGAGAGCGGGCACTCGAGGTGCTCACCCTCGTCGGCATGCCGCGCCCCGCCGAGCGGCTGGACTACTACCCGCACCAGCTCTCGGGCGGGCTCCGCCAGCGGGTCATGATCGCGCTCGCGCTCGCGAACGAGCCGAAGCTGCTGATCGCGGACGAGCCGACCACCGCCCTCGATGTCACCATCCAGGCGCAGATCCTCAACCTCCTCGACGACCTGCGCGCCCGCCTTCACATGGCGATCATCCTCATCACCCACGACATGGGGGTGATCGCGGGCAGGACGGACCGCGTGATCGTCATGTACGCCGGCAAGATCGCCGAGTCGGCCAGGACAGAAGAGCTGTTCGCGCACATGCAGCACCCCTACTCCTCGGCCCTGCTGCAGTCGATCCCCAAGCTCGAGCAGGACAGCACCCAGCGGCTCTACACGATCCCCGGGCTCCCGCCCGACCTCTCGGTGCAGCTCACGAACTGCCGGTTCAGCCCACGGTGCCCGTACGCGACGGAGCGCTGCCTCAACGAGGAGCCGCAGCTCTCACCCCTCGAGGCGAACCACGATCACCTCTTCTCCTGCTACCACCCAGTCGGCACCGAAGGCGACCGCCCGGTGCTCGTGATCTCGGAGGCCGAGCGTGCAGATGCCCTCGCGCGCGCCGAGACGAGGATGGTGGATCTCGCCGGGAGGCCGCCAATTCTCGAGATCGACCACCTCGTGAAGGAGTTCCCCGTCACCTCCGGTGCCATCGTCCAGCGCAAGGTCGGCACCGTGAAGGCAGTGTCGGATGTGACATTCTCGATCCGGCAGGGAGAGACCTTCGGCCTCGTCGGGGAGTCCGGCTGCGGCAAGACGACGATCGGCCGGCTGATAGTGGGGCTCGAGCGCCCCAACGGCGGCGAGATCCGTTTCGAGGGACGTGACGTCACCAAGCTCCACGGCTCGGAGCTACGCCACCAGCGCCGAGACATGCAGCTCATGTTCCAGGATCCCTACGCCTCCCTCGACCCGAGGATGCGCGTCGGCTCGATCCTGCGCGAGCCACTGGTCGTGCAGAGCATCGGCTCGCGTGCCGAGCAGGTCGAGCGAGTAAGGTCCCTTTTGAGCGAGGTCGGTCTTTCCCCGAAGGCCTTCGACCTTTATCCCCATGAGTTCTCCGGGGGCCAGCGCCAGCGGATCGGCTTCGCACGCGCTCTCACGTTGAACCCGAAGCTGATCGTCGCCGACGAGCCTGTCTCGGCACTCGACGTCTCGATCCAGGCCCAGATCCTGAACCTAATGAAGGCGCTCCAGGAGCACCACAAGCTGTCCTACATCGTCATCTCGCACGACCTTGCCGTCGTCAAGTACCTCGCCGACCGGATCGGCGTCATGTACCTCGGCAAGCTCGTCGAGGTCGGTCCGGCCCAGTCGATCTACGAGCTGCCGGCGCACCCTTATACGAGGGGCTTGATCGACACCATCCCGGTCGCCGAGCCGACGCTTGCCAAGGCCAAGCGGGGCCAGCTCATAGTCGGCGAGCTCCCCTCTGCCATCCAGCCCCCTTCGGGCTGTCGCTTCCGGACTCGCTGCCCATATGTCCAGGACGTCTGTGCCGAGTCCGAGCCACCGCTGCGACTGTTCGGATCGGGACACTTTGCCGCCTGCCACTTCCCCCTGCAGAGCCCGATCGAGAACGCCGGAATGATGAGCACCGCGGTCGTGTGAGACGTGCTCCGTGGACACCGCCGCTAGCCGCCTAGCCGATCGTCCCTCCAGCCGCTCAGCCGACCAGCCGAGCGGGCACGCCGCGGGCGGCGGCGGCGGCGAGAAGCTGGGGGTTCTCGTCTGCAGCGGCGAGGCATAGCTCGCAGCGACGTCGTTCCGCTGCCGCAAGCGCCTCGAGTGACAGAAGGTTCAACCGCACGCCCTCCTCGAGAAGCTGCGCCATCGGCCAGGACAAGTCGCGGAGCGAAATGAGGCCTACGGTCTCTGGGAGGGTCGTGATGGCGCGTACCGCGGCCGCTGCCAGCCTGTGATCAGCTCGACCCAGTCTCTTCGACATGGCGCCTGTCACCGCTCGGCCGCTCACGGCTCGGCACAGACGGTGGTACCAAAGTCCCGTCGTGAAGATCCGCGCGCCGGGCGCGCGCAACTCGCGTGGCTCCTCGTCGAGCAGAATCTGGAGCAGAAGATGGTCGTCGACTACGACATCCACGGGAACTGCTACGCCAGATCAGGATCGTCTGCCGCAACGTGGCGGACCAGCTCGGAGTAACCGCCCGCCTCCTCTACGGCTTCTCGAAGCAGGGCGCCCAGTCCGCCGCGGCCGGCCGGGACGACGAGCAGCGCGCTCCCGAGATCTGCGACTTCGACCGACCCACCATCACCCAGGTTCCAGCGCCGCCTGGCCTCGGCAGGCAGAGCCATCTGACCACGGTCCGAAACTCGAAACACAGAGATGGTCACACGTAAACAATACCGTTAACAAGGCAGATTTACAAGGCAGCCTTGTAAGATAGCGTCGAGGCCGCGCGGGCAGCTCAGCGCTTCTGCAGGCGGACGTCCAGGCTGTCCCTGAGCGCGTCGCCCATGAAGTTGAACGACACGACCGTGAGGACGATGGCGATGCCGGCAGGGTAGAGCTGCCACCAGTAGCCGTCGAAGATGACGGTCGTACCGTTGGCGAGCATGCCGCCCCACGTCGGCGTCGTGTCCGGGAGGCCGAGGCCGAGATAGCTGAGCGCGGCAAGAGCGAGGATCGCGTCGGCAATGAGAAACGACGTGTTCACCACGATTGTCCCGATCGCGTTCGGCACGATGTGGCGCGCGAGAATGCGCAGCTGCGTGCCGCCGGCGACTTTGACCGCCTCCACGTACTCTCTCGTGCGCAGCGTCAGCGCCTCGCCACGCACGAGGCGCGCGGGTCCGAGCCAGGAGATGAAGGCGAGGACGAGGATCATGAGCGGCAGGTTCGGGGCGAAGATCGTCGAGAGCAGGATGAGGAGGAAGAGCGTCGGGAGAGAGTAGAGGGCGTCCACTATGCGCATCATGACTGCGTCGACGGCGCCCCCGGCGACAGCCGACACCGCCCCGTAGAAAGTGCCGAAGATGGCGGCGCACAGCCCGGCGGCGAGCCCGATCTCGATCGAGCTCTGCCCCGCCGCCATGAGCCGGCCGAGGACGTCGAAACCCTCCGCGTCGGTGCCGAGGAGGTGCGCGCTGCTCGGGGGGTAGTTGGCGAGCACTGGGTTCACGGTCACCTGGTTCGTGACATAGATGTGCGGGCCGACAAAGCAGAACAGCACGAGGAACAAGAAGAGGCCCATGCCCAAGAGGGCGATCTTGTTCTCGATGAACGTCGACACCGTGAGGCGCCAGATGCTCCCGATCGGTCGCACCGCTCCCGCCTCGAACACCTCCGGCCGCGGGCCCTGGCCGTCGGGGTCCAGCTCGCCCGGCACGAAGGTGTTGCCGATGGGCACGATCCCCGGCTTGTCCGAGACACCTGCGTCCTCTACCAAGCGACGGGACACCTCAGTCACATCCTCTCGCCGATGCCGCGGTCCGGCCAGAGCGTGTCAGCACCATCAGTACCGGATTCTCGGGTCCAGGACCGCGTAGCCGATGTCGGCGACGAGGTTGCCGACTATGACGCCGACGGCCGCCACGAGGGTGAGGCCGAGGAGCACGGAGAAGTCCTCCGAGCCGGCCGACTGGATGAACAACAGCCCGACGCCGGGGTAGTTGAACACCGACTCGGTGATGACCGCACCGCTCAGCACGCCGGGTATCGAGAGGCCGATCAGTGTCACCATCGGGATGAGAGAGTTGCGCATGGCGTGGCGGAAGAGCACAGCCCGCTTGCTGAGGCCCTTTGCCTTCGCAGTGCGGATGTAGTCCTGGGCGAGGCTGTCTATCATCGCCGAGCGCATGTACCGGCTGTAGGCCGCGATGCTCACGAGCGCCAACGTCGAGACCGGAAGGATAAGCCCCGTCCAGTTCGCGAGGATGGAGGCGACCGAGGTTCCCTCGGGGGCCGTCGGCGGCAGGAGATGGAAGGTGATCGCGAACAGCTCGATCAGGACTATCCCGAGCCAGAACGTCGGGAAGGAGTAGAGCACGAACGACGTGCCGGTGAGGACGTAGTCGTCGGGCTTGTTGCGCCGCACCGCCTGAAAGATGCCGAGCGGGACGGCGATAAGGATCGCCACGGCCGTGGCGAGCCCCACCAGCAGGATGCTCTTTGGGAACCGCTGGGCAAACAGCTGGGCCACGGACGCGTTCTGGATGTAGGAGAAACCCAGGTTGCCGTGCGCCAGGTGGTCGAGGTAGATCCAGAACTGGTACCAGACCGGCTTGTTGAAGCCGTTCAGCTTGTCGAAGGCCGTGACCGCCGCCGGCTGGGCCTTGACGCCGAGCTCGGCTCGTGCAGGGTTGCCGGGCAGCAGGTGGAACAGGACGAACATGATCATCGTCACGAGCAGCAGCACCACGACCGACTGCAGGACTCTTTTTACTATGTAGCCGATCAAGCTCTCAGCTCCAAGACGGGTGCAGGTCCACAAGTGACCAGGCCTCCGACAGAGAACCTGTCCGAGGCCTGGTCACGACGTGGCTTAGTGTCGTTTACACCACACTACCGAGTGTCACTTCTTGGCATCGCTCACAGATTACTTGGTGAAGTACCAGAACTGCGGCTCTATGTAGCCATAGGGCCCGCCGTCGAACTCGCTCGTGAGCCCGTAGCCCTTCAGGTTCTTTGCTGTAGCATCGATATTGTCCGGGACAGGCTGCCAGATCCACGGCTCCGCTTTCACGACGAGGTTCTCGTACGCGTGATAGGCGGCGAGCGTCTTCGCGACGGTGCTCTCGTTGATGAGGGTGTCGATGGCCGAGTTGGAGAACTGCCCGGCGTTGAAGGCGCCCCCGGTGTTGAGGAGGCCCTCACCGCTCGGGTAGGTGGACTCGGAGATACCGCCGTACTCGCCGAGCTGCCAGTTGCAAGTCGGAGTGCCGGCGTCCTTCGGGAGGATGCACGGCTGCACCTGGGAGATAACGGTGTTGAACAGCTCGGCCTTGGGGTTGATGACAACTCCGGCCTGCGCGGCATCGGACTGGAACAGGTCCGTTTGCTCCTGCAGGATCGTCGAGCCGCTCGAGTACAACAAGTTGAGCGAGAGCTTCTCTCCCACCGAGACACCAGCACCACAACCGCTTGGTCCGCCCCTGGCACAGACGTCGGTGCCACCGGGGTGCACGGTCCAGCCGTGCGCACGGAGCATCGACTCAGCCGTCGCGATCGAGTACGGGTAGGGGTTGCTGCGCTCCGCGGCGCTCACGAACGGGTTGCCAAGCGGGTAGATGGGCGTGGGGCCGTAGGTCGGTATCCCGAAGCCACTCATGAAGTGCTTGATCATCGTGTTCTGATCAGTCAGGTGCGCGAGCACGAGGCGCATGTAGGTCTGGTTGAGGATCGGCCCGACCTGGGGGTTCTTCGTGTTCGGGATCATGTAGTTAAAGCCCCACGTCGGCGACTTCGTGATGTCGTAGCCCTCGGACTGGACTGATGGGATAGCGGGGATGTCCTCGGTCGGGACGAATCCGTAGCTAAGCGTCGAGGTGCCGGCCTTGAGGGACGTGAACTGGGCCGAGGTGGTCGTGAAGGGGATCTCCTCGAACTCAGACACGTACGGCTTCGGCCCCGAGTACTTCGGGTTGGGCACAAAGACGTCGGGCGAGCTCGCGCCGCCGAAGCTCTTCAAGGTCCACGCCCCGTCGACAACCTTCCACAGCGGGTTCGACGCGTAGGTGTTGGTGTCGGCGGCTTGGGCTTGTAAGAACTTGAGCACGGCCGCGGCACCCGAAGCGGTCAGGTCGTAGTTGCCGATCTTGCCGTTCGCGGAGGTCTTGTCCCAGGCCTGCTGTGGCATGGGGGTTATGTAGTCGAGGCCGTTGTCGGCGAAGTAGGTCGGGTTGATCGGGCTCTTCAGCACCGCCCTAAACGTCGTCGCGTTGACGGCCGTGTAGCTCTTAAGGTCGTAGGGGAACTGCGTCGGCCCGGAGTAGTTGCCCCAAGTTGTCCCCTCGGCCTTGCCGAGGTTGATGTAGAAGACCATGTCACGGGCGGTGACGGGCTTTCCGTTCGACCACTTGTAGTTCTTGAGCTTCACCGTCACGACGGTGTCGTTGTTCGACCACACGGGCGGATAGGCCATCGAGTGGGCGTAGTCGAGCGTCGGCTGACCCGGGGTCGGGGCGTAGACGAGCGGGTACAGGAGGTTGATGAACTGGTTGTTGTTGTAGACGCTCTGGTTGGCCGAGGTCGTCTCGGGGAAGATGTAGTTAGCCGGAGTGCCAGGGCCTTCCGAGAACTTGATGACGCCGCCTCTTTGCAGGCTCCGCGGCAGCGCAGAGGCCTTTGTCGCGGCCGAAGCCGCACCGCTTCCTGCGATCCCGACGGTCAGTCCCGCGACGAGCGCGGCACCAGCCATGAACGTGGCTGCGGCGGTAAAGCGCCGCCCTTGACCTTTTATCTTCATCAAGTGCTCCTCACTGTCTCGGCAGACTTTAGTGCTGTCTGCCTAAGAATCGATTGGTGTAACTGTAGCGCGTTCTTCAAACTGTAACTATTCATCCCGCAAGAACTCTCCGAAGCCGGGACGCCGGGACTCTCGGTGAGCTAGATAACCGCACAGGGAAGCGGTAGGCCGAGAGCCAGGTGAGTGGCACGGCTGACTTCTGTCATCCGTGCTGGGCTGAGCATCGTTATGCGAGACCGGAGAACGGTGCGGGGGACTGTGGCGATGCTGTCGAGGTTGACCACGCATCGCCGAGGCATCCCGTCGGCCTTGGTGAGGGCAACCTCAGCGTCGAGCCCCCGGACCGTGGTGGTGACGTCAGCCACGGTCACCCGATCTCGCCAGTTGCCGTGTGCATCCCACGACAACAGCAGTACTGCGTGGCGTTGTCCGGGTGGCCGCTCTGCCCACCAGACTTCAGCCCTTCGCACCGTCTCCGACCGTGCTCGGGGCGATGTCTTCATCTGTAAGTAGGTACCCTGCTGCGGTGTCAGCCCAGACTCGCTCCTCGTCGGTCTCGGGTTGTCTCGCATAGGCATCTCGATACTGCGCCTCGCGATCTTCGGACTCGACTTGGCGCCAGCCACGCCAGAGAAGCTCCGACACTACTTGGGAACGGCTGGCTCCACGGCTATGGCGACGGTCCTCGATCCGAGTCAACAGTTCGACCGGAAGGCTGACCGTAACCTTCTCCACTGTGCTCACACCATTAAGAGTACCTTCTTTCCGACTGCTGGTACTCCCTTCCTCGGCCGCCGACGTCGACGGCTCGACTGGCGGGTCGATCACGACTTGAAGTACCAGTACTCCGGCATCAGATCGCCGAGGGCATTGATCGGGACCACCCCGCCCAGCCGTTTGGACACCTCCGCCTCTCCCGAGAGCACCGGTTGCCATATGACAGGGAGCTGCTTGGAGAGGAAGTTCTCCCACTCGTAGAAGACCCCCGGACTCGAGTGCTCATTGGTCTCGACCGTGAGACGGTCGTTGAGCGCGTTCGAGTAGCCGCCCTCGTTCGAACCGGCCCCGGTGGCAAAGGTCTCTTCGCCGGTCGGCATGTAGTCAGGCGAGTAGACCCAACCTCCTCCCCAGTTCGCGAGATCCCAGGCGTGACAGGCCGCGGTCACGCTCGGGTAGCACGGGACCACCTGGTTGAGGATCTGGTCGATCGGCTCGGCACTGACCGACACCTGTATCCCTGCCGTGGCCCACTCGGAGACCTCGTAGTCGACCTCCTGCGCGAGCGACCTGTCGTTGCTCGTGTAAACCTCCTTGAATGTGAGCGGAGTGCCGAGAGCGATGCCCGCGCCACAGTCCGTCGCGGCCGTTCCGGGCCGGACGCAGGTGCTGACCCCGTTCGTGACGACATTCCAGCCATGGGCCCGGAGCGTGGCGATCGCCCTCGTCGGGTCGAACGGGTAAGGGCCGCCGCGCTCTTGCTCGACGGCACTCAGGAAGCTGTTCGCGGGGTAGACAGGAACTGGCCCATAGGTCGGGACGCCGTAGCCCTTGAAGTAGGTGGAGATTATGCCCGATTGATTGACCAGCTCCTGGAGGACCTGGCGGAAGTAGAGCTGGCGGAAGACAGACCCCGCGTAACCGTGGGCACCGACGGTCGCCCTGTAGTTCTCCGATGTGTAGCTGATCTGCCAAGACTCGAACTCGACGAGCTTGTAGGCCCGCGCGAGAGCCGAGACGTTGCGCCCTGCGACCGTCACTGGCTGGCTGGCCGGCTTCGGCGGCGTGTCCGCCAAAGGCAGGTAGCCGACCTGTGGGTCGGTCCTGCCCCCGGCGAGCAGGGCGTTGAACTCGGCACCGCCCGACGCGTAGGGAACCTCGACGAATTTCGCGATGGTCGGTTTCTGCGGGCCGCTGTACTTGGGGTTGGGGACGAAAGTGGCCTCGCCCGATGCGGCGTCGAAGGCCGCGAGCCGCCAAGGGCCGTCTACGCCCTCGGACCAGTGCCTGTTGGTCGCGTACGTCGCGAGGTTGCCAGCCATCCGCGGCTGCTTCGCGGTGTCGTTGTTGTCGGTGTCGAATTTCCACACCGCGGTGCAGGACGCCTCGGTGGCGGCTCCGGTCATCGCGCCGACCGAGACCCTCCCGCACCGCCCCGAGCCCGGCGCGCCGGTCAGCGAGGTCACGTCCCACGCCTCCGGCATCGGCTGCAGCTGCGAGAGCTCGTTGTACAAGAACCACTTCGTTCCGTAGCTGTGGTCCAGGTTGAGGACCACCGTGTCGCCCGTGGGCCCTCCTGGTGCCGAATAGCTCCTCACGTTCGCTGGGAACTGGCTCGGACCCGGGACCGAGCCCGCCCAGTTGGAAGACTCCGCCATCATCATGTTCAACCAGAAGACGAGGCTTTGCGCGTCGACGCGTTGGCCGTCACGGAACTTCCAGCCCTTCATCGTGATCGTGACCGTCCTGTTGCCGTTGCTCCATACCGGCTGTTGGGCCAGCGAAAGCGGGAAGTCGACATTCGGCGAGGTGCTCGTCGGAGGGCCGAACCAGTAGAGAGGGCGGTACATGAGGTACTGGAACTGCGCGAAGTTGGTGACGGAGAAGAACTGCAAGCTCGCGAACGGGAAGATCCAGTCCGGCGTCGTCGCGGGCGGAAGAGCCCAGTAGACGGTGCCACCGCGCGGGCGGGACGCGCCGACGGCCAGCGCAGCGGCGGATCGCCTGGGAGATGGGCTTGCGCTGCCGAGGAGCGCCGCGAGCGCGACGATGACCACGGCCAGGACGACCGCCACCCTTCGCACCTCAGTCATGGCGAGTTCCCGTTTCATGCGGCCCAGCGGCCCCCATCTTCTCCAGTTGCCCTTGTCGCGGGTGCGTTCCTCATAGCCGCAGACAGTCCGCCCGGCGGCGCGGACTCGTGTCCGCCTAACCGTAGCCGATTCGTAATGTCAGCGGTGACCGGCCCGCGACTACTGCGATAGCCCGCGCGCCGCCCCGATGACCTCGGCGAGGCAGGCGGTTCCGGACTCCTCGAGGAGACGACGGAGCCCGTCGAGCACCCGCTTGGGGGCCCGGGGATCCGCGAGGGTGGCCGTGCCCACCTGAAGAGCGCACGCTCCGGCAAGAAGCATGCGCAGCGCTCCGGCCCCGTCGCAGATGCCACCGACGCCCACAATCGGAGTGCTCGGGAAAGCAGTTGCACAGTCGAAGACCGCCCGCAGCGCGACCGAGTGAACAGCAGGACCCGAGAGGCCACCACCGCCGGCCGCGAGCACCACCTGTCGGCTGGACTCGTCAATGGCAAGCCCCAAGAGGGTGTTGACGAGCGTCAGAGCCTCCGCGCCTGCCGACAGCACAGCTCCTGCGATCTCGACGATGTCCGGCGTGTTCGGAGAGAGCTTCGCCCACAGCGGCAGCCCGCAGCCCCGGGTTGCCGCGACGGCGGCGGCTGCCGACTCGGCTGAGTGCGCGAACATCCGGCTGCGATCCTCGAGGTTGGGACAGCTTATGTTGACCTCACAGGCGACGACCGTGCCCGGGTATCGGTCGACGACACGCGCCAGAGCCCTGGCAGCCTCGGCGTAGTCCTCGACTTTGCGGCCCCAGATGCTCACGACCACCCTGGCTCGGCTGCGCGCGAGAGCGGCCAGGTCATGGTCGGCCCAGGCTTCGATCCCGGGTCCTTGCAACCCGACCGCGTTGAGCATGCCGCCGGGCACCGGGCAAAGACGCGGGGCCGGGTTTCCTGGCCAGGGGGAGGCCGACAGGGATTTGACCACGACGGCGCCGAGCTCTGAGAGGTCGAAGAACGCCCCAAGCTCAGCGCCATGGCCCCCCGTGCCCGCGGCCGTCATGACCGGGTTGGGAAGGGCGACCGAGCCGATCTTGGTGCCGAGATCGGTCAAGAGCCGTGGTACTCCTGCAGCGAGAGGACCTTCAGGCTGTGACGCCCCCAGTCTGCGATCCCGGCCGCGGCGGCTCTGCCGGCCGCGATCGTCGTCACGCACGGCACGCCGTTGGCGGAGGCAGCTCTTCGGATATAGGCCCCGTCTGACCGTGAACCGTGGCCGCGTGGGGTGTTGATGACGAGCTGGACCGCGCCGCGCTCGATGAGCTCGACGGCATCGGGGCTCCCGGGCGGCTCGAGGACGGCGCGTGGGCCCGTGGCCTCGCCGACCTTGGCCACCACCTCGGACACCTCGACCCCCGCGCCGTGCAGGTACGAGGCGGTGCCGGCGGTCGCCAGGAGCCTGAAACCCAGCTCCGCGAATCCGCGCGCCACCTCGACGCCCGCGCTCTTGTCGCGATCGGCCAGGGACAAGAACACAGCCCCCTTGTCGGGCAGCCGGTTTCCGGCCGCGATCTGGCTCTTGGCAAAGGCGAGCCCGAAGGTCCGGTCGATACCCATGACCTCTCCGGTCGAGCGCATCTCGGGGCCGAGGACGGAGTCGACCTCCGGGAAGCGGTCAAAGGGAAGTACCGCCTCTTTGACGCTCACCTGCCGACGAGAGCGCGCTCCGGCCCACTCCCTTCCCACGAGCCCCTCTACCCTCAGCTCGGAAAGAGTGGCACCCGCGACCGCCCGGGCGGCAATCTTCGCGAGCGGCACACCCGTGGCCTTGGCGACAAAGGGCATCGTCCGCGAGGCCCGTGGGTTGGCCTCTATGACAAAGACCTCGGAGTCCTTCACCGCGTACTGGACGTTGATCGGCCCGATCACCCCGAGGCGATGCGCGATCCGGCGGGTGTGGTCCTCGATGAGCTCGACGGTCGCCCTTGGCAAGGTCGGGGGCGGTATGACGCAGGCTGAGTCGCCCGAGTGGACGCCAGCCTCCTCGACGTGCTCCATCACCGCGCCGATGAGCACCTCACCGGCGCGGTCCCTTATCGCGTCGACATCCACCTCGATGGCATCTTCGAGAAACCTGTCGATGAGGATCGGCCGCTCCGTTGCGAGCACTCCCTCCGAGCCGAGGGACAGCTCACGAAAGGCGCTCGTCAGCCCGGCGTCGTCGTAGACGATCTCCATCGCCCGCCCGCCAAGGACATAGCTGGGCCGGAGCAACGCTGGGTAACCGACGTGTCCGGCTATCGAAAGTGCCTCCTCGAGGACACGCGCGGTGCCGCCTGGAGGCTGGCGGATCCCGAGCTCGCCGCACAATGCCGACCAGAGCTCGCGGTCCTCGGCCAGATCGATCGCGACCGGGCTCGTCCCGAGGATGAGGGATACAGGCAGCCGGCCCGCGAGGCGCAGCGGCGTCTGGCCACCGAGCGACACGATCACCCCGGCGACACCACCTGCTCCAGCACCCTCTTCGGCCGCGAGGATGTCGAGCACCGACTCCTCGGTCACGGGCTCGAAGTAGAGCCGGTCGGAGGTGTCGTAGTCGGTCGAGACCGTCTCGGGGTTGCAGTTGACCATGACGGTCTCGTAGCCCGCGGCCCGAAGGGCAAGCGAGGCATGCACGCAGCTGTAGTCGAACTCGATCCCCTGGCCGATGCGGTTCGGGCCGGAGCCGAGGATGACGATCCGTGGTCGGACGGCAGGCCTTACCTCGTCCTCGTCCTCGTAGGTCGAGTAGTAGTAGGGGGTGAAGGCCGCGAATTCGGCCGCGCAGGTGTCCACCGTCTTGAACGTCGGCCTCACTCCTGCTGCCAGCCGTGCAGCCCTGACGTCTCCCTCCAAGACGGCGAACACTCTTGCGATCTGCGCGTCGGAGAAGCCGAGGCGCTTCGCGCGGCGCCAGTCGGCCCGGGAGAGCGCCTCGAGCCCGCGGGTGGAGCCGAGCGCAAGAGCCTCGAGGCGAGCGCGCTCGTCGACGATCGCGGCCAGCCCGTCCAAGAACCAGGGGTCGATCCCCGTGGCCTCAGCCAGCTCGTCGACGCTCACGCCCCGGCGCAGGCACGACTCGAGCTCGAAAGGACGGTCAGGGCTCGCCACCTTGGCGCGCTGTATGAGATCTGCGACGCCGAGGTTGTCGAAGCGCTCCTCGCCCGCGTCACAGTTGAGACCGGCGCGGCCCAGCTCGAGGTGGCACGGGCCGTGGGCGAGCTCTGCGGGGCGGCCTTCCGGGCGGGGGTGGACCCGGCGTCGCCCGAGGCGCTGGCCGTCGTCGAGCACCTGGAGGCGATGCGACCGGCGCCGGAGGACCGAGCCGCGGCGGCGGAGCGGATCGAGGCGTTCACCGACCGCCAGGTCGCCCACTACTGGCAGCTGGTGGGCGTCGTCAACGGCTGGCCCCCGAGCCCGGACCCCGAGGACACGGTCGACGCCTGGGAGTGGTACGCCCGGGCACTGCGGGCGCACGCCTCGCCGCGCTGAGCGCGGTCCGCCGCGCCGGGGCCC
>CAZAMA010000025.1:25242-29552 GCA_964485645.1 uncultured Acidimicrobiaceae bacterium | reverse complement strand
ACACCCAGCCGGACACCCAGCCGGACACCCAGCCGGACACCCAGCCGGACACCCACGCGTCCGAGTTGCGCACCGACTCTGGGATCGAGGTTCGGCGGCGCTACACAGCTGACGACCTGCGCGGCTTTGACCCCTCGCTCGAGCTGGGTGAGCCGGGTGAGTTCCCGTTCACGAGAGGCGTCCAGGCTGACATGTACCGCGGGCGCCTTTGGACGATGCGCCAGTACGCGGGCTTCGGCACCGCCGAGGCGACGAACGAGCGGTTCAAGTTTCTGCTGGGGGCCGGGCAGACGGGACTGTCCTGCGCTTTTGATCTGCCCACGCAGATGGGACTCGACTCGGACCATCCACGCGCTGAGGGCGAGGTTGGCAAGGTCGGCGTCGCCATCGACTCGCTCGATGACATGCGCCGACTATTTGCCGGCATCCCCCTCGATCAGGTGACGACGTCGATGACGATCAACGCCACCGCCGCGATACTCCTGCTTCTCTACGAGCTCGTCGCCGAGGAACAGGGCATCGCATCCGACCGCATCGGTGGCACCGTGCAAAACGACATCTTGAAGGAGTACGTAGCCCGGGGTACCTACATCTACCCGCCAAGGCCCTCGATGCGCCTCGTAACCGACACCTTCGCCTATTGCGCCGAGAACATCCCGTCGTGGAACACGATCTCTATTTCGGGCTATCACATACGCGAGGCCGGCTCGACCGCGGTGCAGGAACTCGCGTTCACCCTCGCCGACGGCATCGCATATGTCGAGGCGGCTGTTGCAGCAGGTCTAGAGGTGGACGACTTCGCGGGGCGCCTGAGCTTCTTCTTCAATGCTCACAACAACCTTTTCGAGGAGGTGGCAAAGTATCGCGCCGCCAGACGGCTCTGGGCGCGTCTGATGCGCGACCGGTTTGGTGCCAAGACAGAGCGCTCCATGAGGCTCAGGTTCCATACCCAGACCGGCGGGTCGACCCTGACTGCTCAGCAGCCGGAGGTGAACACCGTGCGGGTCGCCATCCAGGCGCTCGGTGCCGTTCTCGGCGGCACGCAGTCCCTGCACACAAATGGCTTCGACGAGGCTCTTGGCTTACCGACCGAACGGGCCGCGAAACTCGCCCTGCGTACCCAGCAGGTCATCGGCTACGAGTCGGGTGTAACCGATACCGTAGACCCGCTTGCGGGCTCGTACTACATCGAGTGGCTCACCGACGAGGTGGAGCAACGGGCTCTTGCGTACATCGAGCGGATCGAAGAGATGGGTGGCGCCGTCGCTGCCATCGAGGCGGGCTTCATGCAGGACGAGGTCGAGCAGGCCGCCTACGAGTTTTCGATGGGCGTGGACTCGGGCGACAAGGTCGTGGTCGGCGTGAACCGCTTTGTCGAGAAGCCTGCGACGGGGCCAGAGGTATTCCCGGTCGATCCGGCACTGCAGCGCGCGCAGGTCGAAGGCGTTCGCTCGTCGCGCGCGAGCCGTGACCAAGCTCGAGTCGCGGCGTGCCTGCGCGACGTCGAGGCGGCCGCGCGCGGCACGCAGAACCTGCTTGTGCCTATGCGAGCGGCTCTCAAAGCCCGAGCGACTCTTGGGGAGGTGTCAGACGTCTTGCGCGACGTCTTCGGCGAATACCTGCCGACCCGATGACGCCGCAACGCTGCCGGAGCCGACGATGAGACCCGATGACGCCGCAGCGATGAAGCCGAGCCGATGAGCGCAGGGCCGACCAGGGTGCAGCGCACGGCGGCCCGGGTGATCGTGCGGGACGCCTCTGGCCTGGTACTCCTCTTCGACGGCGCCGATCCAGCGGTGCCTGAGGTTCGGTACTGGTTCACCCCAGGAGGCGGGCTCGACGACGGCGAGACGTTCCCTGAGGCTGCGGCGAGGGAGCTGCGGGAGGAGGCATCCCTCGAGGTGACGGAGTTAAGAGATGCCGTGCGCGAAGACGTGGCAGAGTTCAGCTTCGAAGGGGTTATCTACACCCAGCGCCAGCGCTTCTTCGCGGTCGAGCTCTCAGTCGATGCCCGAGAGGTCGAGATCGACCCCGACCGGTGGACGGATTTCGAGCGCCGCAGCATATCCAGCTACCGGTGGTGGAGCCTGGCGGAGATCGACTCCAGCCGGGATGCGATCTACCCGGCAGACCTCGCGGCTCTCGTCCGCGCGGTGCGATCCTGGGGGTCGGCTAAACCCAGGTGAGAGGGGCCCTCGCTTCGAGCTCAGTCGCCGTGCCGGTAGGCCTTGGCCATGAGGCGCGCCCGTTCGGCGTCATCCAATGCCAGGTCGATCACAGTCCACGCCATCGCCGTCGCTCCGTCGGTCGCGGCCCGATCCGCCGCTTTTCCGCCAGCCGCCTCGGTGAACTCGGGCTGGTGGTTGACGGCCGGCAGGCAGTCGAGCCCGAGCATCGGGTGGATCGAGGGGATCGCGAGCGACACGTTGGCCATGTCGGTCGAGCCGCTCATCGGCCTTTCGCCCGGCGGCGGAAACACCCGCCCGAGCGCCTCGGCGTTCGCGCGGTAGAGGCCGGTCATGACCTCATCGGTGTCGAACTCGGAGTATGTCGGCCCGTCGGGAGCGATTTCGAGACTCGACCCCGTCGCCACGGCTCCCGCCTCGAAACACCGCCTCACCCTCGGCGACCACTTCTCCAAGGCCCGCAACGTCCGGGCGCGCACGTAGTACTTCGCCTCGGTACGGGCCGGAACGATGTTGGGAGCCGCCCCGCCGAGAGTGACTATCCCGTGAACCTGGTCGCCGAAGTCGGCGTGCTGGCGCAGCAGGCCGATGGCCACCTGTGCGACGGTGAGGGCATCGGCGGCGTTGATCCCGAGCTCGGGGTACGCGGACGCGTGCGCTTCCTTGCCCCGGTAGACGATGTCGAGGGTCTCGACGGCCAAACAGGGCATGCGGTCGCGCTCGCCGGGTGCAGGGTGGACCATCATCGCGGCGTTCACGCCATCGAAACCCCCCCGCTCCATCATGAGCACCTTTCCTCCGCCACCTTCTTCGGCGGGTGTACCGAGCACCTTGACGGTGATGCCGAGGTCGTCGGCTATGGGCGCGAGCGCGCACCCAGCCCCGATAGCGGCCGCGGCGATGACGTTGTGACCGCAGGCGTGCCCGATTCCGGGCAGGGCGTCGTACTCGGCGCAGATCGCGACCACCAAGGGTCCCGAGCCCGCCGTGGCGACGAACGCCGTAGGCAGGTCGCAGACGCCAGCTTCCACGGCCAAGCCGGCCCGAGTGAGCTCTTCGGCGCACCACGCGGCGGCGCTCTCCTCCCCGAACGCGAGCTCCGGTTTCGCGTGGATCCGGTGGGAGAGAGAAAGGAGGGACTCGCGATTGCGCTCGACGGCAGCTGCCGTCCGGCTCTTCAACTTGGCGGCATCGGTCACGCGATCACCGCCACTACGTCTCCGGCCCCGAGGGCGTCCCCGACGGCAACCCTCAGCTCTGTCACGACCCCGCTTCGCTCGGTGTTGATCGGGTTCTCCATCTTCATGGCTTCGAGGACGCAGATGGTCTGTCCAGCCTGCACGGTGTCTCCCTGGCTCACTAGGACCTTCACAATGGTGCCCTGCATGGGAACGCTAACTCGCCCGTCGCCGGCCGTGGCCGGCGAACCCGCGGAACGACCCCGACCCGGGCGAGGGGTGGCCCCGCCGGCACCTGTGCTCAGGGTCGCCGATCCGCTTCCTCGGCCGCTACCTCCACTCACGTCTGGAACCCACAGCCTTACGCGGTAGCGCCGCCCGTCGACCTCGGCGTCGACTTCGCGTAGGACCCGGGCTTCGCCCGCGTCGCCCGAGCCCGTCGCTTGGCCCGGGGCTGTCGTAGCCGACCCCGACGAGTCGCTCGCCGTAAGCGCAGACAGGTCGAGACTCTCCTCGACCCAGCGAGTCGAGTGGGTCGCGGAGACAAAGCCCTCGTGAGCAAGGATCACCTCGTGCGCGGGGATCGTCGTAGCGACACCCTCGACCACGGTCTCGGAGAGGGCTCGCTGCATCCGGCGCCGGGCGTCCTCGCGGTCATCGCCCCAGACGATGATCTTCGCGACGAGGTTGTCGTAGAACTGGCTGACGGTGTCGCCAGAGTCGTAGCCGCTGTCGGTGCGTACGCCGTAACCGCCCGGAGGCCGAAAGCGGGTGATGCGTCCGGGACTCGGGAGAAACCTCCCACCGGCCGGGTCTTCCGCGTTGATCCGGCACTCGATCGCGTGTCCGCGCCGTCGTGCCTCGACGTCGTGCTGGCTGAAGCCGAGCGGCTCTCCTGCCGCGACCCGCAGCTGGAGCGCGACCAGATCGATTCCGGTGACGAGCT
>CAZAMA010000025.1:19799-25232 GCA_964485645.1 uncultured Acidimicrobiaceae bacterium | reverse complement strand
CACCGGCCGGGTCCTCGGCGTTGATCCGGCACTCGATCGCGTGGCCCCGCGGGGAGACGTCCGCCTGGGAGACGCCGAGCGGCTCGCCGGCGGCCACCCGCAGCTGGAGCTCGACGAGGTCGAGCCCGGTGACCAGCTCGGTGACGGGGTGCTCGACCTGGAGGCGGGTGTTCATCTCGAGGAAGTAGAACGACCCGTTCTCGTAGAGGAACTCGACCGTCCCCGCGCCTTCGTAGCGACAGGCTCTGCAGATCGCGACCGAGGCAGCACCCATCGCCTGGCGCACCTCGTCGGGAAAGTCGGGAGCGGGCGACTCCTCGATGAGCTTCTGGTGTCGGCGCTGGTAGGAGCAGTCTCGCTCGCCGAGCCAGAGAGCCGTGCCCATGGAGTCGGCGAACACCTGCATCTCGATGTGGCGGGGCCATGTGAGATAGCGCTCCAGATAGATCTCACCGCGGCCGAAGTACGACGTGGCTTCCCGCTGCGCGGACTCCATCGCCTCTCCTGCCTCGTCCGGCCCGTTCACCACCTTCATCCCGCGGCCACCACCACCGAAGGCAGCCTTTATCGCCACGGGCCAGCCGTGCTCCTCGCCGAAGGCCACGATCTCGCCCGGGTCGCTCAGAGGCTCACTCCGGCCCGGCACACCGGCTACCCCGGCCTGCTCGGCCGCGATGCGGGAGGAGATCTTGTCGCCCATGACCTCTATCGCCTCCGGGGGCGGCCCGATGAAAGTGACACCAGTGCTGGAGACGGCCCGGGCGAAAGCGGCGTTCTCGGAGAAGAACCCGTAGCCTGGGTGGAGCGCATCAGCCCCGCTGCGCTCGAGCGCGGCGATTATCGCGTCGGTGTTGAGGTAGCTCTCCGCCGCGCTCTGGCCGCCGAGGGAGTACGCCTCATCGGCGAGCCTGACGTGGAGCGCGTCCCTGTCGAGATCCGAGTACAGCGCGACCGTCGCGATTCCGAGCTCCCGGCAGGTGCGGATCACGCGCACGGCGATCTCGCCCCGGTTGGCGATCAACACCTTCTCGAACACAGCTCCCCTTCCTGGCGCCTAACGTCGCCTGACGATGGCAGAGCTCCCAGACTCGGGGAACATCTCCGCCCGGCAGGGCTCAGCCGAGCAGGCTACCCGCGGCGCACCCGTTTCCACTACCGAGCTTGTGGGTGCACGGCTCCTGTCACCGGTGCGGCTCAAGGTTGTGGACTCGACGAACCGTTACTTGGCGGACCTGGCCCGTGCCGGCGCCCCCGAGGGAACGTCGGTGCTAGCAGAGCGCCAGAGCGCGGGAAGGGGACGACTCGGTAGGAGATGGGTGGATCCAGGCGGAGGGTCGGTGCTCTGCTCTGTCCTCTTCCGACCGGAGCTGCCGGTGCGAATGTGGAGCCTCTTCTCCCTCCTCGTCGCTCTCGCGGCTCGCGACGCCTGCGCCGATGCCGCCGGTGTGGATCTTTCCTGCAAGTGGCCGAACGACCTTCACTCAGCCGACCGCAAAGTTGCCGGGGTGCTCGCCGAGGTGGTCGACGTGCACCGGGCAACGACGGGACCTGATTGGCCCGGCGTTGCCGGGGCCGCCCTCGTGGTCGGCGTCGGCATCAACTGCAACTGGCCCTCGGACTGGCTGCCGAGCGAGGAGCCCGGTGCCGATGCCCTGGCCTTTCGAGCCACCTCGCTCGACCGGCTGGCTGGGCGATCCGTCGATCGCGACGCCGTCGCGGACCGGCTCCTCGACCGCGTCGGCCAGCGGCTCTCCGTGTTCGCCGGGTCGCTTCCGGCGGCGCGTCCTCTTCTGGCCGAGTACAGGCGCAACCTCTCCACGATCGGCCGGCTCGTGAGGGTCGAGCTTTTAGAGGAGACTTTCGACGGCATCGCCCGCGACGTCGACGACGAGGGGCACCTCCTTGTCGATGTCGGAACTTGTATCCGGACGGTCGCGGCCGGCGACGTGCTCCACCTGCGCTGATTCCTCTCACCTCGCCGTTGTCCTGCTGCCCGCCTGGGCGGCGTAGCCTCTCTTTCATGCGACTCTTGATCACAGGCGGTGCCGGCTTCATCGGCTCGAATTTTGCCCGCTACTGGTCCGCCCGGCGGCCCGACGACCACCTGGTGGTTCTCGACGCCCTTACCTATGCCGGCAACCGGGCCAATCTCGCCGATCTTGAGGCGACGCACCGCGTTGCGTTCGTACACGGCGACATCGCCGACCAGACAGCGGTGGAGGAGACGCTCGAGACGCACCGGATAGACACGGTCGTCAACTTCGCGGCCGAGTCGCATAACAGCTTGGCCGTGCTCGACCCCGCTCGTTTCTTCCGGACCAACGTCATGGGCACGCAGGCGCTGTGCGATGCCGCCCGCAAGCTCGAGGTCGCTCGCTTCCACCACATCTCGACCTGTGAGGTCTACGGCGACTTGGATCTCGACAGCGACGAGGCGTTCACCGAGGACTCCCCCTACCGACCCCGGACGCCCTACAACGCCTCCAAGGCCGCCGCCGACCACGTGGTCCGCTCCTATGGGGAGACGTTCGGCCTCCAGGCAACGATTACGAACTGCTGCAACAACTACGGCCCTTTCCAGTTCCCCGAGAAGGTGATCCCACTTTTTGTCACGAGGGCGCTGAAGGGCGAGCCACTGCCGCTCTACGCGTCGACGAAGAACCGTCGGGAGTGGCTGCACGTCGACGACCACTGCAGAGCCGTCGAGGCCGTCCTTGCTCGCGGCAAGGTCGGGGAGACCTATCTCGTTGGATCGGGGCGTGAGGCAAGCATCGAGGAGATCGCCGACACGGTTCTCGACGCGACCACCCAACCCCGTAGTCTGAAGACCATCGTGCCTGACCGGCCCGGTCACGACAGGCGGTACCTGCTCGACTCCGCAAAGATTCGGACCGAGCTCGGCTGGGAGCCGGAGATCGACTTCGATGACGGGATAGCTGCCACCATCGACTGGTACCGCGAGAACCGTGACTGGTGGGAGCCACTCGTGGGCCGCGCCCTTGTCGCCGAGGAGAGCTGGGCGAAGGCCGGAGCCACGAAGTGACCCCAGCCACACGAGACACCGCCGGGGCTGCTGGCTCGTCGAGCCGCACAAGCGGCTGATACAGCCTTGCGCGTCCTTGTCACCGGCGCCGCCGGTCAGCTGGGCTCTGAGCTCGTCGCTGATCTTGGTCGTCGGGCCGCCGGGGTCGTCCACGGATCTCCGTGGCTGATCGTCGGCCTCTCGCGGGCCGAGCTCGACGTGTCTTCGCGCGACTCGGTCTTCACGGCGGTTCTAGGCGCAGAGCCCGACGTGATCATCCACGCTGCGGCCTGGACCAACGTCGACGAGTGCGAGGGCGATGCCGATAGGGCGTTTCGCGTGAACGCCCTCGGCACCCGCAACGTCGCCGGGGCAGCCCGCCTGGTCGGTGCCCATCTCTGCTACATATCGACCGATTACGTGTTCGACGGCCGCTCAGCCCGCCCGTACACCGAGTGGGACGAGCCGAACCCGACCTCTGTCTACGGCCGATCGAAGCTGGCCGGCGAGCGCGAGGCGGGCCACGAAGGGACGATCGTCCGCACCGCATGGGTGTGCGGGCGCAACGGCGCCAACATGGCAAAGACGGTCCTTGGTCTCGCGTCTCGTGCCGACACGCTCAGCTTCGTGAACGACCAACACGGATCTCCGACGCTCGCGAGCGATCTCGCGACAAAGGTCCTGGATCTGGCGCTCTCGCGCCGCTCCGGGATATTTCACGTGACCAACCAGGGCACCACCACCTGGTACGGCTTCGCCCGCGAGGTGTTGCGACTTTCGGGTCACGACCCAGACCGCGTCCGGCCCATCCTGACCAAAGACCTCTATCCGCCGCGGGCCGCCGTGCGACCGGAATGGTCTGTGCTCGACAACGCCGCCCTGCGCTTGGGGCGAGAGGAGCTGCTGCCGCCCTGGCAGGACGCACTCGCCCGCTTGGTGGCCGATCTGATCGATGGCTGAGGATGCCGTGGGCGAGGCCCTGCCCCGTTCCCTGGCCGCAGTCGTCGTCAACTACAACGCGGGACCAGCGCTGTGCGCTTGCGTTGCCAGCTTGCTTTCCGAAGGCATCGGCGAGGTGGTGGTGGTCGACAATGCCTCGAAGGACACCTCGATGTCCGATCTGGCGAAAGCGTGGCCGCAGGTCAGCCAGGTACGCTCTCGACGCAATGTGGGCTTCGGCGCCGGGGCCAACCTGGGTGCGGGATCGACCTCGGCGGAGTACCTGGTCGTATGCAATCCTGACCTGGTCGTGCGTCCCGGGGCCATAGGAGCGATGGTGGCAGTGCTGGCCAGTGCGCCAGAGGTCGCCATCGTGGGGCCGATGCTGCGTGACACTTCGGGCACCGTCTACCCCTCCGGCCGAGAGTTTCCCCGGATCGGAGAGGCCGTGGGTCACGGTTTCGTGGGCCTGGTCTGGGGAGGCAACCCGTGGACGCGGCGGTACCGGCAGATCGGCCAGGAGCAGCACCGATCGAGAGAGGCAGACTGGGTGTCGGGGGCCTTCTTTCTCGTCCGGCGGAAGGCTTTCGACCAGGTCGGCGGTTTCGACGAGCGGTACTTCATGTACGTCGAAGACGTCGATCTCTGCTGGCGCCTGCGCCGGGCCGGATGGGTGATCAGATACGAGCCTGCAGCCGAGGTGGTGCACGAGCAGGGACGCTCTGCGTCCCGGCACCCCTATGCGATGCTCGCCGCCCATCACCGGTCGATGTGGCGGTTCGCCCGCCGAACAGCCACCGGCTGGGGGAGGGCCCTGCTTCCGGTCGTCGCAGCGGGCCTCTGCTGCCGCCTGGCGCTTGCCTGGACCGAGCACCTGATCAGCCCGCGGTCGAGGTTGCGCCCGCACTCGGACTAAGGTGAGAGGCCGTGCCAGGTGACAATTTCAGCCGCAGGGTCGCGCGCGCCGCCGCATCCGGCGGAGGCCGGACCTATAAATCGCAGACGCCCGTGGCCTGGTATCTGGTCCTGCTCGTGATCTGCCTGCTCGGAGTGTCTCTCATCGCATACAGCCGGTACGAGCTGTTGCATCCGGCAGTCGCGGCAACCAAGCCCGCCGTGCCGCCAACGGCTGCGAACGAGTGGCAGGCAGCCGTGGCTGTCGATGTGTGCGGCACCTTCGAGCCGTCGGCGTTGCCCGTGGACCAGGTCTCCACCGACGCGCTCGCGTCCCTCGGCAACGGCATGGTGCGTGTCCAGCCCGGCCTGGCGACACAACCGTCCCTATACGAGGGGAGCGGGGCGAATCTCGGCGCCTACTTGCTCATAGAAGGGGCGTCGGTCTCTAACGCCGTGCTGCAGCTTCCGGGCAAGCCCGTTCCGGTGACCACGACCACGACCACGACCACCTCAGCTCCCGCCAAGGCCAAGAAGGGGAAGAAGGCCTCCACCACGACGACGACCACCTCGTCGAC
>CAZAMA010000025.1:0-19699 GCA_964485645.1 uncultured Acidimicrobiaceae bacterium | reverse complement strand
AAAGGTACGTCATCGGTGCCCGAGAGCAAGTCAGTCTCGAAGGCTCGATCCAAGTCATCGACTACCTCTTCGACCTCCTAGCTTTGACCTGGCGAGCAAACCCCGCCGGCTGGAGCGAACCCTGATGGATGCCGTGGTGCTCTTGGGTGGCGAGGGGACACGCCTTCGCCCTCTCACCTACGACGCGCCCAAGCAGATGCTGCCGGTCGTCGACCGGGCACTGATCGTGCACGTCGCATCCTGGCTCGGACGCAACGGTGTCCGACGAGCGGTGCTGTCGCTCTGCTACAGGCCCGACGCCTTCACCGAAGCATTCCCGGGCGGCGCCATAAACGGAGTTGACCTCACCTATGTAGTCGAGTCAGAGCCGCTCGACACTGCCGGGGCCATACGCTTTGCCGCCGAGCAGGGAGGCGTGGACGGGCGCTTCGTCGTCCTGAACGGAGACGTCCTGACCGACCTCGATCTCGGCTCGCTCGTGGCTTTCCACCTCGAGCACGAGGCGGAGGCATCGATCCACCTGACACCGGTCGAGGACCCCTCGTCTTTCGGTGTGGTCGTCACCGACGCCGACGACTGCGTGACCAGGTTCGTCGAGAAACCACCTGCGGGCACCGCGCCCAGCAACTTGATAAACGGAGGCACCTACCTGATGGAGCAGTCCGTGTTGGCGGCCATTCCACCAGGTGGACGCGTCTCTTTAGAGCGAGAGACCTTCCCTCTCATCTCGAGCCGGGGGAGACTGTTCGCAATGGCCACAGATGACTACTGGGTGGACACCGGCACACCGGAGAAGTACCTGCAGGCACAGCTCGACATCCTCCGTGGCTTGCGAACGGCGGCTTCACGGCCGCGTGCCGACGAGCGTTCCCCCGGCGAGTTCGTCGCCGCCGGCGGCGCCGTCGAGGGCAGCCTGTCCGGTGTCGGCTACGTCGGTCCGAGGGCAGTTGTGTCTGCTGGCGCCCTTGCGACCGACTCAGTGGTGGGGGCGGGTGCCGAGGTGCTGCCAGGCGCGACGGTAGCGAGGTCCGCGGTGCTGCCCGGGGCAGTCGTCGGGGAGGGATGCGTCGTGACAGACAGTGTCGTAGGCCCCGGCGCCGTGCTCGGCCCAGGTGCTCGAGTCGAGGCGATGACCGTCGTCCGCGGGGGCGTCAAGGTGCCGCCAGGCTTGGTACTTCGCGGCGCCAGGTACCCCTGATGAAGCGCATGCTCGTCACGGGTGGGGCGGGTTTCATAGGTTCGGCGCTGGTAGATCGGCTGCTGGCGGAGGGACACGAGGTCGACGTCGTCGACGACTTGTCGAGTGGCTCGCTCGCGAACCTCTCCGACGCGAGGGCATCGGGGGGTGCATTTCGCTTTCACCATGTCGACGTCTGCGACCCCTCGCTCGGCGAAGTCATCTTGCGCCGTCGGCCCGAGGTGATCTTCCATCTGGCCGCTCAGATTTCCGTGGCTGTGTCGGTGGTCGAACCCCTGAGAGATGCCGAGGTCAACCTCCTTGGCAGTCTCCGCCTCCTTGAGGCTGCGCGATCGGCCGGAACGGCGAAGATCGTCTACGCGGCCAGTGGCGGGACTCTCTACGGCGCTCTCGAGCCGGAAGACCTTCCGGTGGCCGAGCATGCTCCGCACGGCCCGCTGTCGCCCTACGGGGTATCGAAGAAGGCGGTGATCGACTACCTGGTCGCCTACCGGAGCTTGCACGGCATGGAGTTCACCGCGCTCGCGTTGGCAAACGTCTACGGGCCGCGCCAGGACCCCCACGGCGAGGCGGGAGTAGTCGCCATCTTCGCCGCCCGCCTGCTCGCTGGAGAGGTCTGCGTGATCTTTGGCGACGGAGGCCACACGCGCGACTACGTGTACGTCGACGACGTCGTCGACGCGTTCGCCAGGGCCGCCAAGAGGGGCGGTGGGCTGGTCCTCAACGTCGGAACCGGCATCGAGACCTCCACGGCTCAGCTCTATGTTGAGATGGCTGCCGCGGCTGGAACCGATGCACGACCCCAGCACGGCCCGGAGCGCGCCGGCGACGTGAGGCGCAGCGCCCTCGATCCCGACCGCGCGTCGATCCACCTCGGCTGGAAGCCCTGGACCACCGTGACCGAGGGCGTCAGGCGAGTGATGGACGACCTCCGGCGACATCGATGATCGCAGTGCTCTGCGGTGGAGTGGGCGCCGCTCGCTTTCTCTCCGGTCTCCTCGAAGTCGTGCCACCGGCCGAGGTCACCGCGATCGTCAACACCGGCGACGACACCGAGCTCCACGGCCTCAGCATCAGCCCGGATCTCGATACCGTCACCTACACGCTCGCGGGCCGCGTCAACCGCGAGACCGGCTGGGGCCTCGCCGGCGACGAGTTCACTACGATGGAGGCTCTCGAGGCCCTCGGTGGCGACGCTTGGTTCCGCCTCGGCAACCTCGATCTGGCCACTCACCTCTTCCGCACGGGGCGGCTGCGATCCGGCTCGACCCTCACCCAGGTGACAGGCGAGCTGGCCCGCGCGCACGGGCTCCGGATCTCGATCCTGCCGATGTCGGACGACTCCGTCCGCACTGTCCTTGACCTGGGAGCCGGTGGTGAGGTCAGCTTCCAGGACTACTTCGTGCGGCTCCGTCACGCCGTAGTGGTGTCGGCTGTCCGGTTCGTCGGCGCCGAGCGAGCCGTACCTGCGCCGGGTGTCCTGGAAGCGCTCGAGGCCGCGGCGGTGATCGTGATCGCGCCGTCCAACCCCGTCGTGTCGATAGGCCCGATCCTCGCGGTCCCCGGTGTGGCGAAGGTCCTCAGGGCACGTCGGGACAGAGTCGTCGGAGTCTCGCCCATCGTCGCGGGAGCCGCTCTCAAGGGACCGGCCGACAGGTTGCTGGTCGAGCTCGGAGGCGAGGCCACCGCATGCGGGGTCGCGCGGTGGCTGAGTGGTGTGTGTGGCACCCTCGTGATCGACGAAGCCGACGCGGACCAGGTTGCGGGCGTGCAGGCCTCCGGGATGGGATGTGTCGTCACCGCGACGGTGATGCGGGATGTCACCGTGGCGGCCGAGCTTGCTCGCACCGTTGTCGCCGCGGGTGAGGTGGGGCCAGCGGACCCGAACCTGGGGCGCCAGGGTCCCTGGGCCGGCTAGCTCGAAGCACTACCTGGAGGACTCACTTGGCATACCTGCGGCAGAATGCCGGTGTGGATGCTCCCGCTTCGCTGACGATCCTGCCCGTGACCGGTCTGCCCGAGATAGGGCCCGGCGACGATCTGGCCGCCTTGATCTCCGCGGCGACGGCTCTCGTCGAAGGTGACGTCGTCGTCGTCACCCAGAAGATCGTCTCCAAGGCCGAGGGCCGGGTGGTCGCGGTCGACGCAGACGACCCGGCCGCGCGTCGCGAGCTCGCCGAGAGCGACGCCGTCCGGGTGCTCAGGCGCCGCGGCGACATGGTCATCACCGAAACCCGCCACGGTTTCGTCTGCGCCAACTCCGGCGTGGACCTGTCGAATATGGCTGACGGCTACGCTGCCCTGCTGCCGGTCGACCCGGACCGCTCCGCGCGCCGCATCCGAGACGCGCTGCGGGCCAGGACAGGTTGCGAGGTAGGTGTCATCGTCTCGGACACCTTCGGCCGGGCGTGGCGTCGCGGCGTCACCGATGTGGCGATCGGTTGCGCAGGGCTGCAGGGCATCGTCGATCTGCGGGGTACGACCGACGCTATGGGTCATAAGCTCGTCGCCACCGAGGTCTGCCTGGTCGACGAGATAGCCGGTGCGGCCGAGCTCGTTATGGGCAAGGCATCGGGGATCCCAGTTGCCGTAGTGCGTGGTCTCGATCCGTCCGTGTTCGGTGCCGGCTCCGTTCGTGACCAGGTGGTGAGGCCCTACGGCGAGGACCTCTTCAGGTGAGGGCGCGGCCGCCGCTCAAGGTGGCATTCGACGTCCTGGCTCTGGCAGGACCACGCACGGGAGTCGGTGTCTCCTGTGCGGAGCTCCTGCGGACCCTCGTCGGCCGGAGCGACATCGAGGTGACGGCGTTCGCCATTGCCCGGGGAGCGGGCAGGCTCCGGGCGCTTCTCCCGGAGGGGACGAGGTTTCGCCACCTCGGCCTGCCTACGCGAGTTGCCCACAGGGCCTGGATGGCATTCGGGGCTCCTTCCGCCGAGCTCGTCGTCGGCAGCGTCTCGGTCGTGCACGGGACGAACTTCGTCGTACCGCCTCCACGGCGAGCCGCCGCCGTGATCACTGTCAACGACGTCACGCCGTGGAGGTACCCGGAGCTGTGCGCGCCCGCGTCGCTCGGCTACCCCGGCCTCGTCAGGCGAGCCGTACTGCGTGGCGCGTTCGTCCACACGGCCTCCCACTATGTCGCCGACGAGCTGTGCGAGCTCGTTGCCGTCCCCGCGGCGAGAGTGCGGGTCATCCCCTATGGCCTCCCGCCCCGCTCGCGAGATCTCGCTCAGGAGGCGGCGGCAGGAGCGAGCGCCCTCGACGGCCCGTTCGTGCTCGCCATCTCGACGATCGAGCCGCGGAAGGACTATCCGACGCTCGTCAGAGCCTTTGCCGAGATAGCCGAGTCCCATCCTGGGCTGCGCCTCGTCCTGGCAGGTGCCGAAGGGCGGGGGAGCCCGGCTCTCGACGCGGCAGTCGCCCGATCCCGGCTTGAGGGCCGGGTGGTTCGTCTCGGATACGTAGACGACTCGGTCAGGTCGTCGCTCTTGGCGCACGCGCGCGCGTTCGCCTACCCGTCGCTCTACGAGGGCTTCGGTTTCCCTCCCCTCGAGGCGATGGCCGCAGGAGTGCCTGTCGTTGCCAGTGCCGGCGGCGCCGTGCCCGAGACAGTCGGCGACGGCGCGCTCGTCGTGCCGGTCGGTGATGTCGCCGCGCTGGCCGGCGCGCTGGATCGAGTGCTCTCCGACGAAGCCCTGCGAGACGACCTGCGCGCCAGGGGCTTCGCGCAGGCGGCGCGTTACTCGTGGACGACGACGGCCGAGGCTATGGTCGGCCTCTACCTCGATGCGGCGGATTCCCTCCGGTGACCAGGCCGCGCGGGGGCTCGAACCACGGTGGTTCGGAGGATCGACGTCCGTCACCGATCCGAGTCGCCCTTGTCGCCCAGCAGCTCCGGCGCACGGTGCCGGGAGGTATCGGCCGGTTCGCGAGCTGCCTGCTCGACGGCTTGTCGCTTCTTGACCCACTTCCCGAGATCACCGTTCTCGCCGGCCCGCCGCGACGGAGCCAGCAAGACGATCCCCTTGCCGGACTCCGCTTCCCGCTCCGAAGTGTCGGAGGACCGCTCCTCGCGGCCCTCGGTCGTATCCCCCTGCTCGAAGCCACCCCGGATCAGGTCATAACGCGGCTGTGGCACCATGGCTTCCTCTCCGTCAGAGACCAGGATCTGGTGCACGCGCTGTCCCTCGCGACCCCGGCGCCGGCCGGGGGGGCTCTCACCGTGATGGTGCACGACATTGCCTGGCGCGAGGTCCCCGATGCCTACCCGCCACGAGGACGTACGTGGCACGAAGCCGCCCTGCGGCGCGCCTGCGGGCGCGCTCGCGGCCTGGTCGTCCCCTCCAAAACTGTCGCCGACGGTCTGATCCGCGCCGGGGTCGGCGCTGACGCGGCCCGGATCGAGGTGATACCGGAGGGTTGCGATCACCTGGGACCGCCGGACAACGAGGGGGCCTCCCGCCTGCTGGCCCGTCTCGGGGTGTCGGGCGAGTACCTGCTGAGTGTCAGCACCCTCGAGCCCCGTAAGAACCTCCAACGCCTGCTCGCGGCTTACCGTCAGCTGCGAGCCGGTCTCCCCGAGCCGTGGCCGCTCGTCGTGGTCGGTCCGGTGGGCTGGGGACCACGCCTTGGCGTATGCGAGGGCGTCGTACTTGCAGGCATGGTGCACGACCAGATCCTGAGTGCTCTGTACCGCGGGGCGCGCGTCGTAGCCTACGTGCCCCTCGTCGAGGGCTTCGGCCTACCCGCGGTCGAGGCGTTGGCGGCGGGAGCGCCTCTGGTCGTCAGCTCCTCGGTGCCGAGCATCGTCGAGCACGGGAGCCCGGCGGTCGTCGTCGACGCACGCTCCACCGCCGATATCTGCCAGGCCATCGGTGCACTCGCGACCGATGACAGCCGCCGTCGCTCCCTTGCGCGGTCCGGGCCCGAGAGCGTCCGGGGGCGGACGTGGGAGGCGGTGGCCCGTCACCACGTCGCGTGGTGGTCGGAGGTCGTTTCCCGGTGAAGGCGGTAGCGACGAGTCTCGACGTGAGCGCCGTCCCACACCGGCCCGCTGGAGCGGGCCGCTACGTGGTCGAGCTCGCTGGGGCTCTCTCCCGGCTGGAGGGCATAGAGCTCACTGTCGTGTGCCGGAAGGGGGACGCGGCGAGGTGGCGAGCCCTTGCGCCGTCTGGTCGCGTGGTCGACCCGGTGTGGCCGTCGCGACCGCTGCGGGTGGCATACGAGCAGTGGCGCCTCGGTCCGGTGATCGCACATCTGGCCGACCCGGCGATCGAAGTTCACCACGGCCCGCACTACACCTTTCCCCATGCGACCGCGGGTGTCGCTTCGGTCGTGACGGTTCACGACCTCACGTTCTTCGACCACCCGGAGTGGCACGTCGCCTCCAAGGTTCGGTTCTTCCGCCGGGCGATCCGCCGTGCCGCGAGGGAGGCCGATGTGATCGTCTGCGTGAGTGCCACGACGGCCAGGCGTCTGACCTCGTTGCTCGCACCTCGAGGCGCGGTCGTCGTCGCTCCCCACGGAGTCGACCATCGGCGCTTCACGCCGGCACGAGATAGTGGTGAGAGCGACGCGGCGGTGCTCGAGCGTCACGGCTGCCCACGCGGGCTCGACTACATATGTCACCTGGGCACGATCGAGCCGCGCAAGGGCATCGTCTCGCTCATCGAAGCGTTCGACCGCATTGCCGCGAGGCACCACAGCTTGGAGCTGGTGCTTGCCGGGATCGAGGGCTGGGGTGCCGCGGAGGTGGCCCGCGCAGCACGGAAGTGCCGTCACGCCTCTCGGATTCGACGTCTCGGCTACCTGGACGACGCGGCGGTTCCGGCCCTCCTGCGAGGCGCCCGAGTCGTCTCGTACCCTTCATTCGAGGAGGGCTTTGGTCTCCCCGCGCTCGAAGCTCTGGCCTGCGGGGCGATGCTCGTCACGACATCGGGCACCGCGATGGCCGAAGTCGCGGGCGAGGCTGCGTGGACGGTTCCCGCCGGGGACGCCGAGGCCCTGGCCGAGGCACTGGAGAGCGCTCTCGAGGTCGGGGAGGCTGAGCGGGAGCAACGGCGGACAGACGGACTGCGTCGTGCCGCGGCGTTCACTTGGGAGCGCACCGCGGCTCTTCACGTCGAGGCTTACCGCGAGGCGCACCGCCTCGCCGCGAGGTGAGAGCTGAGCCGATCCCGTGGCCGGCGCACCGCAACTGTAGGCTGCGGCGGTGCGGGCCTATGTGACGGGTGGGTCGGGTTTCGTCGGCGGCTGGCTGAGTGCGCACCTCGAGGAGCTCGGCGACGAGGTAGTCCTGACCGACTCCGACGTCGACGTCACGGACGCCGACGCGGTCGCGGCGTCTGTGCTGCGCGTCGACCCCGACGTCATCTACCATCTCGCTGCGCTCTCTCATGTCGGACGGTCCTGGACCGATCCTGCTCGTACCTTCGAGGTCAACGCCCTCGGGACTTTGCACGTCCTCGAGGCGGCGACACGATGCTCGGTGTCGCCCGTCGTCGTCGTCGTGAGCTCGGCAGAGGTGTACGGCCAAGCTGTAGGAGTTGAGCCCCTCACAGAGGGAGCCGAGCTCCGGCCGGTGACGCCGTATGCGGCGAGCAAGGTGGCGGCCGAGTTCCTCGCCCTCCAGGCGTGGCTGGGACGGCAGGTGCCTACCGTCCGCGTGCGGCCCTTCAACCACGTCGGCCCTGGCCAGTCGCGCGACTTCGTCGTCTCCGCCCTCGCGCAGCGGATCGCCAGCGTCGAAGGGTCCGGGGGAGGCGACGTGAAGATAGGCAACCTTGCGGCCGCGAGGGACTTCACCGATGTGCGCGACGTCGTGCGCGCCTACCGGCTGCTCGCCTCGGCCGCCCTCGAGGACCCCGCGATATCCGGGCAGGTCTACAACGTCGCCGCGGGCAAGGCCGTCACGATCGCCGCGATCGCCGCGAGGCTGTGTGCCATGGCCACGGTACCCGTCGAGCTCGTGTCGGATCCGACGCTGTTTCGTCCTATCGACGTCCCGATCTTCACCGGGGACGCCGCGCAGCTTCGACGTGTCACCGGCTGGGACCCTCAGATACCGCTCGAGTCGACGCTGGAGGACATGCTCGACTTCTGGCGGCGCGACATCTCCGGCCAGGGCTGAGAGGGGCCAGCCAAGCTCGGTGGTCCGAAGGCTTGGTTACCTGAGGGCCCAGCCTGTGCTGTCGCCGGCTCCGGGGGCTCAGCTGGCAAGTGATGCGAGGAAGGAGCGAAGTTGATCGCGAGCGTCCTTGGCCTGTCGGAGGGCGGACTGCGCGCCAGCCGGTAGTCGCAGAGAGAGCGGATCGATCGCGGCATCCCAACGTTCGATCAGCTCGCCGACGGTCTGGTCTACATCCTTTACGGCTCTCGCCAGTTGCTGCGCCATGTCCTTCAGCGCTGGCTCGCCCGCGTCAACCGCGTGGCCGAGAGGGCCATGTCGCCCCTCGAGCCGGCTCTTGATCTCACGGCGGCGGACTTGGGCTTTCTGGAGACCAAGCACTCCCAGTCCGATTGCTACGTACGCCGCGTCCTGCGCGACCCTGCCCAAATCCGTCGCCCCCGCTCCGATGTCGTTCCTGGCCCTCTGCTCTCCGCTTCCCTTGCTGGTCATGGCAGCACTCCTTCTCTTCGAAGCTTCTGGCAAAGCAACCGTCATGAACCGATTCACCGGCTGTCTGCACGCAACTGTATCATCTTTTGCTAACAGTTGCAAGCGCTCCCGAGCGAGTAGCGTTGGCCGCTCATGCCGGAGGAGTACGCACCACCGGTCGTCGCAGTAGTGGTCAGCACGGCTTCGGCGGCGGAACTGGACCAGTGCCTTGGGTCCCTCGCAGCTCAGGACTATCCGAGCTTGGACGTCCTCGTCATCGACACCGGGACGGGCGACGAACTGACGAGCCAGGTGGCAATGGTTCTCCCGGGCAGCTTCGTGCGCAGGCGCCCTGAAGCGACGGGGTTCGCCGCGGCGGCAAACGACGTGCTCAAAGGGATCGAGGGCGCCAGCTTCTTCCTGTTCTGTCACGACGACGTCGCTCTCGCCCCGAGTGCCGTCCGGCTCATGGTCGAGGAGGCGTTCCGCTCTAATGCCGGCATCGTCGGCCCGAAGCTCCTCGACTGGGAGACTCCCGATCGGATACTGCAGATCGGCCTCGGCGTGAGCCGGTTCGGCTCTCCTGTTGCCCGCATCGAAGAAGGCGAGCTCGACCAGGCTCAACATGACGAGGTACGAGAGGTCTTCGCCGTGTCCAGCGCGTGTTTGCTCGCGAGGGTTGATCTCTTCGCCGCGATCGGTGGCTTCGATGCGGAGATGGGTGCCTACGGCGAAGACGTCGACCTCTGCTGGCGAGCGCAGCTGGCCGCCGCGCGCGTCGTGACCGCGCCTCGCGCCGTCGCGCGACATCGCCAGTCCACGGCCGCCGGCGAGAGGCCGATCGAGGACGAGACCGCGATCCGCCGGCGTAACGAGCTGCGTGCGGTCCTCAAGAACTACGGGCTCCCGCGCCGAATGACGGTCGCTCTGGAGCTGGCCGTCTTGGTGGTTCTCGACTCACTGGCAGCCCCCCTCACCGGCAGGAGAGACAGAGCCAGGGCAGCGCGCTCGGCGTGGCGATGGAACATAGACCACCGCCGGTCGCTGCGTGAGGCACGGCGCGTGGTACACGAAGTGAGGCAGTTGAGCGATCGGGTCGTGGTAAGCCGCATGGCGCGTCGCAGCTATCTCCACCGTCTGACCGATCCCCAGAACCAGGGCGACGTCACAGTGGCGCGGCACCATCGTGGCGCACCATCTGGTCGCGCGCCAGCAGACGCCGCGACCGGAGCGCACCTCCACAGAGACGACCGCTCCCGCGAGGTCGACAAGCTGACGGCGCTGTACGAGCGAGCTCGTCGCGGAGAGGTTAAGTCAGGGCAGGCGGTCGCCGGTGTCGTGATCGGCCTGCTCGTCGTCTTCGGAATCCGCGGCCTGCTCTTCGGGCAGCTGCCGGTCATCGGCGACCTGGTAGTCGCCCCGAGCGCCCTCCACCTCCTCGGCCAGTGGGTGGGCGGCCGTACTGCCCCGGGCTGGGGGCCAAGGCAGGTGAGCCCGTCTGCCTTCGGCCTGATCGGGCTCGTAGGCATCGTCCTTGGCAACAGCTCTGCCGTCGCGCTCAAACTCGCCTTTCTGAGCGGCACCGTCGTGGGTACGATCGGCACCTGGCGGCTACTGGGCGACTTTGGGTCTCCGCGCGCCCGGTTGGTTGCAGTCGTCGTGTTCGTCTCGTCGCCGCTGCTATGGAATGGACTCGGGACCGGTGACATCGAGGCGTCGGTGGCCTTGGCCGGCCTGCCCTTCGTCCTTCGACGCCTGGCACGCGCGAGCGGGCTCGAGCCGTACGGACCACCGCCAGGTGTGCCGGGAGGCGCCTGGGGCCCGCGGGCCCTGGTCGCCGAGATCGCACCTCTCGGACTCCTCTTGGCAGCCATGGTCGCCCTCTCCCCGCCTGTCGTGCTCGATGTCGGGGTCGTGGTCGTCATGTCGCTGCTCGCGAGTGCTGCCGTCGGTGGCTGGCGTCCGATGCTCCGCGCGGCGTCAGTGGGATCAGCGGGACTTGTCGTAGCATTTGCCTGCTGCCTGCCCTGGTCGGTGACTTGGCTCCAGGGTGGCGCGCGGTGGAGCCTGCTCTCGGGAAGCGTCTCGTCGGCGAGATCAGCACTTTCTCCGGCTGACCTCCTCCGGGGCCATACCGGGGCGATTGGCGGCTTCTGGGGGGTGACCGGACTGGTTGCGTTGGCTTTTTTCGGCTTTGTGTGGGCCAGGGGACCGCGGCTCGCCTGGGTGACTCGCTGGTGGCTATGTGCGCTCGGCTCGGTGCTGCTCGCGTGGATCGCAGGTGAGGGCTGGCTCGGCGCCGGTGGTGGAAGAGTTGAGGTGCTGGTGGCTCCGGCCGCGGTCGCCTTCGCGGCTTGCTCTGGAATCGGGGTCGCGGCGTTCGAGCGCGACCTGAGGCGGCATCGTTTCGGGTGGCGGCAGGTAACCGGAGTCCTGGCCGCACTCTGCCTGGCTCTCGGGGTTGCGCCCGCGCTCGGTGTTCTGCTCGGGGGACGAGCGGGGATGCCTGGAATCGGCCTGGAGGAGGCATCGGCCGAGTTCACGACCCCTTTTCCGCCCGGGGCTCGCGTCCTTTGGATCGGCAATCCGCGAGCGCTACCAGGGACGGCATTCCAGGTGGGGCAGGGGTTGGCGGCGTTCGTCACGACTGCGGGGCTTCCGACGGTGGACGCGCTCTGGCCGGCGGCCAACCCAGGACCGGCAGGCGGGGTGGCCGATGAGGTCATATCAGCCATGGCGGGCAGAACCCTTCGACTCGGAGCCCTGGTCGCGCCAGCCGGAATCCGCTACATCGTCGTACCGACAGCCGATGCGCCCGCGCTCATCGGCGAGCAGGCGCCAGCCCTCGCGTTGCCGCCGAGAGGGCTTGTCAGCGCCCTCGAGGCACAGAGCGACCTGCGCCAGCTACCAATCGACGACGGGATGCTTGTCTGGGCGAACGCCCGTTGGACCCCGCGGGACGGCCTGGGGACTTTATCGCGACCGGGCAGCTCGTCCCTCGGCGTGTTCGCGTTGGTCGGTGTCGCCGTCGGGCTCCTGGTGATCTGCTCGTGCATAGTGGAGGGTGTCGTGAGGAGGCGGCGTCCGCGTCGCGCGGCGGTGGGAGCCACCGGTGGGAACGCCCGGGTCCTCGCTCCACCGTCGCGTCCCCACCGACAGCGAAAGCGACATGGCGATGAAAGCTGATAGCGGCCCGGTCCCGCCAACAGTGCGCTCGCGCACTAGGGCAGGTCGCGAGGCTAACGGAGCCGAGGTGCGGGTTCGCGTGCGAGCGGTGCTGCTCGTGGCCCTGATGCTGGCCGGCATCTTGATAGCCGGGGCGGTTGTGAGCGCCGGCGTACCTCGCGCCGCCAACGTGTCTCAAGGCGGGCAGCTGCCCGTAGTGAACCTGGCGTCATCGACGGCGGTCGAGTGGGAATGCCCCGGCCCGCTCCTCGCGGGGTCGTCGTCGCAGCAGTCATCTGTCGTCATCGACAAC
This sequence comes from uncultured Acidimicrobiaceae bacterium, assembly GCA_964485645.1. Lineage (GTDB taxonomy): Bacteria > Actinomycetota > Acidimicrobiia > Acidimicrobiales > Bog-793 > JAKACA01. Next base: position 7,426 of record CAZAMA010000025.1, on the reverse strand, counting down.
CCAGGGCGGGTACCTGCCAGCGTCCAGGTCTTTGTCGATGCCGTCGCCGCTGTACCGAGGAAAGCCGAGCGCGCCTTGCCCTCCTGGAGCACCGAGCTGGTTGTGGCTCCCCACAGCCAAAGAGTCGTAGCGCTGCACAGGACCGGGCCGCGCCAGGACGACGCCGTCAGTGTTCTCGAGACCGCCGGCTCGGTCGCGGTGTTCGAGTCGACCGGCACCGGTCCACGGGTGGGGGCCGCGACCAGCGGGAAGAAACGCGCCCCGAGGTCCCTGCCGAGCTCGGCGCAGCAAGAGTCCCCGTGCGCGACCGGTGGGACAACCAGCTCCTATATTGCCGGGGGATCGACCGGGGGCCGCTCCGGTATCCTCGTCTCGCTCTTCGATCCGACTGCAACTCAGGCCGTGGTCGGGATACGAGCCTCGAGCGCCTCGGGAGTAGTCCTCCCTCCAGCGCTGCAGGGTCTCATCATCAGGCCATATTCGCTCCAGGTGTTCGACGTCGCACGTTTGGTCGTTCAGCAGGACCTAGTGGCGATCTCTGATGAGACGACGGTAGGTCGGGTCGTTCTCGGCGCCTATGAGACAGTCGTCTCGGATCCGACGGCGACGCCGGCCCTGCACGGGCAGGCACTTGTGGTCGGTGTCGGATCTCCCCGTTCCTCCTGGGTGATGACACCGGGCCCCGCTGCACGGGGCGGAACCGTCTCTCTCGACGTGTATGACCCAGGGTCGCGAGCTGCCGACGTGAGCATCTCGTCTTCCGCCGCGTCGTCGCAGGCGACAGGCCGGCCGGTAGTCGAGATATCGGCGATCGTGCCTGCTGGAGACGTGCGCGAGATAACGCTGCCGTCGCCCACCGTGGCGTCGGCGAGGACCTCCAAGGCCAGCTCGCGCCGGATCCTCGGGGGCCCGATCGTCTTGAGGGTTGCCCGAGGCGTCGGCGTGGTGGTGGCTCGAAGTGACGTGCAGCAAGTTGCTGTCCGTGCCCAGACGGTGGCGCTGCTGGCGGCGACTTGCGAGCCTGCTTCCGAGTGGCTCCTTCCTGGCGCACCGGCCACGAGCACAGCCGGGTCACTGCCAGAACGCGGCGATATCGTGGTCAGCAACCCAGGGGCCGCGCAGGCGAGAATCGAGGTGCTGCGACTTTCAACTGCTGGGCCGCCGGGCCGCTCTCAGCTGGCGGTCCTGTCACTCGCCCCAGGCACCACCGTGACTTTGGCGCTAAGCCTGCCCGCCCATGGCACAGCCTTCGCCGGACTCGAGCTGATCTCGAGCTCGCCGGTCGTCGCTGAGCAGGACTTGTCGACCGTCGGGCCGCACCGCAGGGCCAACTTGGTCGCGCCGGCGCCTCTGGAGGGGATTCCGCTGTTCCCCTGAAGGATCTTGAGGGTCGCGCCGCGCCAGGCGGGGACAGCACGACCTCTCGCTGCCGAGACGCTCGACAACGTACTGCGGAGGACCTCAATCCATTCCGGGCGCTACCCTCGGTCCGTCCACGGAGAGCCCGCTCGCGCCCGAAGGCACCGGCGGTGCCGCCACGGCGAGAGGAGAAGGCTCCGCACTACCTCCCACGAGCGAAGTTGCGAAACGAGCCGAGTCGGACACTTCCTCGCCGGCTGGAAGCGCATGCACCGGGCGCCCGTACGCCTCGTCCACCATGCGGGCAATTTCGCGACCGTCGATGGTCTCGTGCTCGAGAAGGGCCGTGGCGACAGCATCGAGTCCGCCGCGATGATCGGTCAGCACCTGCTCCGCGCGAAGCTCCTGGGCTCGAAGGATCCGCTCGATCTCCTCGTCGACGACGCGGCTCGTGTCCTCGGAGTAGTCACGCGTGTGCATGAGGTCCTCACCGAGAAACACCGTCCCCTGCTGCCCCCAGGCCATCGGACCGATCCGGTCGGACATGCCCCACTCGCGGACCATCTTGCGAGCCAGCTCGGTATTGCGCTGCAAGTCGTCGCTCGCACCGGTGGAGAGGCCGTCGTAGACGAGCTTCTCGGCCACCCGGCCACCCATGCGCACCGCGAGGGAGTCTTCTATGTACTCACGGGGGTAGATGTGCCGCTCTTCGGCCGGCAGCTGCTGGGTGACGCCGAGGGCCATACCGGTAGGGATGATGCTGACCTTGAGCAGAGGGTCGGCATGCGGCAGGACGTAGGCGAGCACGGCATGTCCACCCTCGTGGTAGGCGACGCGCTCCTTCTCGTCGGGAGAGAGTGCCATCGACTCTCTCGGCATGCCCATGAGCACGCGGTCACGCGCCGCGTCGAAGTCTCGCATCTGGATCCACTGGCTCCCACGCCTCACGGCGTGCAGCGCTGCCTCGTTCACGAGGTTGGCAAGCTCTGCCCCGCTCATGCCGGGCGTGCCGCGCGCGACGATCGAGAGGTCGACGTCGTCGCTCACGCGCTTGTCGCGGCAGTGGACTTGGAGGATCGGCAGGCGCTCATCGAGGTCCGGGAGCGGCACGACGATCTGGCGGTCGAAGCGCCCCGGCCGCAACAGTGCCGGGTCGAGGATGTCGGGGCGGTTCGTCGCGGCCATTATGACCACGCCCTCGGTCGGATCGAAACCGTCCATCTCGTTCAGCATCTGGTTGAGCGTCTGCTCCCGCTCGTCGTGGCCACCGCCGAGCCCTGCGCCGCGCTTTCGCCCGATCGAATCGATCTCGTCCACGAAGATGATCGCGGGCGCCTGCTTGCGGGCGGTCTGGAAGAGGTCACGTACCCGGCTCGCGCCGACGCCGACGAACATCTCCATGAAGTCCGAACCGCTCACCGACAAGAACGGCACCCCGGCCTCGCCGGCAACTGCTCGGGCGAGCAGCGTCTTGCCGGTGCCGGGAGGACCCACGAGAAGCACACCTTTCGGCACGCGCGCGCCGATGTCCCTGAAGCGGGCGGACGACTTGAGGAAGTCGACGACTTCGCTTATCTCCTGCTTCACCCCCTGGTAGCCGGCGACGTCGTTGAAGGTCGTGCGCGGCCTCTCCGTCGTGTAGACCTTGGCCCGCGAACGTCCTATCGACATGATGCCGCTCATCTGGCCCTGGGCACGTCGGCTCATCCAGAGGAAGAACACCACGAGGAGCACGAGCGGGAGCACCCAGACGATCAGGCTCTGGAGGATGCCGGTCGACGGGCTCGAGAAAGTCAGCTCCGCGTTGTCGGCGTGCAAGGTGTTGACGAGGCTCGTCGGCATCCCTTGACCGGGACCCGTGGTGCTGAAATTGGTCCCGTTACGCAGCTCCCCGGTGATCCCGGCGTTGGTGTTGTCGTAGTTGACGCTTGCCACGAGGTTATGGTTGACGTCGTTCACGAACTCCGAATAGCGCAGCGGCTTGGCCGTGCTCCCATGCATCGCAGAGGTCACGAGCAGGACAAGGACTACCACGGCGCCAAGGGCGATCAGCCAGCGCCATGGCTGGTCCGGCCCAGAGGACCCCGTACCCGGGCGTCCCTGACCGCTCGGGCGCATGTCTTGGGGTTGACGGCTCACCCCAACATCGTAGGCGTGCTGTCCGGGTATGTGGGCATCGTGCCCGCGAGTTGACCGCAGGACCCGATTCGGGCGACGCTCGGGTCATGGGCGACAGCAGCTCGCGAGCGCTCGGCAACACCTTTGGCATCTGGGAGGCAGCCCTCGGGCTGGCGGTCGGCTTCCTCCTGGCGATAGTCGCGGTGTCGGCGTACGACTCCATCGCCGGACCGCACCCGAGCCAGCTTGGCACCGACGTCGTGGACTTCGCGGCGCTGTGGGCGGGCTTCGTCGGCGCTGCCGTCGTGGCCAGCCGGACCCGCGGGCTCGTGCCGGCGAGGCTGGACCCGGTCAATGCCGAGAGCGGGCAGGTATCGGGCGGCTTCTCCCGCCTCGTCGAGGACTACGGCCTGCGAATCCGTGCCTGGCCGGATCTCCCCCTCGGCATAGCGATCGGAGTTGGCTCTCAGTACCTCCTCGTACCGCTGCTCGAGCTGCCGCTGCAGCCTTTTGTCCACAATCTCGACTCGAAGCTCGCTCACCCGGCGCAGCAGCTCTTGTTGCCGGTGAACTACGACACGGCCAGTTTCGTGGTGATAAGCGTGCTCGTATGCGTGGGTAGCCCCGTAGTCGAAGAGCTGTTCTTTCGCGGGCTGCTCCTGAGGGGCCTCCTCGGGCGCCTTCGCCATCTCGGTCCGCGGATCGCCCCGGCGCTCTCTAGCGTCATCACCGGTCTCGTGTTCGGCCTTGCCCATTTCGAGGCCCTGCAGTTCCTCGGCCTCGCGGGCTTTGGGATGGTGCTCGCGTACGTCGCTTACCGGACAGGTCGCCTCGGCCCGACAATCGTCGCTCACGCAGCCTTCAATACGACGACGATCATCGCGTTTGCTCTCCAGCGTTGACCTAGGCTCGCTTGACAATGTCCCTTGCTGCTGAGATCCCACCTGACTCCCGCGATCGCCTCGCGACGATCTTCAAGGCCTACGACGTGCGCGGCACCGTTCCCGATCAGCTGGACAGGCCTCTGGCTGCCGCGATCGGGGCGGGTTTCGCCCGGTTCGCTCGCGAATGCGACGGTGCCCGCGCGATCGCGGTCGGCCGGGACATGCGCACCTCGGGCGTGGAGCTGTCGCAAGCGCTTGCTGCGGGCGTGCTGTCCGAGGGTCTCGAGGTGCTCGACGTCGGCCTCGCCTCGACCGACCTCCTCTACTTCGCCTCAGGCAGCCGCTCGATGCCCGGGGCGATGCTCACGGCCTCGCACAACCCGGCGTCCTACAACGGCATCAAGTTCTGCCTGGCAGGTGCAAAGCCGGTCGGTAAGGACAGCGGACTCGGCGAGATTCGCGCGGGCGCCGAGCAGTTCCTGGCAAGCGACTCGCTCTCCAACCTGGCGGATCCTGCAACTGATCCACGGTACCGCAGGGCAGATCTCCTGGAGGAGTTCGCCGCGCACGTCCGCTCCTTCATCGACGTGTCGAGCCTGCGCCCGATTCGTGTCGTCGCGGACACGGCCAATGGCATGGGCGGGCTCGTCGTGCCCCGGGTGTTCTCCGGCCTGCCGATCGAGCTGGAGATCCTCTTCGGCGAGCTCGACGGCACGTTCCCCAACCATCCGGCCGACCCGATCCAGGCCGCAAACCTGGTGGCGCTGCGCTCGCGGGTGCTCGAGGTGGGCGCTGACGTGGGCCTCGCGTTCGACGGGGACGCGGACCGCGTGTTCCTCGTCGACGACAAGGCCGTGCCCCTGTCGGGCTCTCTCACCACTTCCATCGTGGCGGCGGCGGTGCTCGACAAGCACCCCGGCGCCACCATCCTCTACAACCTCATCTGCTCGAAATCGGTGCCGGAAGTGATCATCGAGCGCGGCGGCATGCCCGTGCGGACCCGGGTCGGGCACTCCTTCGTGAAGGCGACGATGGCGGAGACCGGAGCGGTGTTCGGAGGCGAGCACTCGGGCCATTACTACTTTCTCGACAACTATCGGGCAGACTCGGGCATCATCGCTGCGATGACCGTGCTGGAGCTCATGTCCAACGCCGCGCGCCCGCTGTCGGAGCTGCGCGTAGCCTTCGAGCGGTACTTCGACTCCGGCGAGATCAACACCAAAGTCGGCGACACCGATGCGGTTCTCGCCGCTGTGGAGACACGCTACAAGGACGCCGGGGCTTCGCTCGACCACCTGGACGGACTCACGGTCGACCTTGGCACGTGGTGGTTCAACCTACGCCCCTCGAACACAGAGCCCTTGCTCCGCCTGAACCTCGAGGCCGGCTCGGCCCAGGAGTGCGAGGATCATCTGGGCGAGGTGTCCCGTCTCATCGCAAGCCTCGAGAAGCCCGAAGACTGAACGAGAACCGGAGGCCATGCCATGGCACTTGACCCTCTCCTGCTCGAAATCCTGGCCTGCCCGGAGGACAAGGGGCCGCTGCTCTACTTCGCGGACGAGGACACGCTCTATAACCCTCGGCTGCGCCGTCGCTATCGCATTGTCGACGGCATTCCGGTCATGCTCGTCGACGAGTCCGAGACCGTGAGCGACGACGAAGACGCTCGTCTCGGGGCGAAGGCAGACGCGGAAGGGATAAGCCCAAATTTCGGGCCGTCGCCAGCCCTGTGACGCCAGCCCTGTGACGCCAGCCCTGTGACGCCAGCCCTGTGACGCCAGGGCCGCCGGAGCCATGGCTGCCGCTCGACAGCGAGAGACTGCTCGCGAGCGCGACAGGTCTCGGTGATCGGATCGCATCGGCGATGGCCGGGTACGTGTCGCTCCCAAGTGCCGTTGTCCAGAGTTGGGCCCTCGCGTCGGTCGTGGTCGCCGGGACGGGCGGGAGCGCACTGGCCGGGCAAGTGTTGCAGGCTTTTGCCGCCTCGCGCTCGCCCGTTCCGGTGCTGCTCGCGAGCCCCCCGGCTCCGCTGCGCTTTCTCGGGGAGCGGTCCGTCGTCTTCGTCGTGTCTTTCGGCGGCGACAGCGAAGAAACCCTCGCCTTTGCCGCCGGGTCGCTCTCTGCCGGCGCTCCCGTCGTGGCGGTGACGAGCGGGGGGTTGCTCGCCCACCTGGTCGATAGGGAGGGGGGCCTCGTGATACCGATCGGCCCGAGCGACGCCGCCGGTGCGACCCCGCGTGGCTCCAATTCCTCGATGGCGGCCACCTTGGTGCCGCTGTTGCTCGCCAGTGAGCAGCTGGGGCTCTTCGGAGACGCTGCGGTCGAGCTGTCAGCGGCGTGCGCGCAGCTGGCGCGGCGAAGCAGCTCGTTGTCTCGAGGGGGCGGCCGCGCGGCCGAGATCGCGCGGCTGCTCGGCCGGACTATCCCGATCGTTCACGGCTCATCGGGCCTCGGAGCCGTGGCGGCTCGCCTCTGGAAGGCAAGGGTCAACACGAACGCGAAGGCACCAGCCTATTGCGGCGCGCATCCCGAGGTGGCCCACGACGAGCTGTCCGGCTTCGGTCAGCACGGCGACGTCACCCGCCAAGTGCTGAGCCTGGTCAACCTCCGCACCGGTCTGGAGGACCTGCGCACGAGGAGGCGTTTCGACCTCTTTGCCGAGATGACCTCAGAGGCAGTCGCCCGTGTGATCGACGTCGAGGCTCACGGTACCGGTGAGCTGGCGCGTTTCTTCGACTTGGCCATGATCGGCGAGTTCTTGTCGCTTCATCTCGCGGCGAGAGAGGGCGTGGATCCTGGGCCCGCGGTTGCTCTCGACGCCTTTGCTAGGCGCCTCGCGCAAGTGCCACCGGGGGTGCCGGTCGACGGCGACTCTCTCGGACGTGGCTGACCCCGGGTCCCGCCGGCGGTCCCTTCGATCGCGCGCGTTCTCTGGGATCGCCCCCCTAGACTCCGAGGCGATGGGTGCGCATGGGTCTGTGGTTGCGAGTCGATGCCAGTCGCAGGCGAAACGACCCACGTAAGGCGACTTGTGGTCGCTGAGCATGGTGCGGCTTAGAGGTAAG
>CAZAMA010000024.1:3342-29807 GCA_964485645.1 uncultured Acidimicrobiaceae bacterium | reverse complement strand
CCCCTAGAGGCAATGGACTAAGCTATGCAAACGGAGATGGCCCGGTGCGCGCGAGAAGGGACTCCCCGACCCGAGAGCTCGGCGGTGCGTGCCCATGTGCCGGCAGCATTCTGGGCCTTCGCCGACAGCTGGCACGCCATATTCAAAGAGGGAGTGTGCGACCACTCCATCAAGGATCTCTGCCGGGTCTACGTCTCGCGCAGCGTCAGATGCGAGTACTGCGGCAACCAGCGTTCGCTCAAAGCCGCTGCGGCCGGGATGAGCGAGCAGCACTACGATCATCTCCTCGACTTCGAGTCCTCCGCTCTATACGACGAGCGCCAGAAGGCGGCGCTGTCCTACGCCGAGGCGATCACCTGGCATCTTGACACCGACGACGCCTTCTGGGACCGCCTCCGCCGTCACTTCAGCGAAGCGGAGCTGGTGGAGCTGGGTTGCTTCGTCGCTCTCACGATGGGTCAGCAGAGCTGGATACGCCTACTCGGGATCGACCACCACGAGGTCCTTTCCGGGACCGCGGCTTCGCTGGCGCCGGGCTTCGAGAGCGCCGAGGACCTGCGGGCGAGCAAGGCTTCGCCCGACTACTGGGCCGCCTCCCGCTGAGTCGTCGGAGCCGAGGCGAACGATGCCATGACGGAGGATCAGCAGGAAGCAGGTACACGTCGCGCCATCTTGCGTGACGTGGCACGACTTGCCGGCGTCCACCCGGCGACGGCGTCACGGGCCCTCAACGAGGAGACGCGCCAACTCGTGCACTCCGAGACGGTGCGGCGCATCGAGGAAGCCGCGCGAGCGCTCGACTATCGGCCCGACCACGTCGCCCGGAGCCTCAAGACCCGCCGCTCGGCCACGATCGGAGTCATTCTTCCCGACCTCACGAACCCGGTGTTCCCTCCGATCGTGCGAGGAATCGAGGACAGGCTCGTCTCCTCGGGCTACGTGCCGCTCATCGGCAACACCGACAACGACGAGAGCCGGGAACGTCTCGTGCTGGAGCGCATGGAGGCACGGCAGATCGATGGCCTAATAATTGCCACTGCTAGGCGTAAGCACCCGCGCCTTGTCGAGATCGCCCGATCCGGACTTCCGGTCGTGCTTGTCAACCGCGTGGTCGACGGCCACCGCCTACCGTCGGTCTCGGTGGACGACAGCGCCGGAATCCAGACGGCCGTCAGCCATCTCACCGGCCTCGGCCACCGCCATATCGCGCACCTTGCCGGTCCCCAGGAGCTTTCGACCGGCGCCGGGCGCTACCGCGGGTTCCGTACCGGAATCGAAGCTGCTGGCCTCGAGGGCGACGACGAGCTCGTGATCTTCGCCGAGTCTTTCTCGGAGACGGCCGGCTACGCGGGTGGTCGCGAGCTGCTGGGGCGCGCGCGCCAGGTGACGGCGATAGTGGCTGCAAACGACATGCTCGCCCTCGGATGCTTGCGCGCCCTGGTCCAGGCCGGTCTCAACTGCCCGCGCGACGTCTCGCTCGTCGGCTTCAACGACATGCCCTTCGTAGATAGGGTCAACCCTCCCCTCACTTCGGTCGGCCTGCCCCACTACGAGGTGGGGACATACGCGGCCGAGCTCGTGCTCGAGCGCATCGACGACTGCCGGGGCCCGGTGAAGGAGCTCTTCCTGGCCCCGCGGCTTGTCGTCAGGGCTTCGACCGCACCGGTGCCAGCCGGCCCGGGGACCTCCGGCAGGGTGCCGCGACGCGCTCTGGCTGCGAGCGCCAAGGAGCTCGTGGCCGCTGGTTCGCGTGGCTCGGACCGCCCGGGCGCCGCGGGCGTAGCCACCTCGCCTGTCGGGCAGGCACCCGGCATGGAGATGTCTGGCTCGGCCGCGACCTGACCGACTCCTCTGCTGGCACGGCTCCCAGGGCGTCGATATGATCGCACCCTGGGCTCATCCGTCGGCGAGTGCCTTGGTGGGCCTTCGCCCCATCTTCGAGAGAGCGAGGCGTCATCACGAGCGTCCTGCCGGGCGTGGTTGCAACCCCCGTCACAGCATTTACGAGCGACAACCGCCTGGACCTGGTGACAGCGGCCCGATGGGTCGATTTTCAGGTCCTGCACGGCGCGCACGCAGTCGCCTTGCCGATGCATACGGGGGAATCGCTCAACCTTTCGCTCGAAGAGCGACAGCAGCTCGCGGCCACTGCAGTCACTGCAGCCGCAGGGCGGATCCCGGTCTTCGTCCATGCCAGCATGCCCGGAACCGATCAGGTCGTCGCTCTCGCGCGCCACGCCGAGTCGGTGGGAGCAAGCGCGGTCGTCGTCGTGACGCCTTACCACTGGCAGCCGTCACAGCGGGCTCTCGCCGAGCACTTCGAGACGGTGGCGCGATCGGTGTCCATCGATCTTCTCGCCTACAACTTCCCGAGCCGGCTCGGTGTCACCGTGACCACTGAGCTGCTCGTAGAGTTGATCGAGCGCCTGGAGAATTTCGCCGGCGTCAAGGACGCCAGCTACAACATGCAGTCGTTCACCGAGGCGTGCCGCCTGACGAGCGCCGCACGGCCCGGCTTCAAAATGTTCACGGGCGTCGAATTCCTCCTTCCATCGATGGTGGTCGGCGGAGCGGGTTGCTTCTCCCCCTGTTCAGCCGTGGCCCCGCGCCTGGTCGCCGACCTCTACGAGGCTTGCCGCGACGGCGAGCTCCGGCGAGCCGCCGACCTCCAGCACAAGATGTCCGCGCTCTGGCACCTGCTTCGCCCGGGCTACCCCGCGTCGGTCAAGACCGCCGTCAGGCTCCTCGGCCGCGACTCGGGCGGGGTGCGACTTCCCTTGTTGGACCTCGAGCCGGATCAAGTCGCGCGGTTGCGCGACGGCCTCGAAGCGCTCGGCGTGTTCGCCTCGGAGCCGATCGGCTGGCACGACGCCTGAGCGGTACGAGCATTATCTGCCCGGCGCCGAAGCAGAACCTGCTCGAGCTCGGCCCGCAAGCCGCGGGCTCCGCCCCGATGCGAGACGCCGGTACCGCTCACATCCCTGCAGTTACGGGCGCCCCGAGACCGTCGTCCACGACCGCGTTCTCGCTCTTGAGCTCGAGGCCGGAGGCCCGGGCCTCCAACTGCAAGATGGCCGCGAAATCGGTGTCCCCCATGCCTTCGCCCACCGCGGCGCTCACGAGCTGGTGGACGAGGGCTGCGACCGGCATGGCGACGTTGTGGGCGCGGCCTGCGGCCAGCCCGAGGTCGAGGTCCTTCTGCAAGAGGCTGGTCGTGAAAGTCGGCGTGAAGTCAAGGTTGACGAGAGCGGGCGACTTGTACCGGGTGAAGGTGGAGCCCATCACCGAGTCGTTGAGGAACGCGAGAAAGTCCTGCCGGCGTACCCCGCCCTTCTCCGCGAGCACCGTGATCTCGACCAGCGACTGGGTTACGACTCCGAGCATCAGGTTGTGACAGAGCTTGACCAAGCGGGCCAGCTCGCCCTCGCCGACATAGGTGGCCCCGGCGCTGATGAGCTCGAGGTACGGACGCACGGAGTCGAAAGCCGCCCGCGGACCCGAGACGGCCATGGTGAGTCGTCCGGCTTTGACCACCTTTGCGTTGCCGCTGACCGGAGCCGCCAGCAGCGTCGTCGATCGCTCGGCGGCGAGCGCACGCGCTCGGGCAGAGGCTTCCAACGACACCGTCGAGCAGTCGACGACAATCTCGGGCGCCTCATCTTGGGACAGCAGGCCGCCGTCTCCCTCGAGAACCCCGAGGAGGTCCTCCGACGATGCCACGGTCACAAAGACGATGCGCCGGGCCGCTAGCTCCGAGACGGCCTCTACGGGCTTTGCCCCTAGGGCGACGAGAGGCTCGAGCTTGGAGGACGTCCGGTTGTAGACGGCGACGTCGCATCCGTGCTTGAGGATGCGAGCGGCCATGGCGCTACCCATCCGGCCAGCGCCGATCCAACCGATGGTGTCCGTGCCATCCACGCGAATCTCCTCCTGTGTACTCGAGCCCTCCCGGTGTCCCAAGTGCAAACGACTGTGACACCGCCATGCGGCGGTGTCAAGCGAGATAAGGTGCGAACCGCGCTGCCAGATTCCGGGCCACCTTGGCGCGGCCGGCGCTGCCACAGCTCGTCGCCGAGGCTGGGCCGGAGCTCTCGCTGAGTGGTGCGAAGGGGGACAGATGGCCGACGAAAAGGACGAGCGGCTCGAGGCGATGTACCGGCGGTTCAGCTGGCGGATCACCTCCAATCACGTGTCGCCGTGGGAGCTCGACCAGATAAGGGCCGAAGTGAGCGACTACGAGCAGTGGTGCGCGACCTGGAGCCGCTGGGCGGCAAAGCACCGCGCCAGAGCCGACGATGCCGCGGCTGCGGGCCGCCGCCGGACGGCCGCCGATGCCTACGTGCGGGCCGGGCTCTTCTACCACTGGGGGAGTTTCCTGTTCGCTCATGACCCCTCCCAGCTCCGCGCGGCGCTCGAGGCGGCAGCGCAGTGCTTCGAGGAAGCGGCACCTCTGCTCGGCCCGCCGATGACGATGATCGAGGTGGACTTCGAGGGCGTGAGACTCCGTGGGTACCTTCGGGTTCCGCACGCCCCGGAACCACCTCCGCTCGTGCTCCTGCTCCCGGGCGCCGACTCCACCAAGGAAGAGCTCTTCGACCTCGCAGAGCACATGGTGGCGCGAGGCCTCGCCGTAGCGGCCTTCGACGGCCCTGGGCAAGGACTCGTGAGCTTCGAGATGAAGCTGAGGCCCGACTACGAGCTGGCAGTCCATGCGATGCTCGACACTCTCCTTGCTCGCGGCGACATCGACCCCGGCAGGGTTGCGGTGGCTGGGATCTCCTACGGCGGCCTGTTCGCCTGCCGGGCGGCGGCCTTCGACGAGCGCATCCGGGCCGTCGTCTCGATGAGCAGCTGGTACAGCCCAGCTGGGCGCTTCGCCCACCTGGACCGCCTCTCGCGCGCGGGAGTGCTCCACTACATGGGACCCGACGCGGAGGCCGTGCTAGCTGAGATAACCCTCGCCGGCGTCGCCGCACAGGTACGGGTCCCAGTGCTGCAGATTTACGGCGCGAAGGACCCAGCGTCACCTCCAGCCGAGGCAGAGAGAGTCGCGGCAGAGCTCGGTGGCCCGGTAACCACCGTCGTGTTCGACGATGGCGTCCATGTCTGCAACAACATCTGGTACGAGGCGCGCCCCCTTGCCGCGGACTGGCTGGCCGAGACATTGCAGGCCGCGCCGGAAGTGCGCTAGGACATCATCTGGGGCCCTCGGCGTCGACCCGTGGCGCAAGCTACGTCGGCCCCTGCGAGAACTGCCCGGGGCGAGCGCTGCAGCGGGGTGACTTGACAGTCTGCAATCGGTTGTTCAAACTTACGCTTCGGCCGCCCGGACTGGGGCGACTGGGGGGCCACACAGGTACCTGGAACCACTGGGACCGACGAACAAGGGGGTTGCTGTCGTGAGACAAAGAGATGGGAAGCTGAGCCGGAGGCGCTATGCCGCAGGCTCGATCGCGCTCGCCGGAGGGCTCTTGCTCGCCGCGCTGGGCAGCGCTGGAGTAGCCGGCGCAAGTGCAGCACCGCACAAGAAGTCTCCTGTCCTGATCGGCGTATCGCTCTCGCTCTCGGGCGACAACGCGGCCTATGGGCAGGCCTTCAAGCAAGGATACGAGCTGTGGGCTGACTACCAGAACGCCCATGGTGGCCTGCTCGGCCACCCGGTCCAGCTCAAGATCATCTCCGATGCATCGAGCCTCACCCAGCTGGTGACGAACTACGAGACCTTGATCACCCTGGACCACGTCCAGCTCATCCTCGGGCCGTTCTCCACGCTGTTCACCGTGCCGACGGAAAAGGTCGCACACCGCTTCGGCTACGCTCTCATCGACGGCGCCGGCGGCGGACCGGAAGCCTTTGCCGCCCACTACAACGACTACTTCGACGTGAGCGTGCCGGTCATCGGCCAGCTCCTGCCGTTCGCGAAGTGGCTCGCGAAGATGCCGAAGAGCCAGCGTCCGACGACGGTTGCCTATGCGACCTCGAACGACCCCTTCACGCAGCCGATGGTTCCCCCGGCGCAAAAGGTCATGCAGAAGGCGGGCATCCGTACCGTCTACTACAAGGTGTTCCCGGCGGAGGTAACCGACTACACGCCGATCGCAGACGCGGTGGCAGCCAGCCACGCGCAGGTGGTCGTGCTCGGTTCGGTCGACGCGTCGACGGTCGCTGCCTTCATGCAGGCCTTCGAGCAGACCCACTACAACCCGAAGGCATTCATCGCAACGAGCGGACCCGACTCGGGCAGCTCCTTCGTGTCGGCCGTCGGTGCCTCGAACACCGGGGGCATCATGGTCCCCGACCAGTGGTTCCCGAGCACTGACAATGCGCTCAACCACGCGATGACGAAGCTCTACCTGAAGAAGTTCGGCGGCACGCTGAACGGGATGAACGGGGAGATCGGCGGAACCTTCAGCTCCGGCGAGGTGCTCGCGGCCGCCGTCGCAGGCAGCCACAGCATCTCGAACGCGAAGATAATCTCCTGGCTCCACGGCAACCACTCCATCCCGACCGTGCAGGGCCCGGTGAAGTTCAACTCGGTGGGCCAGACCTTCGGTGGGACTTACATCTTCCAGTGGCAGCACCTCAAGTTCGTCCAGGTCCTGCCTAAGGGCGCTCCTGGATCCGTCAAGACGGTCCTGTACCCGAAGCCGGTATGGGGTCAGGGCGGCTGAGGCGGCCATCTCACCATGTTGCTTGGCATCATTGACGGCATACTGACAGGGGGCGTTTATGCCCTCATGGCATCGGGGCTGACTCTTATCTTCGGGGTCATGGAGGTGATCAGCGTTGCCCAGGGAATCTTCGTCATCCTTGGGGCGTACCTGAGCTACAGCCTCGAGGCGCACTTCGGCATCGACTTGTTCCTCGGGTTGTTCATCACCATCCCAGCTCTGTTCATCGTCGGCATTGCCGTCGAGTGGGCGTTCCTGCGCCGATTGAAGGCGCAGGAACGCATCGCGATGTCAATCCTCGTGACGTACGCGGTGTTCCTCATAATCGAGGGTGTCCTCAACATCGTTTACGGGACCGACTACTTCGCGCTGCACGCCTGGTACGTGACGCAAAGCGTGGAATTGTTCGGGGTCTACCTCTCCTACATCTATATATTCGGGTTCCTGCTCGCCGCCGGCCTGCTCGTCGCCCTCTACGTCGTCCTCTACCGGACGCGGTTCGGGGCGAGCGTGCGGGCGGCGATGCAGGACCGCACGGCCGCCAGCCTTGTCGGGGTGGACGTGCGGAGGGTGTCGACTATCACCTTTGGCATCGGCACTGCGGTGACGGCGGCCGGCGGGATGATCTACGGCGCGACGAACTCGTTCAACGCGAACAGCGCCGAAGACCTCATATCCCGTCTGCTCGTCATCGTGGTGCTCGGGGGTCTCGGCAGCATCGGCGGAGCGCTCGCGGCGGCAGTGCTCATGCTCGTGATAGAAGACGTCGTTGCCGTCGTCTGGTCTCCGGACTGGGCGTCGGTCATCTTCTTCCTGGCACTTGTCGCGGTCCTGTCAATCCGGCCAGTAGGCCTCTTCGGGCGCCAGGCCGCCAGAGCCCAATAGGATGAGCACCCAGACATCACCGACGGCTGCTTCGGCGCCGCTAGGCGCCGCTCAGAGCCGGACCGTCCGGCGCATCGGGATCGGCGTATGGACCGTTGTCTTCGTACTTCTCGCGCTGGTTCCAGTCGTCGAGGGGAACCCGACGTTCACCTCGATCGGCGTGTTCACTCTCATCTTCATGTCCAGTGCCACCGCTTGGAACGGCTTCTCCGGCTACAGCGGCTACATCTCGCTCGGCAACGGCGTCTTTTACGGCACGGGGGCCTATGCCCTGACGGTGATCGCCCTCGACGCTCACATGGCGCCGAGCGGCGACATCTTCTGGCTCGTGCCGGTCGCCGGGCTCGTCGCCGCGGTGATCGCGGTGCCCTTCGGTTTCATCGCTCTTCGGGTGCGCCGGCACACCTTCGTGGTGATCACCATCGCTATCTTCTTCGTCTTCCAGCTCCTCGCATACAATTTCAGCTTCACAGGCGGCTCTGCCGGCCTCCTCCCCCCCACCCCGAACTGGTTGGGTAACTCCTACAACGACCCCTTCTACTACGTGGCCTTCGCCGTGCTCGTCTTTTCGGTGCTGCTCTTCTGGGGAATCCGTCGCTCCCGCTTCGGCCTCCATCTTCTCGCCATCCGTGACGACGAGGACCGGGCTCGCGGGCTCGGCGTAAAGGTACTGCGTATAAAGATGTTCGGCTTCGTCCTCTCGGCTTTTGTGACCGGGATGGGTGGGGCGATCTTCGCCTTCTTCATCGGGCAGATCTACCCCCAGTACGCTTTCGACCCGGTATTTGGCATCACGGTCGCGCTCATGACCTTCTTCGGCGGGATCGGCACCATCTCGGGCCCACTCCTCGGGGCGCTGCTGCTCGAGCCGATAGAGCAGTACCTCACGATCCAGTACTCCGTCGGCTCGCTTTACCTCATCATCTACGGAGCTCTCTTCCTCCTCGTGATCCTCTTCATGCCGCGCGGGCTCGTGCCGACGATCGGCGACTGGCGCCGCTTCGTCCGCCTGCACCTGGCGCAACGGCGGGAGAAGATCCTGCCGACAAAGGGAAGCTCCGCCGTCGGTGACGACGTCGCCGGAGAGGTTCCGGCTGTCACAACTGGTATGCAATGACCGAGCTGCTCGAGGTGGACAGTATTACGAAGGCGTTCGGCGGCGTGCAAGCCTTGTCCGGATGCTCGCTCACCCTCTCAGAGGGTTCGATCGGCGGGTTGATCGGCCCGAACGGGTCAGGTAAGACGACGTTGTTCAACGTCATCACTGGCTACGTTCGTGCGGACTCGGGCCGCGTGTCGTTCAAGGGAAAGCATGTCACCGGGGCAAAGCCGGATCAGATCTTCGCTCTCGGGCTCGGACGGACCTTCCAGCTCACGAGAATCTTCTCCCGTCTCACGGTTCTCGAGAACATGCTCGTGGCAACCCAGCAGAGGGAGAACTGGTTCCGGAGCGTCGCTCGCGGGAGCGCTTCGGCTGCCGAGCACGAGCGAGCGATGGAGCTGCTCGCCTTCGTCGGGCTCACTCGCCTGGCCGAGAGCCAAGCCGGCATCCTGTCCTACGGCCAACGAAAGCTCTTGGAGCTCGCCTACGTCCTCATCTCCGATCCGGCGGTCATCCTTCTCGACGAGCCGGCCGGCGGCATCAACCCCACCCTTATAGAAGAGATTCGCAGCCGCATCATCGAGCTCAACAAGAGCGGCACCACGTTCCTGATCGTCGAGCACAACATGGAATTCGTCATGGGACTCTGCGACAAGGTGACGGTGATGGATATGGGGTGTGCCATCGTGAGCGGCCCGCCGGCCGAAGTCCGCGCAGATGCACGCGTGCTCGATGCCTACCTCGGCTCGGTAGAGGAGGCAGATGATGGCAATTAGCCAGGAGAGCCCGCGGCCGAGCGATGCCGACACAGGCGAGGCGCTCTTGAGCCTCAACGACGTCGTTGCGGGCTACGGAGGCGGCGACGTGCTCCACGGCGTGAGCTTCGATGTCCGTGCCGGTGGGATCACCTGTGTCGTCGGCCCGAATGGCGCAGGGAAGTCGACGCTGCTCGCGACCGTGAGCGCCCTGCTACGACCTCGGCGCGGAGAGATCCTGTTTCGGGGCGAGAAGCTGCAGGGACGTACGCCGAAGCAGGTTCTCCAACTCGGCATCGTGCAGGTGCCGCAGAACCACAGCCTCTTTCGCGACATGACCGTGCGTGAGAACGTCGAGATGGGTGGCTTCCTCGTCCACGACCGCCGTGTGCTGTCCGAGCGCCTCGAGCGCGTGATGTCGCTGTTCCCGATCGTGTCCGAGCGCGCCAAGGACAAGGCCGGTAGCCTCTCGGGTGGCCAGCAACGGCTCGTCGAGTTCGCGCGGTGCCTGATGCTCGACCCGGCCCTCGTCATCCTGGACGAGCCGTCAATGGGCCTTGACCCAAAGACTTTGAAGGTCGTCTTCGATATGGTCCGTCAGATGAGAGCCGACGGGCGCACCCTCTTGCTCGTGGAGCAGAACGCCCGCGCGGGGCTCCGGCTCTCTACTCACGGGGTCGTACTCGAGAACGGGCGGGTCAGGCTCGAAGGCACCGGCCGAGAGGTTCTCGAGCACCCCGAGATCGGCCAGCTCTACCTCGGAGGAGCCGTGGCCCCGGTCGCAGTCAGCTGAACGGCCCTGGAGCTAGGTCTCGGCTTGCAACTGGCGAGCCATCCAGTCCGCCGCGTAGGGGCGGTGGCGGTACAAGATGTTCGTGCACCCGTGGTTTCCGTCTTCGAACATCTGGAGGTCGACGGGGCCGGAGGCCTCGGAGGCGAGACGGGCGGCGTCGGCCCATGGGATGAGGCGGTCCTGCTTGCCGAAGACGATAAGGAGCGGGCAGGTGATGCTCTTGGCACGGCCCTCGAGGCTGAGAGTAAGAGCGAAACGATGGGCCTCCTCCTCGGTGGCAGAGCTCGAGAAACGACGGACAGCGGCACGAGTGAGATCCGGCAGCTCGTCCCAGTTGGCCTCGCCGAAGGTAAAGGGGCCCGCGAGGGCTATGCAGGCTCTCACCCGCGCGTCCGCACTCGCGAGGCGGGGCGCATAGTACCCGCCGAGGCTTACCCCCCAGATGCCGAGCCGGGTGGCGTCGACCTCCGCTAGCCGCTCGAGGTGGTCGAGAGCAGCACCGCCTGGCGCCTCCCAGTCGGCGCGCATCGGCATCACGGCACGCGACTCACCCTGACCGGGTCCGTCGAAAGCAAAGGTTGCAACCCCTCTGTCGAGGAAGCTCTGCTCGACACGGCGGAACTCGACTTTGGAGGAATCGAGCCCGGGGATGAGCAAGACGGTCGGATGTGGGCCGGCGGTCGCCCGCGGCAGGCGCAGGATCCCGGTGAGCCGGACTCCCTCGAAGTCGACCTCCTCTTTCCGCCCCGGAGGGTCGAGATGCACGAGGGCGTCGTCCAGGCACCTCGTCGCACTTGCCTGGGCAGCTTCTGCCTGCTCGATGTCGTCGAGGAAGACGAACTGCCCGAAGTGGTAGCACGTCGCCGCCTGCGCGAGGTGCTCGCCGGCCGAGCGGTTACGCCCTTCGGCCAGAGCCTGACGCCCGAGGTCCTCGTGCTCGGCCGCCATGGCCGTCCACGCCTCGCACCAGTTGCTCCAGCTGTCGATCGATGTCGTGACCTTGCGGAAGTCCGCCGGCTCGACACCCGCGGCGGTGAATCGGTCTCCCCAGTGAGATATCGCTGTCGCGAGCCGGGCATCGGTCATAGTGGGCTCCTTGTATCGGGGTTGTGGCCGGCTGGAAGATGCTGAGCCTGTTCGAGGTGCGACCTCACAGCGAGCTCAGCTGCTCGCAGATCCAGTCCGACGCAAGCGGGCGGTAGAGGTAGGCGAGATTGTTGCAGACGTGGTTGCCTTCGTCGTAGACGACGAACTGCGCGTTCTGTGCCTCCTCGGCGATCCTTCGGGTCTCCTCCCACGGCACGAGCCGGTCGAGCTTTCCCGTGATCACGAGCATCGGCTGCGCAATTAGCTCGGCGACACCCTTGAGGCAGATGCTCATCGCCTTCTCTCTGGCTTCGTCCAGGTCTGCCGAGTGCGAGTACTGCTGGAATGCCTGCTTGCTTATGAGTGGCCTCTCGTCGAAGCGCGGGCCCATGTCGTAGGCCCCGGCGACCGCGACGAGGGCCCGGATCCGCGGCTCGAAGGCGGCCGCACGGGGCGCGTAGTATCCGCCCAGGCTGACACCGACGACTCCGAGGCGGTCGAGGTCGACATCTGACCGAGTGCTCAGGTGATCGATCGTGGCGCTCAGAGGCACCTCGTAGTCGTGGCGCATGGCAAGCTTGTAGCCCGTCTCGCCCTGTCCCGGACCGTCAAGGGAGAAGGTGGCGAGTCCCCGGTCGATGAACACCTGCTCCCAGTTGAAGAACTCCTCCTTCGTCGAGTCCAGTCCAGGGAGCAAGATGACAAGTGGCGGGCGCGACTGCCCTGCGGGGCGGCGTAGGTTGCCGACAAGAGTCGCCCCGTCGAAGGGAATCTCGATCCTCTCGGCGGTGGGATCGAGAAGCCTGTGCGCGTGCAGGAGGCTCTCGACCGAGCTTGCAGTAGCCCGGCGGTGCTTGTCCATCTCGAGCACCCAGACGAACTTCGCGAAGTGGTAGCTGAGAGCGGCTCTAACGTAGGCCTCACCCGCGGTTCTCTCGCGCCCGAGCCGCTCCGCGTCTTGGCCGAGCGAGGCATGGAGGTCGCCGTTGGCGCACCATGCGTCAAGCCACTGTTCCCAGCTTTCAAGCCGAGATGTGACCCGTTGGAAGTCGCTATGGTCGACGCCCTGGGTAACGAACCTCGGAGCCCAATGGGAGACGGCAGCTTCTATCCCAGCATCCGGCATCAGATCCCCCTTCGATAGCACAAATGGCCCATTTCGAGACTAGGCCCGCTGATACTGCATGACATCATCACGTACCTTAGGTGGCTAACCATATATCATATCGCCGCTGCCATGCCTCGATCGCTTCGACGGGAGCCGCCCTCGGGTGTCGCCGCGATGGTGACGATC
This sequence comes from uncultured Acidimicrobiaceae bacterium, assembly GCA_964485645.1. Taxonomy (GTDB): domain Bacteria; phylum Actinomycetota; class Acidimicrobiia; order Acidimicrobiales; family Bog-793; genus JAKACA01. Next base: position 17,221 of record CAZAMA010000024.1, on the reverse strand, counting down.
CGAACCTCAGCGAGACCCTTGCGCGTGCGCCAGAGCTGGCGCAGGCTCCAGCAAGCCGGTGGCCGTCAAGTCGGCACGAAGCGCAGTTGCCTGCTCGCTCGTCAGCTCGCACAACGGGGCTCGCACCGCGCCGCCCGCGAGGCCGAGCAACGAGGACCACTCTTTGATGGCCGCGATCGGCTGGGTCCCGTCGCGCCGCCAAGGACCTGTCAGGTACCGCTCCGACATGGCGCGCAACGGCTCCAGGCCCGACGAGATCTCCTCGGCAAGCTCCCGGTCGCCCCGGAGAGCCGCCAGGGTGTAATCCCGCATCGGCTGGGAGCGGGCGTTCTGGTAGAGGTAGGGGGCGGCCGAGGACATGAAGACCTGCACGTGATGGTCGAGCAGGTTCTCGAGCCATCTCGCCTCGTTGGGCTCCGATGCAAGGATGCGGTCACCGGCACGCCCGAGAATCTCGAGGAACTTCTCATGATCGTGTCCGACCTTGATGCCGCAAATGTTCTCGATGTCGGCGAGGGAATCGATGAGCTGGACCGACAGGCCGAATCCGGCATATGAGGTGTCGAAGAGCCACAGCCCGATGTCCACCGATGAAGCGACCTGTTCGAACCAGGCGTACAGCCCAGCTTCGCCGACGCGGGGGTAGTACGGGTTGATGAGAACCGCGAAGTCCGCTCCGGCCGACTCGGCATGGCGCGTCAGCTCGATCGTCTCGCGCGCGCTGTGGTGCCCGGTGTGGGCGATGACCCGGCAATGCCCGTCCGCCTCGTCGAGCACGGTCTCGACGACGTCGCGGCGCTCATCTGACGAGAGCGCCCAGAACTCTGCCATCACACCGGCACAGAAGATCCCGTCAACCTGCAGGACGTCTATCAGGTGACGGGTGTCTTTTCGCAAGGCCGGGACGTCGAGATCGCCCATCTCGTCAAAGGGCACTGTCATCGCTGCCCAGAGTCCGTGGACCTGCTCCCTCACAGCCTGTTTCGCTTCACCTTTTCGGTAGTCCATGTCGCCTCCTAGAAGCCGCAGCTTTTGGCGTCCTGGCGTGTGTGCCGGAGCCCCACTTTCAACCGAGCCTCGTGCGGATCGTCTCGGCGATACGTTCGACGGAGGGGAGTGCCAAGTCCTCGAGCTCGGCAGCCGCCGGCAACGGCACGTGCGGCGTGGTGACGCGCACGATCGGGCCGTCGAGGTCGTAGAAGCACTCGTCGGCGATTATGGAGACGAGCTCCGCACCCCACCCACATAGCCGTGGATTCTCCTCGACTGTGAAAAGGTGGCTCGTGGCGGCGACGGAAGCAGCGACCGTAGTGACGTCGAGCGGAACGAGGCTACGGAGGTCGATGACAGTCACCTCTATCCCCCCGGCGGCGAGGGCCTCGGCCGCTTGAAGCGCCCGGGGCACCATCGCCGCCAGCGCCACGACTGTGGCGTCGCTCCCCTCGCGTACCACCTTTGCCTTGCCGAGCTGGTCGAGCAGCTCGCCGTCGGGCACGTCTTGCTTTGTCGCGTAGAGCGACTTGTGCTCGAAGAACAGCACCGGATCCGGGTCCCGGATGGCCGCCGCGAGCAGGCCGACCACGTCGGTAGGCGTTGACGGGGCTACCACCTTCAGCCCGGGGATGGCCATCGCCCAGTTCTCGACGCTCTGGGAGTGCTGGGCACCGAAGCGACTGCCACCACCGTTACCCGAGCGGATCACGAGCGGCAGATCTATCTGGCCGTCTGTCATGTACCGAGTCTTCGCGATCTGGGTCGCGACGATGTCCCAGCAGACGGCGAAGAAGTCCGAGAACATGATCTCGGCGATGGGTCGCAGTCCGGTCATGGCGGCTCCCATCGCGGCGCCAATGATCGCCTGCTCGGCGATCGGGGTGTCGCGCACCCTTGTCGGGCCGAACTGCTCGAGTAGGCCGACAGTCGCCTTGAAGGCACCGCCGGCGGCGGCGACGTCCTCTCCGAGGAAGATGACCGTCGGGTCGCGTTCCATCTCCTGGGCGATGCCGCGCGCGACGGCATTACGGTAGGTCAGCTCCGCCATGATGCACCTCCGTCGGCAAAGACGTCCTTTTCGAGCAGCGAGGGATCAGGCGGCGGCGATGCCGTGGACCGCTCGGTCGCGTCGGCGACCTCGGCTGACGCCTCCTGCTCGACGAGCTCGATCCCTCCGACTGCCAAGCCCGCATCCAACAGCCGTGCCCGGTACGACGTGACGGGGTCCCGCTCCAGCCAGGCGGCGACCTCGTCGTCAGGGCGGTACTTGCCCGGATCGGCACGGGAGTGGCCGCCGTGGCGGTAGGTGAGCGCTTCGACGAGGCTCGGTCCGCCGCCAGATCGCGCCTGGGCGAGCAGCGCGCTCGCCGTCGCGTAGACGACGTCAGCGTCGTTGCCGTCGATCACGAGGGGCTCGAGACCGTAGGCAGCCGCCCGATCAGCCGCCGGGCGAGCGACGGCTGTGACCGCGGCGATCGGAGTGTACTCCATGTAGAGGTTGTTCTCGCAGACGAATACGACCGGGAGCTTCCAGACGGCCGCGAGATTGAGCGCCTCGTGGAAGGCCCCGATGTTCGTCGCGCCGTCGCCGAAGAAACAGACTGCGACCTGGCCGCTCTCTCTGTACTGGGCCGAAAGGGCGGCACCGACCGCGATCGGCAGGTGCGCTCCGACGATCGCGTATGAACCCATCATGTGGTGCTCGACGCTTGTCAGGTGCATCGAACCGCCCTTGCCGGACATGAGGCCGCAGGCGCGCCCCATGAGCTCGCCCATGACAGGGGTCATCGGTACGCCCCGGGCAAGAGTGTGGGCATGCCCGCGGTAGGTGGCAAAGCTCCAGTCGTCGGTGTGCATTGCCATGCCGAAACAGGCGGCGAAGGCCTCCTGGCCGAGGGAGAGGTGGCTCGTCCCCTTCACGAGACCTGAGAGGAACAGGTCATAGGCACGCTTCTCGAAGCTGCGGATCCTGTACATCATGCGGTACAGCTCGAGACGCGTCTCGGACGAAGGCAGCTCAGGCGCTGGCATGGCGGCGACTCTCGTTTCTTCTGTCATCGTTCACCTGTCGATTCAGTAGGCGTTCGCCACGAAGAGCTCTTCGGCCGGGAACAAGGTGATGACACGTGGCCCGTCATCGGTCACCACGATCTCCTCCTCGATACGTGCGGCCGAGACTCCGTCCGACGCCGGGCAGTAGGTCTCGAGTGCGAACACCATTCCCACCTCGATCTCGACGGGGTGCTCGAGGGAATTGAGGCGACTTATGATCGGCCTCTCGTGCAGCGCGAGCCCGAGCCCGTGGCCGAACTGCAGCCCGAAGGCTTCCATCTCGTCCGAGAAGCCGAAGTCGGTTGCCCGTGGCCAGCAACGGGCGATCTCGTCTGTGCCTACGCCCGGCTTCACGAGGTCGATCGCCCTGTCAATCCACTCCCGCGCCTGCTTGTAGGCATCTCGCTGCGAGGTGGTCGCCCGGCCAACCACGAATGTCCGGTAATAGCAGGTCCGATAGCCGTTGTAAGCCTGGATGATGTCGAAGAATGCCTGGTCGCCGGGACGGATCATGCGATCAGAGAAGTTGTGCGGGTGCGGGCTGCACCGTTCGCCAGAGACGGCGTTGATCGCCTCCACGTCGTCGGAACCCGCTCCGTACAAGAACTCGTTGACCGCGCCGACGATCTCGTTCTCCCGGATCCCGGGCTTGAGAATCTCCGAGATGAGCTGGTAGGCGCCGTCGACCATGGCTGCCGACATCGTCAGCAGCGCGATCTCGTCGGAGGACTTGTTCTGCCGGGCATCGAGCATGACCTGCTGGCCGTCGTGCACGTCGATGCCGGCGCGCTGGAGGGCGAAGAGCATCGGGGTCTCGGCTATGTCGACGCCGACCGGCGCGTCACCGACCCCAGCCTCGTCGAGGAGGATCTTGATCTCGGTCGCGGCGGCATCCATCAGACCCGCGTCGGGTGCCACGGCACCGCGCAGGCCAAGCATGCCGGCCCGCGAGTTCTGCGGCGCCAGCCATGGTGCGTGCAGACGGTGATGGGCCGCCGCCGAGCCGAAGTCCCAGAGCACCGGCTCGCCGCCTCGCGTCAGGAGCGCGTAGCGGCACACCTTGTCTCGCACCCACTCGCCGATCTGGGTAGAGGTGAGATAGCGGACGTTGTTGACGTCGAAGCAGAGCAGCGCGCCGAGCTCGGACGCTTCGAGAGCTGCGCGCGCGCGGCTCAGCCGGTACTCGCGCAAGCGGTCGAAGTTCACTCGCTCCTCGAAGTCGACCGCCATGCGACCGGGCGCGGGCAGCAGCTGGGGAACCTGTTGTCGGGTCATATCTCTCCCTTGCAAGGACGTCGCGAGCCGACTAGGGGGTCCCGGGCCGAAGGGGACCCGAAAAGGTGTCGCCCTCGGTCCGAAAAGCCAGGCGGCGAGCATTGCCGCCGAGCACGGCAGCTTCGTCGCCCTCTTCCAGGCCAAGGAGGCGCACCGCGCCTACCGGGTCGTCGAGCCCCATGTCGAAGGGGTGGTCCGAGCCCAACAGCACGTGGTCCGCGCCGGCGAAAGCCACAAGGCTCCCGAGAAGGGCTTGATCGTGGAGCACGGTGTCGAAGTAGAAGCGACGGATCGACTCCTCCGGCGGCGTGCTCGTGACACGGCGCGCCTCTCTTCGCTGTCGCCAGGCGCGCCCGATCCGCGAAGCCAGGGCGGGCAGCACGCCACCTCCATGGGCGAGGAGGATCACGAGGTCGGGGTGGCGGTCGAAGACCCCGGCCATCACGAGCTGCGCAGCCGAGGCCGCCGTCTCGACTGGGTTGCCGACGGCGTTCCACAAGTAGTACTCACTCAGCAGGTCCACCGAGAGACCGTGGCTGCCCGGGTGCACGAAGACCACGGCACCGAGCTCCTCCGCCGCGCTCCAGAGTGGCTCGAACAAGGGGTCGCCAAGGCCACGGCCACCGGAGATCGCCGGCACTTCGACACCCGCGAGGCCACTCGCCACTGCCTCACCCAGGAGCTCCACGCAAAGTTCGGGCGCCTGGGTCGGCAAGGCCGCGAGCCCGGCGAAGGCGCCATGGCCGCCGCTGACCACCTCGGCCATCGCGTGGTTCTGCAGGCGGCACAGCGCGCCGGCGGCGGCATCGTCGAGGCCGACCGGCAGCGTGCTAACCCACGGTGAGATCACTGCACCCCCGATGCCCCTTTGGGCAAGCTCGCTTAGGAGGACCTCCGGCCGCGACATCTCACCAATGACCGAGTCAACGGCCCGCCCGCCGAGGAGCACTTCGAGCTGGCGCCCCTGCTCGAGGCGAACGCGCGGGCGGAAGCGGTCGGAGTCGTCGGACCCCGCGTAGCTGGGGGGCAAGAAATGCACGTGCGCATCGACAACCTCGGGCGCGTCGGACACGGGGGCTGTCATCGGAGCTCCGTTCCGGGGCTCGCCCTGTCCGGCCGCGGCCGCTGCAATCGAGTGCTGCTCGTCTCAGCTTGCACGTCGCTTTACCTTCCAGTCCACCGGACCCCACTTCTCTCGATCGCAACTCCGCTCGACCGCATACGAGGTTCCCCTCGGGCACCTCTGTCTCTGACTTTTGACCGTGCCCGGCCGTGCCGTGAGAACTCCGAAGATACTACCCACGCGCTGAGCACTGTTCGAATCCTTCGGGTAGTGCCTCTCGGACTGAGCGTCCTTGACCGCCGGGCTCACTTCGGCGGGATCACAGGCACAAGCACGGACGACGGCGTCGCGCCGCCGGTGTAGATCGAGACCCTCCCGCCGAAGCGCTCCGGCGGCCGGTCGACGCCGTCGGCATGGGTGAAGGGCCCGACGCCGCGGTTCGCATAGTAGAAGCTCTTGGCGAACGACGAGAGCTCACCGTCGTAGACATAGTCACGACCGCGGATATCGAGCCTCAGCTCGTATCCGACGGGTACGACTATGCAGGTCGGCCAGATCTCGACCTCGACCTCGACGGCCTCTCCCGGCACGAGCAACTCCTCGCGCTCGTGGGAGTGGTACGGCCGCCAGGGCAGTGTCTTGGCCTCGTCGATCGCTCGGTGTGAAGCGCGGAGCCATCCGTGCGCGATCGGGGTGTTCGGATCGAGGGCGCCCTGAAAGGTCACCTCGCCGCCGTCGGGATCGAAAAGCCTGAGGACAACGAAGATGTCCGCGTCGACGGTGCTCGACGCGACGAAAAGCCGGGCCGCCAAGGGGCCCGTCACCTCGATCTCTTCCGTCGCGGGACCGAACGTGAAGCTGACGCCGCCGCCGCCGTCGCCGTCGCCGAGAGCACTGTAGGTCACCTCGGCGGGAGCATCGGGGGCCGTCGGCGTGAGGCTCATGGTCGAGGCGTCCAGGTAGAAAGTCGTCCAGACCGTGCGCGCGAGCGGCCACTCGTCCTCCTCGCGCAACTCATAGATCTCCCCGGGACGTCGGATGTTGAGCAGAACCCGGGGCGTCCGGTCCCAGCCGTTGTCGGCGCCTTTCAAGAAGTGGTCGAAGAACCGTCGCTGCAGTTCGACGCCGTAGTCGGTGTAGAAGTGCGTCCAGTGCTCTCTGCCATGGACTTCGAGCCACTTGTGCGTCGAGGCCGCCTGGGTGAAGGCCTCGAAATTACCCCGCGCGTGCAGTCCGTGGCCGCCCCAGTTGGCGGCGGAGAGAAACGGGACCCGCACGTCGGGCCAGGACGCCGAGCGGTCCCTGTACCATTTCCCGTCCAGCGCGTGCTCACTAACGAGCTCCCCGAGGTCCAGCCGGTTGCGGGCCAGCTCGATCTCGCTCAAGGTGACCGGACCGGCCACGCGCTCTCCCGTGTTCGGGTTGACCGGGGAGCGCTCACCGACGCCGTACTGGACGCTCTCTACCTGGCGCCGGTACCAGTTGGCGGTGAACTCACAGAGGATCCCCCCGTGGTGGGTGACGTCCCGGTAGAAGTCGGCCGCGCCCTCCCAGGGAACCATCGCCTTTAAGTGCGGCGGAGCGAGTCCGGCTACGTGCCACTGGTTCATGGCGTAGTACGAGACGCCGCTCAGCCCGACCCGCCCGTTGCTCCACTCCTGGGTACCGGCCCACTCGATGCAACGGGCCAGGTCCTTTGCCTCGCGGGGGGACCAGACGTCGACCTCGCCCGGTGACCAGCCGGTGCCTCGCGAGTCGACGCGGACGCAGGCGTAGCCGTGCGGCACCCATTTCTCCGGGTCGGCAACCTCCCAGCTCTGGTACCTGTTCGTCGACTTGGCCGTCACATCTGGGTGCTCGGAGACCATCTTCTCCCACTGCGGCCCGTACCCCTCCTGGAACGAGAGGCCCTTGGCATAGGGGCCGTAGGAGAGAATGACCGGGAAGCGACCAGGGCTCTCGGGCCGGTAGACGTCGCACCGAAGCGCCACACCGTCGTCCATCTCGATGACGACCTGCCAATCGATCGACATGTCGTCTCGTGCCTCGTATCGGGCGCCGTCTGGCGGAACCTGCACGGAGTCCTCCCCTCTCACTCGGATCTTGGGCTCTCGGCCCGGACACTGCCGTCGTTGCCGAGCAGCTCCGCGAGCCAACTCGCGACCAACGCGCCGACATGGTCCTCGAAACCCGTATAGAAGTGGTCGGCACCCGCGATGACAGCCACAGTCGAGGGCGCAGGCATGATCTCCGCGAAACGTTCCGCGGGGTAGAGCTGGCGGTCCTCGTCTCCGCGCACCACCAGCGCGGGGCACCTCACCTCGGTCGCGAGCTGGAGCAGGTCAGGTAGTCGCTCTTCGAGGTCGACGAACGACGCCGCCGACGTGACGTACCACCAGCCAGGAAGCACGATCAGCTCCGATGGCTTGCCGTCGGCGACGAGCCGGTGGGCCTGTTCGGATATCTCGGCAAGCCTGTCCTGTGCGAGCAGGCCCAGCGCCGACGCCCGCGGAAGGAGCTCACGACCCCCGCAGTGCGCCGACAGCAGGACGAGGGCTCGAGTGTCAGGATTATCGACCACGTGACTGGCAGCCAGCAGGCCGCCGTTGCTGTGGCCGATGACAACCGGAGCGCGATGGCCCCTATCGGCGAGGAAGCGGCGGGCTGCGAGATTGTCGGCGGTGGCTTGGGCGGTGGTCTGGAAGGCGTTGCCCTCAGGAGCGCGGGTGCGGCAGCTGATCGTGTCATGGCCACGACGGTTGAATGAAAGACACGATATGCGGGCGCCGAGGAGGTGGGGGACGAGAAATCGCGCCGGCCCAGAGTAGAAGTTCTGTCCGTTGCCGTGCATGAGCAGTGCACCTGCTACCGCTCCGCCGCCGGGCTCGCCGGGCTCACCGGCCTCGTAGTAGAGGCCGTCGAGAGGCGCCCCGTCTGTGGGGATGGAGACGAGCTCCCCGAGAGCGCCCCGCGCACGGCGCGCGCCGGCCTCTACCACCACGGGTCGACGGTCGCGCTGGACATCTCGTCCGGATCGACGTGCACGTCGAGGACGAAGGGCTCGTGCCCCGAGAGCGCCCGCTGCAGCGAAGGTAGTAGCTCGTCAGGGTGCCGGACTGTCTCCCCTCTTGCGCCTACGAGGCGTGCCACCTCGGCGAAGTCAGGGTTCGAGAGGTCGCATCCGATCAGGCGGTTGCCGAAGCGCACTTGCTGGCGGAGCTTTATGTTGCCGAATGCGAAGTTGTTCATCACGAGAGCGACGACGGCGATCCGCTCGCGGACGCACGTCTCGAGATCCTGCATCGTCATGGCAAAGCCCCCGTCGCCGGCCACCGCGACCACTTGGCGCTCGGGAAATGCCACCTTCACCCCCATCGCGGCGGGAAGCGCGCACCCCATCGGACCGGTCGCGGCAGGGTAGAGGAACGTCCCCGGCGACGTCGCGGGGAAATAGCGCGCGAGGAAGTAGTTGAAGTTGCCTGAGTCGCTGCACACCACGCCGTCGGGCTCCATGACGTGCCGCAGGTCGCGCACCACCCGCGGCGACGAGATCGGTTGCGCGTCGAAATCGACTCCATCGATCTCATCCTGCCAATCCCGGACGAGCTCGGCGACTCGCTCGCGCCAGGCGGCGCGGAGCTTACGGTCGCGGCGACCACGCAACGCCTCGAGCATGGCGACGACAGCTGCGCGCGCATCCGCGGCGATCCCGACCTCGACGGGGTAGACGCGGCCCACTGTGCCGGCGTCGATGTCCACCTGCACGAGGCTCTGACCGGCTTCGAAGGCCATCGCGTAGTCCTCGGTCGCCGCCTCCGAGAACCGGGTCCCGATCGCGAGGACGATATCTGCCTCGTGGAGCACGGCCGCGCTCGCACCCGATCCGCCCCGGCCGATCCCCCCGGTCGCAAGCAGGTGGTCCTCTCGCACCGCCTTCTTCTCCCAGGTGTTGGTGACCGCCGCCCCCAGCTCCTCGGCGAGCTCGAGCACCTGATCGGCTGCACCCGACTTGGTGACGCCCCCGCCTGCGATGATCACGGGGCGCTCGGAGGCCGCCAGGAGCGCCACGGCCCTATCGAGACCGGCTGGGCTCGGCGCGAGCCGGCCGTGGACCTCCCGACTCGGCCGCGACGGCGCGAAGGGGACCTTTATCGAGGGAAAGTCGAGCGGGATCGAGACGTGGACCGGGCCGGGCCGGCCTTCGGTCGCCACCCGGAAAGCCTCCTGCAGCGTTCCGGCGACCCTTTCGGGCGCCCGGACCTCTACTGACATCTTCGTTATCGGCCGGAAGAGCGACTCGAGGTCGATCTCCTGGAAGGCTCCGAGGCCCCGAGCCTTCGAGCTCACATGCGAGCTGATGAGCACGAGCGGGGAGCCTTCCGCCCACGCGGCCTGGACCCCGATGACGGTGTTGGATGCTCCGGGCGCCCGCGACACGAGCACCACGGCAGGGCGCCCGGTGAGCTCGCCATATCCGAGCGCCATGTGCACCGCCACCTGCTCGTGACGGACGAGGACGTAACGCGGTGAGCCGGTGCGGTAGATGACGTCGAGGAGCTCGACGACGCCACCGCCCGGGATGCCGGCGACGAAGGGCACCTGCTCGTCCTCGAGCACGGCGACAACTGCCTCGGCGACACTTAGCAGGGGGGGTTCCTCGCGCCGAGCCCGCTCCCTCCGAGCCGCCGCCGGTCGAGACGAGGACGTCTCGTGGTCAGGTGGGGCACCCGCCTTCGCCGGAGCGTCGCTCAAAGCTCGAGTGCCCTCATCGCCTGCTCGGGGTATCGCAGGCCTGCCCCTGAGCCGACGGGCAGTGCCGCCTCCAGGCGGGCTACGTCAGCCTGGCTCAGAGAGAGATCGACTGCGCCCAGGTTGGAGGCAAGGTGGTCCCGTCGCTTGGCGCCCGGGATCGGCACCACGCGCTCGCCTTTCGCGAGCAGCCAGGCGAGCGCGAGCTGGCTGGGCTCGCAGCCGAGCTCCTCGGCCATCGTCGCCACCTCGGAGACAAGGGCAAGGTTGCTTTCGAAGTTCCCTGTCGCAAAACGAGGATGGTCGCGGCGCCGGTCGTCGGGAGCGAGATCTTCCTCACCGTGCATAGCGCCGGTAAGCAGACCACGGCCGAGGGGGCTGTAGGCGACGATCCCGATGCCGAGCTCCTCGCAGGTCGGCAGCACGTCGGCTTCGATCCCGCGCCACCAGAGCGAGTACTCGGTCTGGACCGCCGCGAGCGGGTGCACGGCATGGGCTCGCCTGATCGTCGACGGGGAGGCCTCGCAGAGCCCGATGTGACCGACCTTGCCCTCACTGACGAGCTCAGCCATGGCGCCGACGGTCTCCTCGATCGGGACAGCCGGGTCGACCCGATGCTGGAAGTAGAGGTCTACGTGCTCCATGCCCAGGCGCTGCGCGCTGGCCTCGAACGACCGGCGCACCCATGCCGGGCTTCCGTCGACGCCGACCGGCCGTCCCTGCTCGTTGAGCACCTGGCCGAACTTGGTGGCAAGGACGACCTCCCCGCGTCGTGCGCGGACAGCACGCCCGACGAGTTCCTCGTTGTGGCCGGCACCGTACATGTCGGCCGTGTCGATCAGGCTCGCACCGAGATCGATTGCGGCATTTATCGTGGCGATTGACTCGGTCTCATCCGCGTGCCCATAGATCCCCGACATTCCCATGCAGCCGAGACCCACGGGGTATACCTCGAGACCGTCGCCCAACAGGCGCCGCGCTTGCTCACTCATCGTTCTTCCTCTCCTGGCCGGTTGTCGGCCACGACGTCATGCCTCTTGGTCCGTCGCTCGCGGGCCCGATCGTCGCCGGCCCGATCGTCGCAAGCTCAGTACTCGACCTTCACGACCCTTGCTTCAACGAGCGCTCGGGAGATCGCCTCGCTGACCTGCACGCTTCGCAGGCCGTCGATGCCACCGGGGCTGGGGTCGCGTCCGGCGGCGACCGCTTGCGAGAAGGCCTCGATCGTGAGGCGATAGGAGCCGTCGCTGGAGGCTTGCGATACCGACTCGACTCCCACCGGCTCACTGTCCGATCTCAGCAAAGAGACCGTGCCCTGCCGGTTCGGTCGGCTCAGGTTGGCAGCCATGAACCGTCCCTTCGTGCCATGGAGCACCACGTCGTCGCGGGGGTAGGGCACCGACTGGTTGGCGTTCACATAGGCAAGGGTTCCCTGTGCAAAGCGCATCAGCAAGGTGGCCGTCGTGTCGATCTCGTAGCCCGGTTCGCGATCGACCAGGCACGCGACCTCGCTCACCTCCGAGCCGAGGATGTAGCGCAGCAGATCGACGCAGTGCACCCCGATGTTGTTGAGCGTGCCCAACCCTGCAAGCGACGGGTCAGTCCTCCAGCCGACGGGAAGGTTCCGCCCGGCGCTCATCTCCACCTCGGCGACGAGCACGCGGCCGATGGCCTGTTCCGCGACGAGCTGTGCAGCTTCGGCCATTCCCCCGTGGCGACGAGTCTGGAACATGATCCCTAGGCGGCGGTCGGCCTGGCGGCAGGCCTCGACGGCCCGGAGCGCGTCCTTTGGGTCGGTGGCGAGAGGCTTGTCGCAAAGGACGTGCTTGCCTGCTCGGGCTGCCGCCACCACCTGATCGGCATGGAGCGCGTTCGGGGTCGCGATGTAGACCGCTCCCACCTCGTCGTCGGCGAGCATGGCGTCGTAGTCGTCGTAGGCGCGGAGCGCGCCATGAGCCCGCGCGAAAGCGTCTGCCCGCTCCTGATCCCGGCTCGTCACCGCGACGAGATTGTCGTCTTCGAGTGCAACGATTGCCGGAGCGACCTCGCTGCTCGCGATGCGCCCGAGCCCGACGATCCCCCAACCGAGCCGCGTAGTCAAGCTGTCTCCTCACTCCTTTTGGCTAGGCACCGTCACGCTACTCACATGCACGACCCTGTCAAGTCAGCTCGATGACCGTACGCGGCAAGTGCCTGGAGCTGCACAAGCGGGCTCGGCCCGAGTACGACAGGCCACCAGCCGCGGGAAACCGCGCTCATCCCACGACCTTGCCTGCGCCCGCCGGTGATACTGTCCGACCCCAGATCGCAGCTGTCGCAGGGGAGCGTCGGCAGTGTGCAGCAGTGAAGGGGAGCTCCCGATTCCTATGACGAGCCGGGAGAAGCCAACAAGTGGACCGAATAGGCGAGATACCTGGGGCATTGCTCAGCGAGGAGCAGCGTCTCATGCGCGAGACCTGCCGCCGCTACGTCGACGCAGTCGTGCGGCCGTTCATCGCCGCCAACCGGGAACGGGAGTGGCTCTTCGACCCCGATGAGCGCCTGCCCCCTGAGATCCTCGACAAGGTGGCAGGGACCGGCCTTCGCGAGCTCGGCATCCCTGACAAGTACGGCGGCGTGATGGTCGAGCCGGCGACGGAGTCGCTCACCTTCGCGGTGATTGCAACCGAGCTTGCACGCGGCGATTCCGGTCTTGCCGACAAGCTCTCCCAGAACTGGAAGGTCGCGGTCCTCCTGCGCCAGCTCGCGCCCGAGCATCTCCAGGATCAGTGGTTCTCGCGCTACATGAAAGATCCGCAGTTCCTGATGGCGCACTGCCTCACCGAACCGAGAGGGGCTTCTGATCGGTGGCTCCCCTACAACTCTCCTGACGTCAACATGGACACGCGGGCAGTGCTCGTCGACGGGCAGTGGCGGATCGACGGTCGCAAACAGTTCATCAGCAACGGATACGACGCCAAGCTATACGTGGTATATGCCAATACTGAACCTGCAGCCGGGATGCTGGATGGAACGAGCAGCTTTCTCGTCCCACGAGAGACACCCGGTCTGCACGTCACGCGCTGCAACGAGACGGTGGGCGGGCGCTTCATGAACAACGGCGAGATCGTCTTCGAGGACTGCCGCGTCCCCGCCGACCACTTGCTCGCCCATAATGATGCTCTCGGCAAGGCCGGTGTCTATTTCCGTCCCGGGAAGATCCTGCAGGCCGCGAAGAACCTCGGCATCGGGATCGCCGCCTTCGACGACACGGCGCGCTTCGTGCAGGAGCGAGTCCAAGGTGGTCGTATCATCATCAAGCATCAGGCGGTAGCCGTGCGCCTCGCGACGATGGCTACCAAGCTCGACGCCGTGGCCACCTTCTTGTACCGGGCCGCCCGGTCGGTCGACACAAAGGACCCGGAGGCGACGAGACTGTGCGACATGGTAAAGGTCTTCGCGTCTCAGGAGATCCTGCAGGTCTGCCAGCAGGCGCTCGAGCTACATGGCGGCTACGGTGCGATGATCGAGGTCGGAGTCGAGAAATACTTGCGGGACGCTGCGGTCTATCTCCATATGGACGGCACTGTTGACGTGTCGAATTTCAAGATCGTAAAGGCGATGTTCCCGGACACCGCCGGGAGATATGCCGGTCCGGAGTAGCTTGGCGCGGGACAGGGTGGGAACTCCGAAGCGCGCAGTCACCGTCCCGGCTGGCGATGGACGCGGCCGCTCAGCTCGACCGCGCGGAGGATCCCGAGGCACTCG
>CAZAMA010000024.1:0-3242 GCA_964485645.1 uncultured Acidimicrobiaceae bacterium | reverse complement strand
GCCGCCACGACGAACGAGCCTGCCATCACGAGAAAGGCCACATGGAATCCCCAGCGGTCGATGATGAGCCCAGTCGCGGCGACCCAGACTGAGCCGACCCCGTAGGAGATGGCGAAGTACAGCCCGAATGCCGCCTGCTGGGACCCACCCTCGGCCGCCACCGAGAAGACTGCCTGGAGCAGGGGCGACTCAGCGTACGCGAATACGCCGACGAGGAAACCGACGCCTGCCAATCCGAGCAGCGGCGAGCCGACCAGCACGAACCCCGCGATTGTGGCTGCACCGAGCACGTAGACGCTCACGAGGACGAGCCGCCGTCCGATCCGGTCTGCCACGTGGCCGGCCGCGATCGGACCGACGATGCTGCCGACTACGACGACTGTGAAAATCTCTCCGACAGCGATCGTCGACAGGTGGAGCGAGTGCAGGTAGGCCGGGATATAGGTCGTAAGGGTTCCGAGTCCGCGGCCGCCTGCGGCGATGGTGCCCGCGGCGAGCGCCCCGAACACCTGGCGGCGACGCAACAACGACCGCAGGCGTACCGGGCTTGTGACAGCAGCTGGCTCTCCTGTGACAGAGGCTGTCTCTCCTGACGCGACCGGAGAGGTCGCGCTCTCCCCGGCACCCGCGTGTGGCGCGCTCGCGCTCGCGGCTTTCCTGGCAGGCTCGCGTAGGGCCAGCACCACGACAAGGCCGCCGAGCGCCATTGGTGCTGCCAGGATGCCTGTGCCGATCCGCCATCCGAACGAAGCGATAAGTCCCGACGCCAAGAGGGGCATGACCGCTGTGCCGAGGCTCCCGCCCGCCACATGCCACGAGAGGGCCATGGCCCGGCGTCGCGGGAAGCGCCGAATGAGCACGGTGCTCCCTACAGGATGCTGCGGCCACGCGCTGAGGGATCCGAAACAGCGCGCGGCGCCGAAGAGGAGAAACCCGGGGGCGATGGCACCGAGCACGGTCGCAACTGCGAGACCGAGGTTCTGCAGCCCTAAAAGGAGCCGTGCCGAAGCTTCCTCGAAGAGCCCTGCTGCACCCTGCAGCAGCCCTCCGGCGACGCCGGCGATCGCGAGCATGACCCCGAGCGTTCCGTAGGAGATATGAAAGGAGATGACGACGAAGGGGTACGCGATCGCCCAAGCCGCCGGGTAGAAATGCTGGACGGCATGGGAGAAGGTTACGACTGCGAGCTGGGAGCGATCGCCAGGGCCCCATTCGCGATCTGACGTGGTTGCAGGCTGCCTCACTCTGGGCCGACATCGAAAGGCGGGGACGCCGTCGCGAGCGGGTACGCACCAGGCATGGCCTGCAATGTACCGTCGAGCGCCGCGGCTGATGCAAACGCTAGCGTGACGCGGCGATCTTGCCCGACTGCCGGCCCCGAAACGGAGGTCCCATGGAGTTGCGCCTCACAGTCAACGGAACGGCCTATAAGAGCGACGTCGAGGCGCGGACCTTGCTCGTGCACCACCTGAGAGATGAGCTCGGGCTCACGGGCACCAAGGTCGGCTGCGACACCTCCTCATGCGGCGCCTGCACCGTCCTGTTCGACGGAAGGGCGGTGAAGTCGTGCACGGTCCTCGCCGTCCAGGCAGACGACGCCTCGATCACGACCATCGAAGGGTTGGCGGACGACTCGTCGGTCCATCCGCTCCAGGAAGCCTTCAAGGCCCATCACGCCCTGCAGTGCGGGTACTGCACGCCCGGGATGCTGATGGCCGCCGCATCCTTGCTCGCCGAGCAGGCGAACCTCGACGAGAGAGCCGTCCGCCGTGGTCTCGAGGGCAACCTTTGTCGCTGCACTGGCTATCGCGGCATCGTCGCTGCGATCCTCGACGTCGCCGGCTCCGCGTGAGGTGTCGCGTCGATTGCACTCCGGGCGGGCTGGAGTTTCTATGATGGTCGAAAGCTCGATGAGGGGGTAGACGCGTGGCGTCCTTCGGTACGGTTGGGATGGACTGGCAGGAGCGGATCAACTGGTCGCGTATGCGCGAGTACCGCCTGGCGCGCGCCCGGGAGGCCATGGCACGGCACGGCCTCGGGGCGATGCTGCTCATGTACGACGAGAACGTGCGCTATGTCACCTCGACCCTCACTCCGGGCTGGAACAAGCTCAAGCCCGGTCTCAGGTACGCGATCCTCGTCGAGGGCCGCGAGCCGGTGCTCTTCGAGCAGGGCGACATCGGGATCCACGTGAGGCGCCACGCCCCGTGGCTAAGACCCGAGAACGTCCGCACGTCCTATGCCTGGATCAAGGGCGCGGCCGGGCCCGCCTCGACCATGCAGGTCGACAAGTTCACCCGCAGCATCCTTGACGACTTGGAGGAGGCGGGCGTGAGCGACCAGCCCCTCGGCGTCGACTTCATCGACATCAACATGATCAACGCCTTCTCGCGCGCCGGCATCACCTGGACCGACGGTGCCACGGCCATGCAGGAGGCCCGGTCGGTGAAGAACTCCGACGAGCAGGAGGCGATGCGCATCGTCGGCGCCATCGGCGACGCTCTTCACTACGAGTTCTCCCAGATGCTGAAGCCGGGCCTCACGGAGAACCAGGTGACGGCCTTTGGCATGCAGTACCTGTACAACATCGCCGGCATGGAGGACGTCGAGGACATCATCGTGTCCTCCGGGCCCAACGCCTGGCCGAACTGGCGGAACTTCTCCGACCGCATCATCCGCCCAGGTGAGATCGTCATCATCGACCTCGCCGCCCTCACCTGGAACGGCTTCAAGTCCTGCTACTACCGGACCTACTGCGTCGGCGGCAAGCCGACAGCCGAGCACCGCCAGTACTACGACCTTGCCCTTAAGTGGCTGTACGACTCGATCGACGCCGTTGCTGCCGGGACGACCTCGGCCGAGATCGCCTCGAAGTGGCCGTCTGCTAAAGAGATCTGGGGCTATGAGAACGAGGACCAGGCAGCCGCGAACCTCTGGGGCCACGGGCTCGGGCTCGCCCAGTACGACATGCCCGTGATCTCGAGGATCTGGTCACTCGACTATCCCCAGGAGATCCTCCCCGGCATGGTCTTTGCGCTAGAGACCCAGCACGGCAAGGTGCACGAGTTCGGCGTGCGGATCGAGGAGATGCTGATCGTGCACGAGGACCGGACCGAGCTCATCACCACCTTCCCCGTCAAGGAGATCACGTGTGCGGGGTGAGCTCGTAGAGCCCTTGTCTACGACAGGGCTCGACGAAGCCGAGGCTCTCGAGCGCTGCGTCGTCGGGGCCAAGGCGGCCC
>CAZAMA010000023.1:0-29978 GCA_964485645.1 uncultured Acidimicrobiaceae bacterium | reverse complement strand
CTGGCCGAGCGCTGGCCCCGCCTGGACGGCATCCTGCACGCGATCGGGTTCGCTCCGCCCGACTGCCTGGGCACCGGCATGTTCACGGCGGGCTGGGACGACGTGTCGGTCGCGCTCAACATCTCCGCCTATTCGCTCAAGGCCCTGGTCGAAGCGTTCCTCCCCCTCCTCGAGCGCGCCTGTCCGCATGGGGGCGCGTCGGTCGTCGGCCTCGACTTCGACGCCACCGTCGCCTGGCCCGTCTACGACTGGATGGGCGTGGCCAAGGCGGCGCTCGAGTCCCTCGCCCGCTACCTGGCCAAAGAACTCGGGCCACGAGGCATCCGGGTCAACCTCGTGGCGGCCGGCCCCGTGCGCACCATGGCGGCCAAGTCGATCCCGGGGTTCTCCGCCTTCGAGGACACCTGGGGTGACCGCGCGCCCCTGGGCGGGGGTCAATGCCATCCAGCGTCTTGCTCCGCTCCTGGCTGCCGTAGCCGGGTACGAGGCCAGGTGCCCGGTGCTGGACGGTTGTCAGTTCCGCGAGGCGCTGCAGGCCGTCGCGGTGACGGGGGGTGTGGCCAACAACGTGGTGCCTGACTCGGCACGTGTCAAGCTGAACCACCGCTTCGCTCCCGATCGCAGCGCCGACGATGCCTTTGCTGCTGTGCTCGAGCTCATCTCACCCGTGCTCGACTCTGCCCGAGGTGACAGCTTGCGGCTCGTCGACGCAGCCCTGCCCGCGGCTCCGGGGCTGGACCACGCGCTCCTGGCGCGTCTCGTCGAGTCCTCCGGGACGGCACCTCGCGCCAAGCTCGGCTGGACCGACGTGAGCTTCTTTTCCGCGCGCGGCATGCCGGCTGCGAACTTCGGTCCCGGAGAACCGAGCCTCGCGCACTCGGCGGGCGAGCGGGTCGACAAGGACGACCTGCTCAAGTCCTATTCCACCCTGTCGCGCCTTGTTGGGACCGGACTCGGATGAGCGACCCAGCCGTCAAAGGCGGCGCAGCACGGTGACGACTTTGCCGTAGATCTCCACCTCGTCGGGACGAAACTCCATCTCGCTCAGCTGCGCGTTGGCGGGTACGAGAACAACGTTGCCCCGGCGCCGCTTGAACTTCTTCACCGTGGCTTCCTCGCCGTTGATCCCCGCGACGACGGTCTCGCCGGGTTCGACCTCGTTCTGGCGCCGCACGACGACGTAGTCACCGTCGAGGATGCCGGCTT
Source organism: uncultured Acidimicrobiaceae bacterium (assembly GCA_964485645.1). Lineage (GTDB taxonomy): Bacteria > Actinomycetota > Acidimicrobiia > Acidimicrobiales > Bog-793 > JAKACA01. The sequence continues at coordinate 28,772 of CAZAMA010000023.1, read as the reverse complement.
CGATCATCGACTCGCCACGCACTCTCAACATGAAGAGCTCTCCCCGGCCGGTGAAATCCTCCGGCAGGGGCAGCACCTCTTCGACAGACTCCTCGGCCAGGACACCCGTGCCCGCCGCGACGCTTCCGACGAGGGGGACATGAGCAACTGGACGGACTCCAAGCGCGGCGCCGGACTGCGGCTCGAAGCTGACGACGATCGTCCTCGGCCGCTCCGCGTCCTTGCGGAGGAATCCGTCGCGCTCGAGCACTTTCAGATGGGCGTGAACCGTCGACGGCGAGGTCAAGCCGACGGCCTCGCCGATCTCGCGCACCGAGGGCGGGTAGCCCCGCTCGCGGATGGACTCGGCGATGAACTCGAGGATCCTCCGGCGCTTGCCGCTCAAACTCGACTCGGACACATGTACCTCCTGCTGTCGACGTACGCGCGCCAAGGCTACCAACTCCAGGCGGCTATGACAAACACTCGTTCGTGAAACATTCGTTCGCCTCGGCCTTGACATCGAACAGTCGTTCGTGTTGGATAGAGCTGGCGAACAAGCGTACGCTTGGAGCCGAGGCGAGGAATCGACGCCGGCGCCGGGCAGAGGGAGTCGGCAATGACAGCGACAGCGGCAACGTGGAGCGCTCGACCCACCGAGGGCGGCGTGGCTCGACCAGATGGCCCGGGCGACCGCCGCGGTCGCTCGGCAACCACTTCCGCCAGGCAAGCACGGGCGCAACTTGCGAAGCGCCCGAGATCATGGAACGTCCTCGCCGAGGAGATCGTTCCGTTCCATGACGCCCGGGGGCGTGGAGGCGAGGCCTGGCTGGAGCGGGAGCTTCTCGTGGTGCGGTACCTGGCGGACCGCGGGTACCCGTCTCGACAGGTGGCCGCACCGGTCCCGACAGGCGCACCGGTCCCGACAGGCGCACCGGTCCCGACAGGCGCTACTTGGAGAGCGCGACCGGCCCGGACGGGGCGCACCGGGGAGGCCGCCGTCGCGGTCAAGCCGTGCCGGCAGGCGAGCAGCCGCACCCGGTCCGGCGCACGGCCACGGCCGAGGTCGAGAGGCATTCTCGCGAGACTCCTGCCCGGCAGCGCGACACTTCTCGCCATAGTCGGCATATGGCTTGGAGCCGGCATGCTCTCTTCGATCCACTCTCCCGCGCTGGTTGTTCTTCCCGGATCGGTGAGGGTGCCGGGCGGCTACGAGTACGTCGTTCGTCCCGGAGACACGCTGTGGTCCATAGCCAGCCGACTTGAGCCCGGAGGTGACCCGCGGGCCCTCGTGGCCGAGCTCGGGAGTCAGACACATGGAGCGACCCTGATGCCAGGTACCGTTTTGCATCTGCCATAGACACATCGCCGACGCTGGCGGCGCTACGGTCACGGTGTGCGGTGCCCCTGGTGCGATGCGGTGGAGGATCGTGTCGTCGATTCGCGCGAGGTGGAGCAGGGCTCGGCCATTCGCCGTCGTCGGGAGTGCCTGTCGTGCTCTCGGAGGTTCACTACCTATGAGCGTCCAAGCCGGGCTGTGGCAGTGGTAGTCAAGAGGTCGGGCCTGCGAGAGCCGTTCGAGCGCCGCAAAGTGGTCGCGGGCATACGAGCCGCGTGCAAGAACCGTCCCGTCGACGAGGAGGCCATCGAGACGCTCGCATCAGATGTCGAAGATGTGGTGCGCTCGGGCGGGCCGGAGATAACGAGCGAGGGGGTGGGCCTTGCGGTGCTGGAACGGCTGCGTCTAATCGACGACGTGGCGTCGGTTCGTTTCGCGAGTGTTTACAAGGGTTTTGACGACGTCGGCGATTTCACCCGTGAGCTCGGGCTGCTCCGAGAAGACAGGCATGGTCGCCAGGAGACGGTACCCGAAGATGGCTGAGCTGCTCACCGAGACTCCCGGCCGAGTGCTGGCTGTCTATGCCCATCCCGATGATGCCGACATCTCCTGTGGAGCATCGCTCGCGAAATGGGCGCGCGAAGGCAGCCAGGTGCATGTCGTCATCTGTGCGGCAGGGGAGAAGGGGTCAACCGACGGCCTCGCCGACCCGTTCGACGTCAAGGCTGCACGCGCTCGCGAGGTCCGGGAAGCCGCTGGCATCTTGAACCTGACGGGTCTCCACATGCTCGAGCGTCCAGATGGAGAGTTCGAGAACGATGCCGCGCTACGACGCGAGCTGGTGCGACTCATGCGGAGCCACCGGCCGGAGGTCGTCGTCTGCCCGGACCCGACGGCGGTGTTCTTCGGGTCGCATCATTACAATCATCGTGATCATCGCGTCGTCGGATGGGCCGCTCTCGATGCCGCGGCACCCGCGGCCGGCTCTGCCCTCTACTTCCCAGGCACTGGCACCCCGCATCCGATTCCGATGGCCCTGCTCTCCGGATCGCTCGAAGCCAATGTCTGGGTCGACGTGGAGGCGACGCTGGAGGAGAAACTGCGAGCCGTCGCCTGTCACAAGAGCCAGCTCGTCGACGCGAACGACTGGTTCGCTTCGGCCCTGCGGGACGGAGCAGAGCATGCCGGGCGCCAGGCGAACGTCACCTACGCGGAAGCCTTCCGACGGGTGTGGCTGGCGTGAGGGCCACGTCCGACGGCTCCGCGGGGAGGCCTGCGAGAACTGGCCTCGACGTGCTCCACGTCGACATGGACTGCTTCTATGCGGCGGTGGAGATCAGCGACGACGGATCTCTTCGCAACAAGCCGGTGATCGTCGGCGGGACCGGGCTCCGCGGCGTCGTGGCGTCGTGCTCCTACGAGGCGAGGGCCAAGGGGGTCCGCTCGGCGATGGCGATGGTGGAAGCACGGCGCCGTTGTCCCGATGCCGTCGTGCTGGCAGGCAACCACCGTCGTTATGGCGAGGTCAGCGCGCGGCTCAACGCCATCTTCCGCACCTACACCCCGGTCGTGGAGTCGATCGCGCTCGACGAGGCGTACCTCGACGTATCTGGGAGCCACCGCCTCTTCGGCTCGAGTCTCGACATCGCGGTCGCGGTGCGCGCGACTATCCGCCGCGAGCTTGGTCTCGAGTGCTCCGTCGGTATCGGGAGCTCGAAGCTGATCGCCAAGCTTGCCTCCGAGGCGGCCAAGCCGCGCACCTCTGCGGCGGGACCGCAAGCCGGAAGGGGAATAGTGATAGTGGCGCCCGATCGCGAGATCGAGTTCCTCCACCCGCTCCCGGTGTCCGAGCTCGCAGGGGTCGGCCCGCGCACGGCCGAGCAGCTCAGGCGTCTTGGCATCCATACGATCGGCGAGCTCGCGCGGCTCGATCAGGGCCTGCTCTGCCGAGCTGTGGGGCGAGCGGCCGGACTGCAGCTGCACGCGATGGCGTCGGGGTGCGACGATCGGCCAGTGGTCGCGCAGAGAGCGGTCAAGTCGATCGGCCACGAGGAGACATTTCCGACCGACGAGCATGACTCCTACCGTCTCCGCCAGGAGGTACTGCGGCTGGTCGCTTCCGTGGCCGCTCGGATGAGAGCGGCCGGAGTGGAGGGCCGGACGGTCACGCTCAAGGTGCGTTTCGGGGATTTCACGACGATCACCAGGTCACACTCGCTTGCGGGAACTTTCCTGTCGAGCTCGGAGATGGCGCAGCTCTGCTGCTCTCTCCTCGACTCGGTCGAGGTGTCGGGAGGAGTCCGCCTCATCGGGGTGAGCGTGTCATCCCTGGAGGCGAGAGGCTCCGGCCGAGGTCGCCAGCTCGAGCTCCTCGACCCCTCGTGCGAGGTCGAGCGGGGGGCTCTCGACACCGCAGTGGGTGAGATCCGCGATCGCTACGGGCCCGAAGCCCTGGCCCCTGCCGCTCTCGTCGCGTCGCGCGCCGGGCGTCGGGGCCGCATCGGCGACGCCCCCTTCGGGCCGATGCCGCATGAGCAGCACAGCAGCGGGGCTGCGCGTGGCCGGTGAAGCTCCGCGGGAGCGCCATTGTCCAAGGGTGTTGGCTGTGCGAAGATCTTCGCGTGACTGTAGAGCTATGACGCAGCAGAGGGCTAATCTTTGAGTGCAGGAGCAAGTGGCGGGAAGATCGTGTCGCCGAGTGAGCAGGAAGCCTCAAGGTGAGCAGGAATTCGCAGGCTGAGATAGTGTCCCGAGCGGTCGGAAGGGGGGAGAGACGTGCCGCTTTCCGAGCATGAGCAGCGAATCCTGCAGGAGATGGAGCAGACGTTACGGGAGCACGACCGCGACTTTGTCGCCCGCGTCGATCACAGCTCTCACCGTCTTGATGCCGCAAGAAGTGGCCGGTGGAGCATTCTTGGAGCCCTCGCCGGCTTCGTGCTCCTGCTGTCGACCTTCAGGTTCAGCGTGGGTCTGGGCGCCATAGGTTTCGTACTCATGGTCGTGTCCACACTGCTGTTCGCTCAACACCTTCGCCAGGCTGCCGCGGCGCAAAGCACTCCGGGGCGAACCGGCGCCCGCGGACTCAGCAGTGACTGGTCCGGGGTGCGCCGGCGTATTCGCTCGCGCTTCTCGAACCACGACAGGACCTGATCGCTGACTCCTCCGGGCAGTGGCCGCGAATTCTGCCTGGCCGTCGACATAGGTGGCACCAAGATCGCCGTCGGCCTCGTTGACAGTCTGGGCGAGATTGTCTGGGCGCACCGGAGCCTTACGCCCGTCACTTCCGACCCCGAGGTCGTCGCGGACGCGCTTGGCGACCTGGTTGCCCGGGCTGGCGCGGCGGCGCCGGGCATCGGGGAGGTCGTCACTTGTGGCGTGGGATGCGGCGGACCCATGACCCGCGGTGGCGAGACCGTTTCCCCGCTCAACATCCCTGCATGGCGAGGCTTCCCGCTGCGCGAGAAGCTGTCAGCGTGTCTCGCCGCGAGCTTCGGGAGAGAGGAGGTCGAGATCGACATCGACAACGACGCGAAGGCGTTCGCGCTTGCAGAAGGGTGGCTCGGCGCGGCACGTGGGGTCGGCAACTACATCGCGATGGTCGTCTCCACCGGTGTCGGCGCGGGCATCGTCCTCGAAGAGCGTCTTCTCAACGGAGCTACCGGGAACGCCGGGCATATCGGCCACGTCATCGTCGAGCCTGATGGCCGAGCCTGTCATTGTGGAGCACGGGGCTGCCTCGAGGCTGAGGCCTCGGGAACGGCCATAGCTGCCGCCACCGGGGTCCCGGCAGAGATGGCCTCGCCACAGGTGCAAGAGCGGACCGGCCGACTGGTCGGACGAGCCGTGGGGTCGGTCGCCAACCTCCTCGATCTGCGTCTGGCAGTCGTCGGAGGTAGCGTCGCGCTGGGTTTCGGAGCAAGGTTCTTCCAGCCCGCCCAGCGCGAGGCAGACGCCGTGGCGCGGCTCGGTTACTCGAGGGGTTGTCGAGTCGAACCAGCGGGCCTGGGTCCTGATGGCCCACTCGTAGGGGCAGCCGCGCTTGGCTGGGCCGCCCTCGCCACAGGGATCTCACCGCCATGAGCAGGCAGAGGGGCTCCACGCGGTGGTGGCCCGCTGTGGCCGTCGCCATAGCGCAAAGGCCTGAGCTTTGGTGGGTCGCGGTATTGGCAACCCGCTCCCTGCTCGCCCGGAACTGGTGGCGATCCTGGCCGCCTCTGCCGCGCCCCGCGCGGGCCTGGCTCGATTTCCGGATGGAGACCGCCTACGGAGACCGGTGCTCTCGGCCCTCCCCTGGTGACGTCGTGGCCTGGCTCGGCTGGTGTCGCGAGAGCCGTAAGGGCTCGGTCAGGCAACGGTAGCCCTGCCCTGGGTGGACCGCAGGACCGCGACGGTGAGGTAACGTCGGCGGATGCGACGCCCGGTAGGACGCCTACGACTCCGAGGACGCCCGAGGCCAAGATGAGTGGCCGCGCGCTCGTCCTCAATGCTTCGTTCGAGCCGCTGTCAGTCATTACCGCCCGTCGAGCCCTGGTGCTCGTCCTGTCCGAACGGGCGGTGCTCCTCGAGGGCAGCGGAGTCGAGGTCCGGTCCATCAGCCGCTCGTTCGCAGAGCCGTCGGTGGTGAGGCTTGTCCACTACGTGCGCGTCCCCCATCAGACGCGAGTCGCCGTCACGCGGCGCTCGGTGTTCGTCCGGGACGGTCATCGCTGCCAGTACTGCGGGGCACAGGCCGAGAACATCGATCACATCGTGCCGCGCAGCCGAGGTGGGACGCACTCCTGGGAGAACGTCGTCGCCTGCTGCCGGAGGTGCAACACGAGAAAGGAGGACCGTCTCTTGGAGGAGGCCGGGTTTTCCCTGTCTAGGCAGCCGAGGGCGCCCCGGTCGAGGCTTTGGCTCCTTGCGGTGAGCGGTGAGGTCCAAGAGGAGTGGGTGCCCTATGTCGCCCCCGTCCTCGAACAGGCGGTTGCCGTCTGATCGAGTCCGACGCGCCGGACATCGTCACGCTCAGGCTCAGCGGTCCGCCACCGCTCCTGCTGGCTCGCACGGTCGTCCACTTGCCGACTGCAGTCGTCTGCGAGCCGACGTCACCTGCAGTCGTGATCGGGAGCACCCAGCCTGAGTCGGACGTCGATCGAGCCAGGTGCTCTGGGGAAGGCATCGAGGTGGTGAGGCGTCGGAGCGGCGGCGGCGCCGTGATCGTCCGACCGGGCGCCCAGGCCTGGATAGACGTCTTCATTCCCCGCGGCGATCCCCGCTTTCGTGACGACGTGCTCGAGTCGTTCGCCTTTCTCGGGCGGGCTTGGATGGCTGGGCTCGCCGCAACGATTGGAGCACCATCCCCGTCGTTGACGATGGTCGCCGGGCGCACCGAGAAGGCAATGCCTTGGTCGGCCAGGGCGTGCTTCGCTGGTCGGGGAGCCGGCGAGATCCTCATTGACGACCGCAAAGTGGTCGGCATCTCCCAGCGACGGGATCGCTCCGGCGCTTGGTTTCACTCGATGGCGATGCTTGAGTTCGACCCGGGCGAGCTACCCAGGCTCCTCGATCTGACGGAGGCGGAGCGGCGCGACGCGCGCGAGCGTCTTGCAGGAGCCGCCGCGTCGGTCCCGGGCGGACGAGCGGTGGCGGGCACTCTCGTCTCTTCTGTGCTCGGGGCGCTGTGTTGACGGCGACCGGGGCCTCTGTGGGTCTTGGTGGTTGTGAGTGGAGAGAAAGACAGCTAAGGTGGGGAAGAGTGGTGGCTAGGGGAGCTGGCCCTTAACGCTGAGAGGGTGCCGCAGAGAGTTGGTTTCGCTGAAAGGTCGCGACGAGCGCTCACTGGATCCGAAGTCGAGGGTCATCGTCCCCCAGCGGTTCCGGTCTCTGTTCATGCCCGAGGGCGTTCTCGCACCCCACGAGGACGGGTGCATCGCGTTGTGGACGCTGGACGCGTACGCTGAGGAGTCACGTCGTCAGCATCTGCGCTCGAAGGAGAGCGCGGATGTCGGCCACGAGGTCAGGCGCTGGTTCTCCATGTGCAGCGATTTCTCACTCGATCAGCAGGGTCGCATGCTCGTGCCTCCGGGCCTGCGCGAACACGCCCAGATCGCTACCGAGGTTCTCTTCTTCGGCGTGTTCGACCGCGTGGAACTGTGGGCCAAGCAGGCCTGGGAGGCACGCGAGCTCTCCTTCGGGAGTACGGGGTCGTGAGCGATGCGATCACCGAGAAGAGTGTCCCTACAGGTAGTTCCCGGGTCATCCGCAGCCCCTTGGCCGATGCGCAGGATGGCTCATCCCTCTCCGCCAGAGCACTCCATCCCCGCGCGGGTATACGACCGTCGTATCTCGATGCGGCTGGGGGGCTGCGGATGACCCGGGACCACCTTGCTGTCGACGGTGACGATTTCGCGCACCTGCCGGTCATGGTGCGCGAGGTGGTCGAATTGCTTGCCGGGACGCCCGGGGGGGTTGTGCTGGATGCCACCGTCGGAGGCGGAGGGCACGCCGCCGCGGTGCTCGCTGCCTCGAGTCGCCACCGACTCATCGGGCTGGACCGCGATCGAGATGCCATAACCGCGGCGACTGCCAGGCTCGCTGACTTCGGTGCCCGAGCCGTCGTGGTGCACGCTCGCTTCGACCGGCTCGCAGATGTGCTCGACGACATTGCGCCCGGAGAGCCAGTCTCCGGGATCCTCTTCGACCTGGGAGTGAGCTCCAGGCAGTTCGACGAGCCGAGCCGCGGTTTCTCGTACCGTTTCGACGGTCCGCTGGACATGCGCATGGACCGCGGCGAAGGGGCCACCGCAGCCGAGCTCGTAAATTCCATGGCCGAAGACGACCTGGCTCGATTGTTCGCCGAGAGCGGCGAGGTTCGATTTGCTCATCGCATCGCCCGCGCCGTTGTCGGCGCGCGGCCTGTGACCACCACCCTGCAGCTCGCCCAGATAGTGCGATATTCCATCCCTGCTGCCGCCCGCAACCGTGGCGGTCACCCGGCGAGGCGTGTATTTCAGGCGCTGCGCATCGCGGTCAACGGCGAGCTCCAGCTCCTCGGCCCGGCAGTCGACGAAGCGATGGAAGCGCTTGCTCCCGGGGGGCGTTGTGTGGTGCTGTCCTATCACTCAGGTGAGGACCGGCTCGTGAAAGATCGGTTCGCGGCCGCCGCGGCTGGATGGTGCACCTGCCCTCGAGAGATCGGATGCGTGTGCGGAGCGGTTCCTGCCATGCGGGTACTCACGCGCGGTGCCCGCCTGCCGAGTGAGCCCGAGCAACTGAGCAACCCACGGTCCTCGAGCGCGCGTCTTCGCGCGGCCGAACGCCTGGATGCCCCGTTCCCGGGGGCCCGCACGTCTGAGGTCCCCGTTCCCGGCGAGAAGCAGTGATGGCCACGAGACAGGCCCTGCTCGAAAAGAGCCACGGCAACGCGCGCCCGCAACCGGCACCCCAGCCCGACGGAGCTCCCAAGCCTGACCTCGGAGTCCTCGACAGGCGCCACCTCGCCGCTCGGGCCAAGCATCGTCAGGCGCGTTTGCTCCAGATCCTGGCGGCTGGATCAGTGGCCGGCGCCCTCCTGTTGGTCGCCCTGGGTCACGCTTTTGTCGCCTCCGAGCAGGTGCGTGCCGACGCGATCCAGTCCGAGGTGGTCCAGGCTCTCCTGGCCCAGCAGGACTACCAGCTGCAAAGGGCCGAGCTCATGGCGCCCGCGCGGATTCTTGCCATCGCAGAAACCCACCTTCACATGGTCGTCCCGGCTGCAATCACCTACCTGTCGCCGGTGAGCACGGGCGAGACGGTGGCACAGGCGCACCGTGCAGCCAAGGGCAGGGCCAAAAGGCCGTGAGCGTGGACCGGCGCCAGAGCCCTCCGCCGAGGAACGAGCGCGCTCGGCCGCGCGCCGGCGGATCGGGGAGAGCCGTAGGGGCTCGTCGCGCGCCACGCGCGGATCACGGCGGCGCCCGAACACTGAGCCAACCCCGGCAGCCGTCAAGCCGGCAGCCGTCACCGCGGCGCGGCCAGCAGGGCCCGACCCAGCCCGGCAGGCCCCGTCAGGCGCGCCGCACGGCCGCGGTATCGCACAAGCGCCGTATTCACGGTCTTGTGCTCGTGGCGTTCGCGCTCGTGTCCCTGCTCTTGGCGAGAGTGGTCGACGTCCAGGGACTCGGCGCAGCTCGCTACGCGGCCTACGGGAACTCAGAGCTCTACCAGAAGGTGACCCTGCCGGCACTTCGAGGCGCGATATACGATCGCAACGGCAATCTCGTCGCAGTATCGGTGCCACGCGTCGATGTCGTGAGCGACGACTTCCTCGTGAGCAATCCCGGTACCGACCTCGGCGCCCTGTCTCGCATTCTCGGCCTGGCTCCCGCGGCTCTTCGCTCTGCCCTTACCCAGCGCCGTGGCTACGTGACCCTCGCTCGCCAGGTCAGCCCCGCGACCGAGGCCGCGGTTCGGGCCCTCAACCTCCCGAACCTCACCTTCATCCCCGATCCTGCGCGGGTCGACCCCGACGGAGATCTCTTCGCTCCTGTCCTCGGCGTCGTCGGCTTCGCCGGCACGGGGCTGTCGGGGCTCGAGTACCAGGACCAAAGCCTCCTGCAGGGCATCCCGGGCAGCGAGCAGCTCGCGGTCGGTTCCCTGGGGGAAGCCATGCCCCAGGGCCCACGCGACGTCGTCAGCGCGCGCCAGGGTTCGGGCCTCGTGCTGACGCTCGATCAGCCGCTCCAGTACGAGGTGACAAATGTGCTGAGTGCCCGGCTGAAGGCGACTGACGCCAGAAGCGGCACGGTGGTGGTCCTCGATGCCAAGACCGGAGGGATCCTGGCGATGGTTGACCTGGTGCGAAGCAAGAAGGGAGTGGTCTCGCCGGCGCCCCAGAACCTCGCGGTCACGGCGGAATACCAGCCCGGCTCGGTCATGAAGCTGGCAACTTTCTCGGCCGCCCTCCAGGACGGCATCATCACCCCCAGTTCCAAGCTCACCGTGCCCTTTACGATCTACCTCGGAGGCTGGCCGTTCCAGGATGCCGAGTTCCATCCGACCGAGGTCATGCCGGTACGGCAGATCCTCGCTCAGTCCTCCAACGTCGGCACGATCGAGATCGCGGCCCGCCTGGGCGCGCGCCGGCTCTACGACCAGCTGAGGAACCTCGGCTTTGGCCAGCGCACGGATCTGAACTGGCCCGGCGAGACGGCAGGAGACGTTCCGCCCCTGTCCACTTGGTGGGCATCATCCATGGGGACGATCCCGATCGGTACCGGCGAGGCGGTGACCGCGCTCCAGATAGCAGATGCCTACAACGCGGTCGCAAATGGCGGCGTGTACGTGGCGCCCCGTCTCATCCAGGCGACCGTGTCGCCGAGCGGGGTCGAAAAGCTCGTGGCTCCACCGCCGAGCCACCGAGTCATCGCCGCCGCGACGGCGCGCGAGCTCGTTCCGATGCTTGAGCTCGTCACCCTCGACGGGACTGCGGTGGCTGCGCAGATCCCCGGCTACTCCGTTGCCGGCAAGACTGGAACTGCCCAGATCCCCAATGGGCACGACGGCTACACGCCGGGGGCGTGGATGGCGACTTTCGTCGGCTTTGCCCCGGCCCAGGCCCCTCGTCTCACCGCGATAGTCACGATCAACCATCCGAACGACGTCTACGGGGGCTCTGCCTCGGCACCGGTCTTCTCGACGATCATGAACTATGCCCTTCGCCACTTCGACGTCCCGCCGGCAGCTGGCACCGGCCAAAGCTGAAAGTGGCCAACCCTGGGAGTGGTCGATCTTGGGCAGGTGCCGATCGTGGGTAGGTCGACCGGAGCGCTGCACGGCGCTGCAGTCCCTCTCGGCGCCGTCATCGAAAGAGTGCGCCCGCTCATGGTGCTCGGAGATCCTGCAGGTGTGCTCGTGCGCGACGTCTGCTTCGACCACCGCGACGTGCGTGTCTCCGCCGAGGGTGGTGACCTGTTTTGCTGTGTGCGGGGCGAACTGCGCGACGGACATGACTTCGCCGACGAGGCGCTCGAAGCAGGGGCAGTCGCCTTCATCTGCGAGAGGCCGCTGTCGGGCCAGGCCCGCCATGCCCCCCAGATCATCGTGGGAAGGGACGGGGCGCGCGCAGCCATGGCCGTCGCGGCCTGCACGGTCCAGCACGATCCCGCCTCCAAGCTGCGGACCGTCGGCGTAACCGGCACCAACGGGAAGACGACCACCACCTATCTGCTGAAAAGCGTCCTCGAGGCCGAAGGCTGGGCGACCTCGGTGGTCGGTACTCTTGGAGGCGCGCGCACCACCCCGGAATCACCTGACCTGCAGCGCAGGCTGGCCACCGCGGTTCTCGAGGGCCAACAAGCCGTCGCCTTGGAGGTGACCTCGCACGCCCTTGTGCAACACAGGGTCGACGGCTACCGCCACGATGTCGCGGTGTTCACGAACCTGAGCCAGGACCACCTTGACTACCACCTCACGATGGAGCGCTACTTCGAGGCAAAGGCAGCGCTCTTCACGCCGGAGCACGCCCGCGTAGGCGTCGCCAGCGCTGACGACCCCTACGGTGCGCGGCTTCTCAGGAGATCGCTCGTCCCGACGGAGCGCTACGAGCTTGCGGACGCGGTGCAGCTCGAGATGGACATCGCCGGATCACGCTTCGTCCTCGATGGGCGACGCGTCCACCTACACCTCACCGGCGAGCCCAATGTGCACAACGCTCTCGCAGCGGCAGCAGCCGCGCGCGCCCTCGGCGCAAGTGCCGAGGGCGTGGCGGCCGGGCTGTCGGCTGCGGCCGCGGTGCCGGGTCGGTTCGAGAGAGTTGGCAACGATCTCGGCGTCACCGTGGTCGTAGACTACGCGCACACGCCCGCGGCGCTCAGAGAAGCCCTGCGAGCGGTCCGCAGCCTCGCGGGCGAGGGACGGCTGATAGCGGTGTTCGGCGCCGGCGGAGACCGCGACAGACGAAAGCGCCCGCTCATGGGTCGTGCCGCGACTGCTCTCGCGGACGTCGTTGTCCTCACATCAGACAACCCGCGCCACGAGGAGCCCCTCGCGATCATCGCCGAGCTCGAGGCCGGGTGCGAGGGCCGAGCCGAGGTCCTGGTCGAGCCGGACCGGCGAAGGGCGATCATCCTCGGCCTCGGCCTCGCCGGGCCGGGTGACGTCGTCGTGGTAGCGGGCAAGGGTCACGAAACCAAGCAGCAGATAGGAGACGACCTCTATGACTTCGACGACCGGGAGGTCGTAAGGGCTGAGGCTGCCCGGCTGGCAGCAGGGCGATGATCTCTCTCTTCACCGCCGGCGGCGTCGCGATCCTCGTCGCCGTGTTCGGCACGCCGCTATTGCTGCGTGGTCTCATACGCTGGCGCATCGGTCAGCAGGTCCGTGACGACGGTCCGGCCCAGCACGCGGCAAAGCAGGGCATACCGACGATGGGCGGGATAGCCATGCTTGCTGCCATCCTCGTCGGCTACATCCTCGGCCATGTCGGCACCGGTGCAAGTTTCACGGCCTCGGGGTGGCTCGTGATGCTGGCGATCATCGGCACCGGCCTCGTCGGCGCGGCTGACGACTGGCTGAAGGTCAGCCGCCGGCGGAGCCTCGGTCTCAACAAGCGCGCCAAATTCGCGCTGCAGATCGCGGTCGCCCTCGGCTACGCGATCGGCGCGCTCTACTGGGCGGGAGCGAACACCACGGTGTCGTTCACCCGATACGATCTGCCCGGCTGGCAGCTCGGCAAGGTGGGCTGGGCGATATGGGCGGTGATCATCATCGTCGGGGCGTCGAACGCTGTGAACCTCACCGACGGACTCGACGGCTTGGCGGCCGGCTCTTCGACGTTCGCTTTCACCTGCTTCGCGATCATCGGCTACTTCCAACTTCGCCACATCTCGATCTATCACCTGACCGTGGCCCACTCCCTTGACCTCGCCATCTTGTCGATGGCCGTCGCCGGTGCCTGTGTCGGTTTTCTCTGGTGGAACGCCGCCCCCGCGCGCATCATCATGGGCGACACGGGCGCCCTGGCCCTCGGGACGGGATTGGCGTGCGTGGCCCTCGCGATGAATGTCCAGCTGCTGCTCTTGATAATCGGAGGCCTGTTCGTGATCGTCACACTCTCAGTAGTTGCCCAGGTGGTGAGCTTTCGCGTGTTCGGAAGGCGGGTCCTTAGGATGGCGCCCCTCCACCACCACTTCGAGCTGAGCGGATGGCCCGAGACGACCGTGACGATCCGGTTCTGGATCTTCTCGGGATTGTGCGCCGGGGCGGCTCTCGGGCTCTTCTACGCGGACTTCATCTCGGTGAGTCGTTGACATGGCTGCTGTCACTACCAATACGCCGGTGCGCGGCCGGCGCACGTCCGGCCCGAAGAGTCGCGCGGTCGCTTCGCGCGAACTTTCGGTCAAGCTTGCCGGCACCGCGGTCGAGCACCGGGTGCTGTTCGTGTCGGTGGCCTGCCTCTGCCTGATAGGGCTCCCGATGGTGCTCTCGGCGTCCTCGGTCCTCTCGGTCGAGTCGGGTGCAGCACCATACGCGCTCTTCGAGAAGCAGTGCATGTTCCTTACCGTCGGCCTCGCCGCCGCCGTCGCGGCGTACCGCTTCGTGCCTATGCCGGCTCTGCGCCGTCTCCGTCTCGCCCTTCCGATCGGAACGATGGCGCTGCTCGTCGTAGTCTTCCTGCCGGGCATCGGGCACGTGGCAGGAGGCTCCAGTCGCTGGATCGGTGTCGGGCCCATTCAGGTGCAGCCGTCTGAGCTCATGAAGATCTCGATGGTCGTCTTCGCCGCGGATCTTCTCGCCAGGCGGGGGAAGCGAGCCGACCACTGGGTTGCGATCGTACGACCAATGCTCACCGTCCTCGCGGTGGCCGCGGCCCTGATAATGGCCCAGCCCGACCTTGGTACCACGATCGTGGTCGCGTGCATCACCTATGTGATGATGTTCTCCGCCGGCGTGCCCGCCCGGCTCCTGGCAAGGACGATCGCCGTGCTGGCTCTGCCGGTCGGGTACTACGCGCTCCACGCCGCCTACCGTCGTGACCGATTTCTCTCCTTCATCAACCCTTTTGCTCATGCGAGCACGACCGGGTACCAGGTCGTGCAGTCGCTCTCGGCGCTCGGCATGGGTGGTCTCGGGGGCAACGGCGTGGGCGGATCTGCGGCGACGTGGGGTTTTTTGCCCAATGCCCACACAGACTTCGTCTTTGCTGTCATCGGTGGCAACTTCGGCATTCTCGGATCCATCGTGGTGATCGGACTGTTCGGGGTCTTTGCCTGGGCCGGCTTCCGGATCGCGGCCCGGGAGACGGACCCCTTCAGCCGGTTTGTCGCCGTGGGGATCACCTGCTGGATAATTTGCCAGGCGGTCATCAACGTGGGCGGCGTGGTCGACGCGCTCCCCGTCACCGGCATACCGCTCCCGTTCATCTCATATGGGGGTTCCGCTCTCGTATCCGAGCTGGCCGGCACTGGCTTGCTGCTGGGAATCGCGCGACGTCAGGGCAGCTTCGCGCGATGAGCTGTTTCGCCGTGATCGCCGGGGGTGGAACGGGTGGTCACGTCCAGCCGGCGCTGGCGGTGGCCGAGGCGCTCGTAGCTCGGGGTCATGATCGTGCGAGCCTGCACTTTGTCGGCAGCAGGCGTGGCATGGAGGCGACGCTCGTGCCCGAGGCGGGCTTCGAGGTGACCCTCCTGCCGGGCCGGGGCATCCAGAGGAGAGTCACGTTGGAGAACGCGGGAGCCGTCAAGGGCATCGCACAGGCGTGCTGGGCCGCGCTGTCGCTGTTACGGCGAAAGCGGCCCGCGGTCGTCGTGACAGTTGGGGGCTATGCCGGCTTTGCCCCTGCCTTTGCCGCGCTCGTCGAGCAGATACCGGTCGTCGTCGTGAGCTACGACGCCGTCCCAGGCAGCGCCAACCGCCTGATAGGCCGTTTCGCGGCGTGCAACGCCGTGGCGTTTCCCGGCGCCGGCCTGCCGAGAGCACGGGTCACGGGACCCCCGGTGCGCTCGAGCGTCCTCGCGGTCGACAGGACCTCGGTCGGTCGACGGGCCGCCTGTGCCGAGCTCGGCATCGATCCGGACCGGCTCCTCGTGCTGGCCACTGGAGGCTCCCTCGGCGCTCGGGCCCTCAACACCGCAGTCGTCTCGTTCTGCGGATCCTGGCGTAGCCACGGAGAGCTCGCTGTCTACCACGTCGCCGGTGAGCGCAACCTCGAAGATGTGCGGCGGGCCGCGGCCGCGAGTGGGCTGTTCGACAGGGGCTCCCCCCTGGACTACCGACTTGCCGGCTTCGAGAGGCGTATGCCCTTGCTGCTCGGAGCATGTGACCTGGTCGTCGCGCGCTCGGGCGCTTCGACGGTCGCCGAGCTGACGGCCGTCGGACTGCCGAGCGTCCTCGTGCCGCTGCCGCATTCGCCCTCTGACCACCAGACGAAGAACGCCCTCGTGCTCGCCGAGGCCGGCGCTGCCGTCGTCGTCGCCGACTCGCTGCTGACGGGCGAGCGTCTCGCCGAGGTGGTCGAGCCGCTCCTGTCCGCGCCTGGGCTGCGCGCCTCGATGGGCCACGCGGCCTCGGGGCTAGGACGCCGGGACGCGGCAGACCAGATCGCCATGCTGGCCGAATCCGTGGCAAGGAGGGTCGCATGAGAGAGGGGAGCCTTCCGCGGGCGATAGACCTCGAACGCAAGCAGCGAATTCACATCGTCGGCGTTGGCGGGGCCGGCATGAGCGCTATCGCCGTGGTGCTCGCCGCCATGGGCCATGAGGTCACCGGCAGCGATATCAAAGCCTCTGCAATGTTCCAACGGTTGAGGAGTCTCGGCCTGTCTCTCGAGGTCGGACACGACCCGGCGAATGTCGAAGGGGCCGACGCCCTCACGCTGTCGAGCGCGATAGATCCCTCGAACAGCGAGGTGTCAGAGGCGCGGCGCCGCAACATCCCGATCTTCTCCCGCGCCGATGTTCTCGCCGGCATCACCGGGCTCCGCCGCACGATCGCTGTGGCGGGAACCCACGGCAAGACGACGACAGCGTCGATGCTCGCGGTGGTTCTCGTCGAGGCGGGTTTCCGGCCGAGCTTCATAATCGGAGGAGATCTCAACGACATCGGAACGAACGCGGTGTGGGACACCGGCGAGTGGCTCGTCGTCGAGGCGGACGAGAGCGACCGCACCTTCCTCCGGCTCTCGCCCGAGGTAGCGGTAGTCACGAGCATCGAGCCCGACCATCTTGAGACTTACGGCTCGTTCGACGCTCTGCGCGAGGCCTTCGCGATGTTCATGGCGAGAGCATCAACGGTGGTGGTGTCCGCCGACGACACGACGGCGATGGAGCTCGCGCCGCGCGGCGCAGTCTCTTTCGGGCAAAGTGACAAGGCCCGATATCGCATCAGCGCCCTGCGCCCCGAGCGAAGCCAGATCACCTTCTCGCTGGAGCGTAACGCGCCGCCCGCCCGCCCGCGAGATCGGCAACTTGCCGGTAGCACCACCGGGAGCGTGAGCCTCGGCGAGTTCGGCGTCGCGGCACCCGGCGAGCACAACGCGCGCAATGCAGCTGCGGCGATCGTCGCGGCTCTCACGGTCGGCGCCGAGCCCGACGCCGCCCGCCGGGCGCTCGGGTGCTTCGGGGGCGTGGCCCGCAGGTTCGAGTTCCGGGGCACGCGCGACGGGGTCACATTCGTGGACGACTACGCGCACCTTCCCTCGGAGGTGAGGGCCGCCCTGGCTGCGGCCCGCAGCGGTGGCTTCGAGCGCGTCGTGGCTGTCTTCCAGCCCCACCGCTACTCGCGCATCGCCTCGCTAGCGCCCGACTTCGCCTCGTCATTCGTCGACTGCGACGTCCTCTTTGTCACCGACGTCTATTCCGCGGGTGAGGATGCTCGCCCCGGCGTGACGGGTCACCTGGTGGTCGACGCGGTGCTGGGCGCTCATCCCGAGGCTGACGTCATCTATACCGCGACTCACGAGGAGCTCCTCGGCCATCTCCGCGCAAGTCTGCGGCCGGGAGACTGTTGCATCACTCTCCAGGCTGGCGACCTCACTGGCCTCGCCGACGAGCTGCTAGCTGGTGGCCGATGGTGATCCGTGAGATCTCCGGCGAGCTGAACCGGATCGCCACCGCTCTCGGCGGTCTCGCACGCCGGGAGGTGTCGATCGGATCTCTCACCACCTACCGGGTAGGAGGGGCTGCCCGCCTGTACTGCGAGATCTCGACCGAGGACGACCTCGATGTCGTCCTCGGAGCGCTCAATGGATCTGCGGTCCGCGTCCTCGTGCTCGGCAAGGGGTCGAATCTCCTCGTTGCCGACCGGGGGTGGGATGGCATCTGCTTGCAGCTCTCCGGGCACTACGCGTCGATCGCTCTCGGTGGTCCCAGAGGTCCCAGAGGTCCCGGAGGTCCCAGAGGTCCCAGCGGTCCCAGCGGTCCCAGCGGTCCCAGCGGTCCCAGCGGTCCCGGAGGTCCCAGAGGTCTTGGTGGACTTGGTGAAGTTGGTGTCGAGGCAGGTGGCGCAGTTCCGCTGCCCGTCCTCGCCCGGCGGACCGGTGCGGCCGGTCTCACGGGCCTCGAATGGGCGGTCGGTGTCCCGGGATCTCTCGGTGGGGCAGTCAGCATGAACGCAGGCGGCCACGGCGCTGAGACAGGCGACCGGCTAGTCGGATGCAGGGTCGTCGATGTGACCCTCGGCGCGGACCGCTGGAGGTCGCCGTCACAGCTCTGCCTGTCCTACAGGCATTCGGCCATCGCGTCCTCCGAGTTGGTGCTCGCGGCCAGGTTCGCGCTCGAGGAGGGGGATCCTTCGTACTCGGCCAGCCGCATAGCCGAGATCGTCAGGTGGCGGCGGGAGAATCAGCCAGGGGGACAGAACGCCGGATCGGTCTTCAAGAACCCGAGCGGAGACAGCGCCGGACGGATCATCGAGGCCGCGGGCCTGAAGGGGCTGAGGTTGGGCACTGCTTCGGTATCGGCGAAGCACGCCAACTTCATCCAGGCCGACTCCGGGGGGTCTGCTGATGACGTGCGGGGTCTCATCGAGACGGTGCGGCTGGCGGTCACCCGGCGGCTCGGGATCGACCTCGAAGCCGAGGTGCAGATGGTCGGCTGGGATCCACCGGCCGCGGCCGCCGGTACGCCATGATCCTTGCTGTGTGCCATGCAGGCAGGAGTGAGTCCCGCGCGAACGAAACCGCCCGGGCGGGCAGAAGGGAGGTCCAGTCGTGACCGATCCCCGGATCCAGGCGCGCCGGGTAACGGTCGCCCGCCAGCAGGGCCGGAGTCGCCGGCGCCGTATCCTCTTCGGGCTCGCTGCCACCTTGCTGTGCGTTCTCGGGCTGGCGCTCGTTCACTCGTCGCTGCTCGGTGCGCGCCACGTCCAGGTTTTCGGGGCGCCGAACATCGAGACCTCTACCGTGATCGCAGCAGCGGGGCTCAAGGGTGCTCCACCTCTCGTCGACCTCGATCCCGCCTCGATTGCCTCGCGCGTCGAGCGCCTGCCCTGGGTGCTCAGCGCGGATGTTCGCATCGCCTGGCCCTCGACGGTGGCCATCGATGTCACAGAGAGGACCCCCGTGGCCGCCGTCTCAGTGCCGGGAGCGTCTCACTCGTACGCGATCTGCGACGTGACCGGGCGGGTGCTCGAAGTCGTCGCGAGGCGGCCCAGGTCACTTCCGGTAGTGGCGCTCGGTGGCCGAGGCGCCGGTGCGCCCGGTGGACCCGGCAGCTCGCTGCCCCCGAAGGATCGCACTGAGCTGGAGGTCGCAGCTGCGATGCCGGAGTCGATGGTGGCCGGAACCAACGGGATCTACCCAAGCGCGGACGGGGTGCTCCTAGCACTCAAGCGTGGGCCAGAGGCCATCGTGGGTGGCGCCTCGTCGCTGTACGAGAAGTTCGTCGCCCTGGCTACCGTACTGGCGCACGGCGGGCTCAACGGGGCGGGCGCCATCGACCTGCGCGTACCTTCGGCTCCCGTCTTGCTTCCGAAGGGGCCGAGCCCTATCGTTCCTGGTATCCTCGGCGGCTAAGCCGTAGCTGTGTGGCCGTGCGCCGGAGGGGGGCCGGAGTTGCGTCGTGCATGTTGGAGCACCGCCGGAGTAGAAGCTGGCGATGTGGCACGAAGTGCTCTTCCATGCAGACCTGTGAGCCGTTGCTTCGTTGCCAGTCATTGCAGTTTACGTCGTCCCGCCGGACCAAAGGAAAGAACGGAGCGCTCATGAGCAGCCCCGGGCAGAGCTTCATAGCCGTCATCAAGGTCGTCGGGATCGGCGGCGGTGGAGTCAACGCTGTCAACAGGATGATCGATGCCGGCTTACAGGGCGCCGAGTTCATCGCCGTGAACACCGACGCGCAGGCGCTCTTGATGAGCGAGGCCGACATCAAGCTCGATATCGGCCGGACTCTCACGCGCGGCCTCGGCGCCGGCAGTGACCCCGAGGTTGGTCGCCAGGCCGCCGAGGAGCACCTCGAGGAGATCGAGGAGGTGCTGAAGGGCGCCGACATGGTCTTCATCACCGCCGGCAAGGGAGGGGGAACTGGCACGGGCGCGGCGCCGATTATCGCCGAGGTCGCCAAGAGCCTCGGCGCGCTGACGATCGGCGTCGTCACTCGCCCGTTCGCCTTCGAGGGGCGGAGACGCTCCAACCAGGCCGAGCTCGGAATCCAGAGGCTCAAGGAGAAAGTCGACACCCTTATCGTGATCCCGAACGAGCGTCTGCTTGCGATCTCCGACGAGCGGACTTCGATCGTGGACGCTTTCAAGATGGCAGACGAGATCCTGCTCCAGGGCGTGCAGGGGATTACGGATCTGATCAACGTCCCCGGGCTCATCAACACCGACTTCGCCGACGTGAAGATGGTGATGGCCGATGCCGGTTCGGCGATCATGGGAATTGGGACCGGCTCAGGCGAGGGCCGTGCCGTCAACGCCGCGCGCCATGCCATCACGAGCCCACTGCTCGAGGCGTCCATCGAGGGGGCTCGGGGCATTCTCCTCAACATCGCGGGAGGTCGCGATCTGACCCTGTTCGAGGTGAACGAGGCCGCGGCAATTATCCACGACGTCGCTCACCCCGACGCCAACATCATCTTCGGCAATGTCGTCGACGAGTCGCTCGGGGATCTCGTTCGGGTCACGGTCATAGCCGCCGGCTTCGATCGCTTCGAGGATTCGGAGGAGTTGAGGCGGTCCGAGCGTGCCACGGTGCGCTCGACACCCGTTGGTGGCTACACGACGAGCCGGCCGGGAGCTCGCCCGGGACAGGGGAAGGAGAGGCCGGCCGGCTCCGCTTTTCACGAGGAGAGCCGGTCCGAGCCCTCGCCACGCAGAGAGGCGCGGGCGGACCTGCCGGAGGTATTCCCATCGCGCGACGACCTGGCCCCGGAGCGGGATGTGTTCGCTGCAGACGACGACCTCGACGACGACTTCGACGTCCCTTCTTTCCTCAAGTAGTCCCAGAGGTAACCCTGTCGTCTGTCGAGCCGGTGCGAGGAGTCGAGCCCGAGCAGGTTCGCGAGCGCCTCGAGGTGGTTCGGTCCCGTATCGTGGCTGCTGGTGGCGATCCGGCGCGAGTCGCCATCGTCGCGGTCACAAAGGGTCACGGTGTCGACGCGGTCCGAGCCGCTCTCCAGGTGGGACTCAGCGAGATCGGTGAGAACTACGCGTCCGAGCTGCTGGGCAAAGCCGCGGCGATCGGGTCAAAAAGCGGTGTCCCCGCCGCCGCGCGATGGCACTTCCTCGGCGCGGTGCAGCGCAACAAGGTAGCTCGCCTCGCTCCTGTCGTCTCCTGCTGGCAGTCGGTCGCGCGGTCCGAAGAGGCAAGCGCCATAGCTCGCCACACAGATAGGCCCGATGTCTTCATCGAGGTCGACGTCTCAGGTGAGCCTGGGCGGCGTGGCTGCGCGCCCGCTCTCGCCGGACAGCTAGTCGAGGCGGCTCGCGCCGAGGGATGCACGGTACGCGGTCTGATGACGGTCGCCCCCCTTCCTGCTGGCTCCGCCGGTACCGAGGTCGCAGCTCGTGCGTTTGCTAAAGTCGGCCGGCTCGGCGAAACGCTCGGACTGGCCGAGCTGTCCATGGGCATGTCACACGACCTCGAACAGGCAGTGGCGGCCGGATCCACGATGATCCGGGTCGGCACGGCCCTGTTCGGAGAGCGATCCGAAGGGTGATCCCCCCAAGCTCCGCCGTGGGCTGCAACAATAGAGAGCCCAGAGGAGGGCTTATATGGCATCGTTCATGCAAAAGGCGCTTCAGTACCTCGGACTCAAGGACATCGACGGCGAGGGGTACTACGACGACGATCCCGGTGATCCTGGGCCGAGCAACGCCCGGACCACATACCCGGAGCCCGGCGCCGATCCACCGCCGTCTGGCCCTGTCGCGACGGTACGTCCCTTGGTGCGTGACGAGTGGCGCGATCCCTCGCCACCCTCGGCGCGCGGAGTCGTGCGACCCATGGTGACCCAGCGGCAGACGAAGCCTCAGGTCGTCGCGCCGGCGCGCTTTTCCGACGCGCAGGAGATCGGTGATCTCGTCAAGGCCAACCACCCCGTGATCGTCAACTTGCAGGCGAGCGAGCGGGATCTGGCCAGACGGATGATCGACTTCTGCTCCGGGCTCACCTATGCGCTGTCCGGCTCGATGGAGAAGGTCGCCGACCAGGTGTTCTTGCTGACGCCGTCCAACGTCGACATCCCCCCGGAGGAGCGGCGCCGGCTCGCCGAGCAGGGTGTGTTCCGATCCTGAACCGGCGCGGCACCCTTAGCTTCTCGGACTGGTAGGAAAGAGCCATGGGTCTTGCAATAGAGCTGGTGCGACTGATCTTGTCGGCCTTCTTGATCTGCCTGTTCGCACGCGTGATCCTCTCGTACTTCCCGATCTCCTACGGCTCTCCGATGGCGGGGGTTCAGCGCGCGGTCGGAGCGGTGACCGACCCCGTTCTCACTCCTGTGCGCAGGATCGTGCCGCCTCTCAACCTTGGCGGCGGTGGCGTCCTTGACATGTCGCCCGTCATCGTCTTCGTAGTGGTGTTCATCCTCCTCGGCTTCATCTGAGACCTTGGCGTCTGGAGCGCACCTGGTCCAGTGACCATCCACGCCCGAGCCAGGCCGTGCCGGTACGATCGGCAGCCATGGAGATATCCGCCCGAGTCCTCAGGGAAGTCGAGTTCAGCAGCAGCCTCCGCGGCTATAACACCGACGAGGTCGATGAATTCCTGGAGAAGGTCGCTGACGCCGTCGACCACCTGCAAGGAGACGTCCGCGCCGCGGCCGAGCGTGCCGAGGCCGCCGAGCGCACGGTTCGCGAGCATCCGGCGCTGGAGGACGAGGAGAGCATCAGACGGACGCTCGTTCTCGCCCAGCGCACCGCCGATCTGGCCGTGCGCGAAGCCCAAGAAGAGGCGACCGTCATTCTCGACCGGGCCCGCAGCGAAGCCGAGATGCTGGTCGGCGACGCCCGCGACTCTGCCTCGCGGATGACCTCGGAGGCGGAGAGGCGCCTTCGTGAGGAGGTCGCCCACCTCGGAACGAGCCGTGACGAGCTGCGCAAGGAGATCGGGACTCTGCTCAGCCTGCTCGAGGCCGAACGTGAGCGGCTCACCGAGACTCTCGGGGCGGCCTTGCGGTACGTGGAGCGCAGCATGTCTCCGTCTGGCGAGCTGCTCGCGGTGGCACCGGCGCTCTCGCGTGACGGTGCGAGTGGGCCCTCCGGGGGTGACCCACAGGACAGCGCGGCCGACCGGGAGAGCTCTGACCCCGTTGCCTTTGAGGCTTCGACGGGCCTCGCTCCAGCTTCGGCGGCGGTGCCACCGATGACCGACACCGCGGCAGTCCCCACCGTCGCCCAGCCCGAGCCCGCAACCGAGGGCGCCGCAGACCCTGGGGACGTCGACCCGCTCGAAGCTGCCATCGCGGAGGACGCGGCCGCGGCCGCTCCGCTCTACGCGCGCCAGGGAGACCAGGAAGACTACGACTGGGATTCGGTGATCCGTGCCCGACCGGAGCCGTTGTTTCCCGACCGCGCCGGTCCGCGTGTCGAGCGTCCCAATCTGACCGCCCTCCCGTCGATGAAAGATTCCCCGAAGGACGCCTCGGCTCTGCGGTCCGAGGTGGGCGGAGCCGACTGACACTGGTGCGCCGAGCGGGGGCTTCTCTTCGGCTCCTTCCTTGATTGCAGGCTGACGGGTCAGCGCTGTGTCCTTATCGCGGCGGGAGAATCCCCCCGGGGGGCGCGCGCAAAGTCGGGGTGACGGGAGCTAGGTTGGCTCCGACGAGGACCCTCCAGTTGGGGTGACCCTCGGGGTTGCACAAAGGGCCGGTGGGGGCAAGCCCCGAGTTGCGGCCGTCGAACTTGTGCACCCGACACTGACACGAGAGGGGCTACATTTTATGTCGAGATCGCGTCGTCGCATCGGTTCTGTCGCTATGGCGGTCGTTGCCCCGCTCGGAGTGCTCGCAGGAGCAGCCGCCATCGGCGCGTCGCCGGCTACGGCGGCCACGGCCACGACGTTGTACGTCGCCACCAGCGGGAACGACGCGTCCAACGGTTGTCTCCAGGCCGGGAGCCCGTGCAGGACGATCGGGCACGCCGTCAGCCAGGCCGAAGGCGACGCCGGAGCGGTCACAGTCCAGATCTCGGCCGGCAACTACCCCGAGCAGGTGACAGTCGACCCTGCCGGAAGCTCTCCGATGACCTCTCTCACCCTCGAGGGACCGGCGTCCGGCTCGCCTGCGGTCGTTGCGCCGACATCGATCGTGGCGAATGTCACAGAGCGTTCCACGAACCAGTACCTCGATGACAACACCGGCAACACGGCGGCCGTGATCGGGGTGCAAACGGGATCGACCGACTCCGCAGCAGGAGCGACGGCGGCTGGCAACGGATCGACCGTCACCGTCGAGAACCTGACGGTGAGCGGAAGCTCTCTCCCCAGCCCGGCGCCGAGCGGCGGGCTCGAGGGCATCGCCCTCATCGACACCGCGGGAACGATAAGTGGGAACCTCGTCGAGGACCTCCAACCCTCGGGTGGAACGAGCCAGCCGTCGGTGCACGGCATCGAGGTCAAGAGCACCGCGGTGAGCTCATCTGTGACCGTGGCCGGCAACACCGTGCAGCACGCCGGCGGGGTCGTCGCGATCGCGCTCATGGCGAAGGCTCCCGGATCTCTGCAAGCTGCGGTGACGGGCAACTTCGCGGTCGGTGATATCTCGACGAACGCGGCCAGCTCGGCGCAGTGGGGTCTCGCGGTGGGCGGCCTCAGCTCCATCACCATCTCGGGCAATCACCTGAGCGACTACCAGTCCGCCAGGTCGAGCGGCGCCATACTGCTCGACACCCTGGCTGCGGCAGCACCGTGCTCGATCGACGGCAACTCTGTGCAGGCGAGCGACCACGCCATCGCCCTGCACGGCACGAGCGGTTGCTCGATACTCGACAACCAGCTCAGCGCCGGCGGCCTTGGTATCTCCCTCGGAAAGTCTATGATCTCGTCTGTGCCGAGCGACGGCAACGTCGTCGACAGCAACCAGATATCGGGCACCGCGACGGTCGGGACCTCGCTCTTCTACAACGGCTCAACTGCGGTTCCGTCCCTCGCGCTGGCACCGGTCGACGGCGTGCTCGTCTCGGACGGTACGGGCAATACCATCGACTCCAACGCGATCAGCGGATTCGTCACGGATCTCTATGTGGGCGAGGACCCGGTCTCGCTCAACAACACGCCGAATTGGGCTCCAGGGGGGGTGCCCTCTTCAGATTCCGGCTCCGACAACGCGGGAACGGTGGTAGAGGACAACTCGATAACCTCGCTCGCGACGCCAGCGCCGAACAGCCAGGTGGCCGGCTACGGGGTCGCCAATCTGTACAACGGGACCAGCTTCACCCTCGATGCGACGAACAACTGGTGGGGCTGCCCGGGCGGGCCTGGGACCTTTGGATGTACGTCGAAGGGCGGGAACGTCACCGTCACCCCTTGGGCTAGGGCTGCCATCACCAGCTCGTCTGCTGCGAGCTCGCAGATATCGGGTGGCTCGGCGACGGTCAGCAACGACGGCACGAGTGTCGCGGCATCGGGCGGTAAAGGTACCGTGACCGTGGCCCAGTACTCAGCCGACCCGGCAGGCTCTCCTACGTTCAGCTCCTCGGGAGAGTACCTGGACGTCTCGGAGTCGCCCGGCAGCTCGTTCTCCTCGGTCACCTTGCAGGACTGCAATCTCGGCGGTGGATCCGTGCTCGAGTGGTGGAACCCGGCAGGCAATGGCTCGTGGGAGGCTGTCGGGAACGAGAGCCTCGGAGCCGGGTCCGGCCCGTGCATCTCCGCAAGGTTCACCGACTTCACGACGCCGAGCGTGCGCGCGCTCGCTGGGAGCATCTTCGCGATCGGTACCGTCGGCAGCACCACTCGCCTTTTCGCGTCGCCCAACCCTGCACCGGCGGGTAACGCTGTCTCCCTCACCGCGACAGTCACCGCAGACCAGGGGAGTGGTAACACAGCCATCACGGGCACAGTCGAGTTCTCGAAGGGCGCGATCCCGATCCAGAACTGCACGGCCGTGCCGATCTCGTCGTTCGGCGTTGCGACATGTGTCACGAGCTTCGTGCCGGCCGGGAGCTATTCGGTGAGCGCGACCTACTCGGGCAATGCCTACATCGGCGGCTCGAGCGGGACAGTCATCGTCGACTCCGTCTCAGTCGCGTCTGCTACGACAACATCGCTCACCGTCTCGCCGACCTCGGCAACGCCGCGCGCAGCGGTGACGCTCACCGCAAGGGTCAGCCCCACGGGCGCGACCGGCACCGTCGAGTTCTCGAGCAACGGCGCTCCCGTGCAGGACTGCACGGTCGTGCCGTTGTCATCGGCAGGCACGGCCGTCTGCGTCACGAGCTTCGCTGCCGCAGGCTCCTATCTCCTCTCGGCCTCCTTCTCAGGCGACCCCTCCTTCAGCTCGTCTGGCTCCGCTGCGGTTGCGCTCCGGGTCGCGACCAAGGCGCCGCCGCCCCCGAAGCAGAGCCCGATCGTCGCCATGGCGGCCGACCCGGCATCCGGTGGGTACTGGCTCGTGACAGCACGAGGCAACGTCTACAACTACGGCGCTTTGTGGCACGGCTCGGCGGCAGGCAGGCTCATCCCGGCCCCGATCGTCGCCATGGCGGCCGACCCGGCAACCGGTGGATATTGGCTCGTGACAGCACGAGGCAACGTCTACAACTACGACGCTCCATGGTACGGCTCCAAGGCCGGCGAGCGCCTCCCTGCCCCGATAGTGGGCATGGCGGCCGACCCGGCGACCGGCGGGTACTGGCTCGTGACGGCACGAGGCAACGTCTACAACTTCAACGCGGCTTTCCACGGCTCGGAGGCGGCGAGGCGGCTGCCGGCCCCGATCGTCGCCATGGCGGCCGACCCGGCGACCGGCGGCTACTGGCTCGCAGGCGCAGGCGGCAACGTCTACAACTTCGATGCTCCATGGGGGCTCACAGCCGGCCAAAGGCTCTCGAGCCCGGTCGTCGGCATCTCGGCAGACCCCACGACAGGTGGTTACTGGCTCACGAGCAGCCGTGGCGAGGTCTACAACATAGATGCCCCCGCAGATGGCTCGGAGGCGGGCAAGTACCTGCCCAGCCCGATAGTCGGGATGGCCGCCTCGGGACGCGGCCTCGGATACTGGCTCGTCGAGAGGAACGGTACGGTGTTGGCCTTCGGAAACGCGCCAGTGCAGGGCTAGGACCAGCCAGCCGCGCGGGATCAGACGGCGGAGGGCGTAATCGAGCCGCGAGCCGCGCCTCGTCGCGCAGCTTGCCTTGGTAATCGCCGGACACCTACGGTGCCGGCATGGAAACCGCCTCTATCCAAAGCCCCTTCTACGACGCCGCGGCCGCTTTGGGCGCCAGTTTCATGGAAGAGGGTGGCTGGTTCTGGACCGAGGGGTTTGGTGACCCCGATGGCGAATATCTCGCAGTGCGCGATGACCTCGGGGTCTGGGACGTCTCGCCGCTCAACAAGTGGGAGTTTCGCGGTCCCGACGCGCTTGTCGCGGCGCAGGCAGTGCACACCAACGACGTTCTCGGGCTCGAGGTGGGCCAGGTCAGATACGGAGCGCTTTGCGACAGCAGTGGTCTGATGGTCGACGACGGCACTGTCTACAGGCTGGCAGATCGCGTGCTTGTGATGACCAACGGCTCGGACCGAATGGAGCACTTCGCCGAGGCTACTGCCGGTCTGATGGTCGAGATCGAGCCAGTGACGCGCTCGATGCCCCACCTCGGCCTGCAGGGCCCGCGGTCACGAGAAGCCCTCGGCAGGCTGTGTGAGGCGGACATCTCTCGCCTGGGCTACTTCCGCTTCATCCCCGAGGCGACAAAGGTGGGGGGTGTTCCGTGCCTGGTCTCTCGCACCGGGTTCGGAGGCGAGCTCGGTTACGAGCTCTTCTGCCAGCCTGCCCACGCGGCGGATCTGTGGAGCGTAGTGGTCTCGCAGATGAAAGCGCGCCCATATGGAGTCGGTGTCCTCGAGGCGCTCCGGGTGGAGGCCGGGCTCATCGTCCTTGACTACGACTATCGCGCCCACGAGCTGACTCCCTACGACCTCTCGCTCGACAAGATGGTGGCGATCGACAAGGTGGAGTTCCTCGGCAGCTCGAAGCTGAAGCCACTTGCCTCTGACCCTCCAAGACGCCTGAAGACGCTTCGGATCGAGGGCGACGAGCTGCCCGACTACGGCGTCGCGGTGACCAGAGGAGGCGAGCGCGTCGGCACCCTCACGAGCCCTGCCCGAAGTCCACGGTTCGGGCCGATAGCGATGGCGATCCTCGAGAGGGCGGCGGCCGCAGACGGCGAGCGCGTCGAGGTCGAAGCCGATGGAGGGACCATCTCGGCAGCTGTCGCGCCACTCGCGATCTACGACCCCGAGAAACGACGCCCGCGCTCCTAGCCGGAGCTACGCGAAGCCGGACCGAGCCCAGGAGGACCTATCGTTTACCTGCAGGCGACGGAGTGGACCGGGCGATCCAGATGATGCGTAAGGGACTTCGACAGCTAAAAAAGATCGGCGGCCAGGAGTCGGAGCCGGACAGGCCCGCGCCCAGCCCGCGCGAGCTAGACGCCCTGGCCGGAGCGGTCAGAAGAGCGCGTGAATATGCCGGCAAGGAATCGGCCGCTCCGGGAACGAGCGACCGTGCCCCAGCGACCACGACCTCTCGCCCCGACAGCACCGGGACTCGCAACAGTCGCGCCCCTTTGCTCGGGCTCAGCCACCGCGTAGCCGTCGTCCTTTTGGTCGTCGTGGTGGCCGCTGCCGCTGGTGTGGCGCTCGTCTTGTTCGACCTGACGCGCAATGTTGCATCGCCTCCGGTGCCCACGCTCGTGCGGCCCTCTGGCCCGACGGTGACCGAGCCCTCCGGTACCCAGCAAACGACGACCAGTACGTCCAAATCCGAGAAGACGACGACCCTCCCAACGACCACCACCACGACTCTTCCGACGACGACGAGCCGCCCCACGTCGTCCTCCC
>CAZAMA010000022.1:0-30189 GCA_964485645.1 uncultured Acidimicrobiaceae bacterium | reverse complement strand
GTTCGAGGTGGGCGGCCACGGTCCGGCGATGGATGCGAAACGCCCAAGCAAGCTGGAGGAGCGTTTGCCCCTCTTGGTAGGCCATGACCAGCCTGTCAACATCATCGCTTCCCAGCCGACGTTGGACGGCCCGCCGAGCGGGGTTTGAATGCCGTCCCGCTTTCTCAGGCGACTCGGCTGGTTGGCCGAAATCCGGCCCTTCATCGGCAATGGGAACATGGAGCGGAGGTCGCGTTGAGCTGCTCCACCCCTGGTCACCGAGGGTGTCCAGTGGCACGACGGGGTTTGAAAGCCGTCCCATAAGGTCCACCAAGAGGTCTTCACGTTTGGACCTCTTACATCTTCATATTTGGGTGTGTCAGTCGCTCGTCGGGGCTGTTCGACGGCACCGTCGCCCACTTATGCGCTGGCTGACGGCATCAGCCCTTGTGGTTGATGTCGATCGTCGCGGGGTCCTTGCGCTCCTGTGCTCAGATCGGAGCCGTCGGCGCCTGTTGGCGTCTCGGCAATTGGACCTTCTGGCTGTTTGGGTCCCCTCAGCTCGAAATAGGGTGGCGGGGCCTGGCCGATCAGCCGATCTCGGGCGCGAGGGTGATGAGCCTGCCACGAGGTACGGGGCTGTTCGAGGTAGACCTCGGGGGCGATGGCGAGCACAGCGAGGACGGTTGGGTGCTCGGTAGCGACGTGGTGGACATCGCCAACTACCACTCGGCGATCACCGCACTGAGAAGTGTCTCGGCTCATAACGTGGCTTGACTGCTCCCACGGCTGAAGCCGTGGGATTCTGGCGCTCAGGCTGCCAGGATCCCCACAGGGAGAGCGGGACAAACCGTGGGAGGCAGGTGGGCGGACCGGGCTCACTGTGGCTCGGCCCGTGGGGAGCAATCGACCGGAAAGTCACGCTAATGGTTGCGGGAACCCGCAGCCGGGAGTCGACTTCCTCTTCTCCACGTTGCAGCAAGCACCGACTTCACCCAGGTGAGCAGTACCGTGTGGCCTGACCTGGCGCTCGGACGCGGAGAGGCGATGACCTAAGGCGCGGTGGTGGGCCATTCGACGTGACGACAAGGCGGGCACGCGGCCGCAGGCTCCGACCGCTCCGCGAGGCCGACTGACCCACAGCCATTCAGGATCCTGCACCGAGCCTCGCCACAGGCCGACAACAGCGCGCGGATCGTCCTCGCCGCGAAGCGACGGAGCGAGCGCACCCGGAAGAACCCGCCTTCGGTCCCGGTCCGCCAGCGATCCTCTGACGCCTCGCTCCTCGCTCGGCTGCAAGCCGCGCTCGCGCAGTGCCGCAGGCTCACCGAAGAGCACCATCGCCTGCGCCGGCAGCTCGCACTGGCACGCGGCGATCGCCGGGCCGTCCCAGCTCCACGAGCCAGGGCTTTGAAGTCGCCGCCGACGTTGCTCTTCGCCGACGATCCCATCCTCGCCGCCGATGAGTGACCCTTCGTGTCAAGCGCATCGACGACAGTGTCCTCGACGCAATGCCCCAGCTCAGAGCACTTATCGGACGGAACGCTCAAGATAACGATCGAGTCGACCTTCTCGACGGTCAGGCTCCGGACCAAGGTCACGACGGGCCCGGGCTCACGAGCAGCCGGGCTCGCGATGGCGTTCAACCTCATCGAGGCCGCCGAAGACCGCTGGCGCTACGTCAACGGCGCGCATCTCGTCGCGCTCGTACGCGCCGGCCCGACGTTCCTAAAGGGGGTGTTGGTCGAGAGCGAGCTGCAGGAAGGGGAGGTCGCCGCGTGATCAGCGGGTCGGGCCGATCCACAACTCTTGACTATTCCTCCCGGCAGACTAGCCTCAACGCGTAGTGTACAGACTGAACGGGCAGGGTGTCTGTCGACGGCACAAGCGTCCTTGCGGCAGATCGCGCCGCGGCCTTGTTGCTTTGGGGGTCTTCTCTGGACTGTTCCTGCTGCCCCTTGCCCCGCCCCGTCCTGCCGTGTCCATTCGGCGGGCGGCGTCCGCGTCAGCCAGCGCGATCACGGGACATGGCGTGTTCCATCTTGTGACCGCCGTGACGATCTCCGGAAGGACAGCTGTCGTCCTCGGCGGTTCGGGCCCGACGGCGATCGGCGACCTCGAAGCCAGTTCTGCCTTCGTGGTCGACAAGGTCGGCAATGCCTGGCACCTTGTGGACACCCTGACGAACTTCGGGCCGGCTGGTGCCTGGGCCAAGTCCGCCGCTCTCGGGGAGGGGACTCTTGCTATCAGTTGGTTCCGACTGTCGTTCGCAGGGGTGGCGATCTACGAGAAGAGCGGGCCGAGTTTTCATCTCGTTGCAGATTTCCGTCTCCCTGTCAAGGGTGGAGAGATTGGGACCGTTGCTACGGACGGATCCACCGTCATGGTGGGTGCCTGGGGTGACGGCACGGGTAGAGCGCTCATCTACCACAGAGTCGGATCGGCCTGGCGGTTGAGTCAGTCTCTCACGAACCCAGCGCCTCGGCCCGGAGACAAGTTCGGTTGGTCGGTTGCGATCTCTGGTACTACCGCCCTCGTCGACCAGGAATATGGATATGGCAGTATCTACACCTACAGGGAAGTAGGCAGATCCTGGAGATTGAGCGGCAACCTGCATCCTCAGGAAGCAGTGAACTTCGGCGCCAACATCTCTTTGGCAGGCGGGGTGCTAGTAGCTGGTGGCTTTGGCGGCCAGGGAGCATCCGCCTTCGAGAGGTCCGCTGGGGGTTGGATCCAGTATCCATTGGATCAATACGGCTCAGGTGCCCACAATGGTTTTGGCGCGGCGGTCGCGGCTGGGACGCAAGCCGTCAGGTCCGGTCAAGTCACGTTATTAGCAGTCGGTGCACCGGGGATCTTTACCCCTAACGCGCCGGAGGCGCGGGGCCGAGTCTACCTGTATACCTGGGAACCGGCATCACCCCCAGCGGGTGAGACGCTGACCGCTCCGGGTGCGATGCCAGGTGGTAGCGGCTTCGGTGAGGCAGTCGCCCTGTCGGGTGACACGCTGCTGATCGGCCAAGAGACGCTGCTTCCGATCGGCAATCAGAGCCCTCCTACTGTACCGACAGGGCGCGTATACGTGTACACGGACACCAGGTCGGGCTGGGTCCCCTCGGGTCAACTCCCGGTGTAGCGCTGGGCCAGGGGTGCGCGACGCCGGCACCTACGAGGGGACATAGGGGTGGCATCGGTGACAACCCAGCACCCCCGTGATACGCCACTCCGCTCGTGCCGTGTAGCTACTCATCGTTGCTCCTTCTCGATCCAACTCTGGCCAAGCTCGGGGGCCAGGGCAGCCTGGATGTTGCCAACGTACCGGGGGCCTGCTACTTGGTTCCCGCCTTGATCGTGCAGGCGTGGCCAACCGGGCGCCCCCCACTTCCCGTGGTGCTGTGGGCCGCGGCCGGTTGCCGAGTGCCTCACGGACGTCGGCAGCGGCAGACGGGTGAGAACCTCGGGTGTGAACGCGGAGGTTAGATTGGCACGGTCAAGCCGAGGAGCAGACGAGTGGTCTCCGGCTCGCAGGCGAAGGCGCGCACATCGGGCGAAGGAAACCCGCGCGGGCGAAAGAACTCGCGGTGAGGAAGAGGCATAACGTGCGACACCCCGGAGCCCGCGTTCGCTTCGGCGCTCTCTCGCTTGGCACCGCGATTGCGGCTATGACCCTCGCGCCCGCGGCCCAGCCCGCTGCAACAGCACGGGAAAGACGCTCGCCCAGGGCGTGCTCGAGGAATCTGGGATCGACGAGGCTGACTGGCCCGTCGTGAGGCAGAAGCGGCGGCGGGCGCTCTGGCATCGCGGCAGGATCGCTCCCGGCGACGGATACTCGTCGGAGAACTGAGGTCAGCCCTCGATCGAGCGCGCCTCGTCGCCGAGAGCCTCGGCGCCAAAGGGAGCGGCCGACGGCACCAGCGCTACTGTTGCTCGTCGGATCCGATGGTCGAGTTCGACGGCGACCTAACGTGCGTCGTGGAGGAACTGCTTCGCGTTCTCCCGCCCTTGGCCGAGCTGCTCGCTCTCGCAGGTGTACCAGGCGCCGGACTTCTTCACTACGCCGAGGTCGGTCGCGACGTCAAAGATCGACCCCTCTCGAAAAATGCCTGTCCCATATATGATGTCGAACTCTGCTGTGCGAAAACGCCGGGCGCGCTTGTTCTTCGCGACCTTTACCCGTGTGCGGTTGCCCGTCCTCTCTGTGCCGTCTTTGATCTGCTCGACGCGTCGGATGTCCAGGCGGACAGATGCGTAGAACTTGAGCGCCCGACCGCCTGGAGCGACCGCTATACCGTGTCCAAGATGGGTCGGGGCGAGAGAGGTTGGTGACCACCGGGGGTCGATCACGTGAATGTCCGTGCCCATGGCTAGGACCCCTCCCGGTCACCCCATCCACCCGGTAACGGTGCAGGACCGAACCGTCGGAGCGTGACGAGGTAGATGCCAACGAGCTCGTCGTCGATCAGCTTGTAGAGACCGATCACGAGGTCGCGGACGATGCCGCTCGCGGCCACCTCGTCCGAGGACGAGATGCACGACGAGAGCCCCTTGCCGCTCGCGCTCGCGTTGTCCGCAGGGCCGAGGACCTCTCCCGCCGCGATCTCGACACGAAGCCTCCTGCACGGCTGCATCGAGTCGAGGACAGCTCCTTCTGCGGTGATGCGCCGGAGGAAGTGTGCAAGGAGCATGTCGAAGCAGAGACGCTTGTCGCGCGCGAGGACGACCTCGTCGGTGTCGCCCGGCGCAGCATCGGGCTCGGCGTCGGGTCGCCAGGTAATGCTCGACGCAGGGACGACGTAAGGATCGAACAGCTTGGGAATTGAACCGAGGAGAGCCTCGAGCTCAGCGCGTCTCGCTGGTCGGGTGGCTGAGCACCGGACCGAGGAGCCCGATCCGGTGAAGAAGCAGGTCCTCGCCGGTGTCGCTGTCGCTGTCAGGGTCACCGCTGTCGGGCGCGTTGTCCAAGAGGTCCGCGACGAGGGACGCGTGCTGTTCCTCGGGCCACTCGTAGG
This sequence comes from uncultured Acidimicrobiaceae bacterium, assembly GCA_964485645.1. GTDB lineage: Bacteria > Actinomycetota > Acidimicrobiia > Acidimicrobiales > Bog-793 > JAKACA01. The sequence continues at coordinate 25,201 of CAZAMA010000022.1, read as the reverse complement.
CGCGCTGCCCGGCTGCGTCCGGGGCTCCGGTGTCACCGGGGTTGCAACCGAGTGCGGACTGGAGCAGGTCTTTCTGTGTCGCTCCCGTCCCGAGGAGCAGTATGAACCGGCCCGGGTTACCCGGAGACGCGCGCTCGGGTCGCTCACGCCCCAGGGGCCTGAGCAAGGCGAGCGAAGTAGCTGGCTTCGACGTCCGCGGGAGTCCAGTCCGAGAGCTCGGAGTGGAGGCGCTCCTCGTTGCACCACGAGACCTTCGCGCGGGTCGCGCTGGCGAGGATGGTGCTTCGGGCACGAGGAGACGTGGCCTGCCGCAAGGCTCGCATTACGCAGCTGAGGGGTTTCGAGGCCGGTCATAATGTCCTCCCATGGGGGCCAAGATCATCCGACTCCGCTACGCGGGCACCTGCAGAAAATGCGGACTGGCGCTCCCCGCCTCAACCAAGGCCTGGTGGGACGCCGGGGAGCGGTCCACCACGTGTTCGGACTGCGTCAAGGTAGAAGTCACTGAGCCGCCTCGGACGGAAGTGGCAGCCGCCGCAGAGACTGCACCTCTCCCGGCGCTCCCTAAGCCGTCGTACGCCGGGCAGGCCGGCGCGTCGGCGCAGCGGGAGTACGAGAAGCGACACCAACGCCGGGAAGCCAAGATCGATCAGCGTTGGGGACGGTTGGCGGGCGTCGTGAAGTTCCTCTCCGATGACCCCCAATCAACGCGAGCATGGGCGAGGGGCTCCGACGGAGAGAGACGCCTCGCCGCAAGCCTGACCAGACGCGTCGGCGAGCGGGCCGTGCTTCTTCACGACTGCAAGGTTCCGAAGACCCGAGGGAACATAGATCACATCGCGATCGCCGCCTCCGGAGTCTGGGTCATCGATGCCAAGACCTACAAGGGACTTGTGGAGCGACGCGACAAGGGCGGATGGTTCACGACGGACTACCGCCTCTACGTGAACGGACGCGACCGCACCAAGCTCGCCGAGGGACTCGCTTGGCAGGCCCGGGCGGTACGCACCGCGCTCGCAGGCTCGGACGTCCCGATCCATGCCGCTGTGTGTTTCATAGATGCGGAATGGAAGCTCTTCGCCAAGCCCTTCCGACTCCGCGACGCCTGGATCACCTGGGGACAGAAGCTAGCCGAGATGATCGCTGCCGATGGGCCGCTGACCGAGACGGAGGTGATGCAGCTTGCCGATCGGCTTGCCACCGCTCTGCCCCCAATGGTCCCCGGGCCATAGGTGCTCCCCGGGTCGGCCTTCTGCGCGCCAAGATCGACTTGGGGGGGCCGGGTGTCGAGGGAGACACGGCCACAGCCAGCTTCGCCGTTGTCGCTACCGGGATGAGAGGGAGCCTCTCCCAGAGGACGAGCGTCGTCTAGGACCCTCAGTCGCCGATGACCGTAGGACTCCTAAAGCTCGCCATGGGCCAACGCGCAGGCTCAGAAGACGACGAGCTGCCACGTACCTCCGACCGTCACGGCTGCTCTCGCCCCCTCGAACGGTCAGGGTCAGGTCGTGGAGGTGGCGGTGACACGCGGCGAGCTGGCAAGGGTGCCCGAGATCGTCCCTGCCCCGAGGACGACAGAACCGAGGGGTCCGTCGGGCGCGACGGCGACGCACGTGCTCACGCTGGGACAAGAGATCATCGAGGGCACTCCGAGTCCTGGAGGGAGGGTCTCCGCCGTCCAGCTCGCGCCGGTCGCGGAGCTTGAGGTTCCAAGGGAGGTGGTGCGGAGGAAGACCGCCGGCGGTGCCGCTGGGGCAGCGGGCGGCTTTAGCACTGGCGCTTGCGTGGTGGCTCCGACCCAGCACGTGGTCGCGTTGACGCAGTCGAGGGCGCCAATCGAGACGACGTTGGTCGGTAACAGCACCGTCTCGAAACCCGGCGTCGCCGCGCTCACTAACAGCGCCAGCTTCGAGTCGACCGTAGCGGCTATGGCGCAGCGCGAGCTTGTCGGGCATGATATCGGCCCGAGGAGGCTCGTTCCCGCCGGTACCGGCTGGATACTCCAGCTGCCCGAGCCGGCAGAGTGCTCAAGTATGCTCTGGCCCGCGACGACCCCGGTGAGCCAGCATGCCGAACCGCTGCAGGAAAGTCCGGCGACGCTCTGAAGCCCCGTCGGCGCGCTCGTCCGGCTGAGGCGAGTGCCAACGAGGCGCAAAAGCTCGGTGCTCGACGAGCTGAGCTCACCGGCGAGCTCGCAGTAGCCGCCGGTCGGGCAACTGATCGCCCCGAGGCCGGTGAGCTTGTGGTCTGTGAGAGTGAACTGCCACGACCTTGCGCCGTCGGTCGTGGTTCCGAGGGCACCTCCCGGCGTCGTTCCGGCAATGACAAAGGGCGCGTTCGGGGCGCTGCCGCCGATGCCGGTGTGGACGAAAGTCGCGAACGGTGCCGTTCCGCTCAGCAAGCACGTGGTGGCGCTCGAGCACGACAGACCCCCGGGCGTCATCGTGGCCGGGAGGAGGAGCGGTTCCCAGGACCGATCCGTGTAGGTAGTCCTGCCGATGCCGTTCCTGCCCGAGAGCCAGCACATCGTCCGCGTCACACAGTCGAGCACTGGCGCGGATACCACTGGCGATGGTGCGCGGATTACCTCCCAGCTCGATCCGCCGTTGGTCGTGGAGGCGAATACCGGCGCTCCTTCCGAGCCGGTCAGCCCACCGTCGTTCGTCGTCGCGGAGACGAGGCAGTCGCGGGGGCGGTAGCACGAGATGTCGTTGGTTCCATAGATGTGACTATCCTTCGGCAGGGTTTCGAACTGCCAGGTGGCTCCGCCGTCGAGGCTGCGATAGACGGCCGGGAAGTTGACCGGGGGAAGGCCGCCCTCGTAGTTGCCCGTCATCCAGCACGTCGTAGCGCTCAGGCAGTCGATCGAGCTTGCCCCATAGAGCAAGGGGAAGGATTGCGTGGTGACACGCCAGACCTTGCCCCCGTCGCCGGTCGAGAGGGCCCGCGAGCCGGTCGTCGTCGCGACGCATACGGAGGTCGTCGGGCACGAGATCAGGTTGTAGTCCCCAAGGTTCGTGGGCACGGCGCTGAGCGACCAGACCCGGCCGTTAGCAGTCGAGAGGACCGAGGTTCCGCCCACGGCCCAACACCGCGTCGTGCGCGGCGCGCAACTGACGTCGCTCAGCGGGGCGGTACCTGGGGGTACCTGCACCCCGCTCCAACTGAGTCCGCCGTCACGCGAGGCGATGATCGAGCCCGATGCGCTCCCAGAGCTGGGCGTACGGGTTCCGACCGCCCAGCAATCGAGGTCAGAAGCGCAGTCAACGCTGGCCATGGTGCCGGCCGAGGAGGGAAGCGCCACGATCCGGGTCGAGCCGCCCGAGGAGAGGACGACGGCGTCCGCGCCGCCAAGGGCAACACAGTGGGCGGGGTTCGCACAGCTTATGCTTCCTGTCACCAAGCCGGCCGAGAGGAGCCGCCACGACCCGGCGAGAGGCGCACTGTTGCCGACCAAGGCGGCGACCGTCACCGTCGAGGCAACAGCGACGGCGACGACGCCCGCGACGACGGGGTGGTGAGCTGCGGCGTTGCGCGTGAGGCGCGCACCGCGTCGCAGACGCCGGACAGCACGGCTGCGGCCCACGAGACCGGAGCTCGAGGGAGCGCCACCCGAGCCCGAGACACCGGCGCGCACGGCCGCGGTCAAGCTCCCGATGACTGCGCCGGAGATCGCCGCGATCGACCCACGAGCTCTCCAGTCGGCTCCGTAGCTTGTGCTGGCGGCTTGGTCGAGCTCGGAGAGCAGGACGTCGGCACTCTCCTGGCGATCGTCCGGAGACTTTGCGAGCGCGCGGTCGAGCACCGCTGCGATGGGAGTCGGGATCGCCCCGTGGCGCGGAGGCTCCAGGTCTCGATGGGCGACGAGCATCTCGGCCGGGCTCCCGGTGAAGGGGAGCTCTCCGGTCAGGAGCTCGTAGCAGAGCACCCCGGCGGCGTACAGGTCCGATTTATGAGTCAGTGACTCGTCGCGGACCGCCTCCGGACTTGCGTACGCGGGGCTGCCGCCAAGGGAGCGGGAGCCGGTCGGACTTGACTGGCCGAAATCGACGAGCTTGGACACGCCGTCGGGGGAGACGAGAATGTTCTCGGGTTTCACGTCCCCGTGGACGATGCCGAGCCGGTGGGCTTCGGCCAGACCGGAGAGGGCACCTGCGAGCACTCCGACGGCCTGCTCGGGCTTGAGCGGCCCACTCTCGTCGATGAGCTTTCGAAGCGACACCCCCGGGACGTACTGCATGACGAGGTGAGCCGCCCCGTCATGCTCGATATAGTCGTAGACGCTGACGAGGTTCTCGCTGTCGAAGCCGGCCATCGTGCGTGCCTCGGTCCGAAACCGCTGTAGGAAGCCGGGGAGCTCGACGAGAGCGGGTGCGAGTGTCTTGACCGCAACGTTCCGTCCGGTCGATAGCTGGCGAGCGAGGTACACCGTGCCGGTTGCTCCGGCGCCGAGAACAGACTGCAGCTCGTAACCATCGAGCTCGGCAACCATAGTCCCTCCTCTATCTGCCGCCCGCTTGCCCATGTCGCTGTCAGTCCTCGAGCTCCGACGCGACTGCCAGGCCCGCAAGGCTTGTCGGCCGTTCCAGTATTGCCCGGGTCGCATGGCAGGACAAGGGCCGGGCCGGCCGGTGCCTCGCAGGAGAGCTCGAGGATGGCGGCGCCGTCGTGCAGAAGATCAAACGTGGGCTCGAGAGTCCTGCAGATGCCGTCCAAGTAGATCGTCTGCTTGAAGAGCGCGACAAGGGATTCGGGCAGGACGAGGTGGTGGCGCACGGCGATCTTCAGTACGGCGGAGAGCGTCTCCCCGAGGTCGATCTCGGCGAGGCTGCGGTCGAGGCAGGACACCACCAGGTTCTGCACTTCGGGGATGAGGGCGCATAGGTCGACGCCGCTGCTGTCGACTATCGCGAGAAGCGCCCGGGCGATCTCGTCGAAGCGCCGCGAGGTGAGACCGGCGAAGAGGTCGATCACGGGGGAGCGCAGCGACGAAGGGAGCTCGCCTATGACGCCGAAGTCGATCAGTCCGACAGTTCCGTCCCTAAGCACCAGGACGTTTCCGGCGTGCAGGTCGCCGTGGAAGATGCCGTCACGCAGCGCCGGAGCGAGCAGGCTGGCGGCGACCGATGCGAGCACATTGTGGCGGGAGATGCCCTGCGCGTCGAGTGCGCCTACATCTGTCACTCGGACACCTTCGAAACGCTCCATGACGAGAACGCGCTCGCTTGACAGCTCGGGCCAGGTACGCGGCACCCGTACAGGGAGAGGGGAGAGAGCCGTCCGCATGCGCTCGATGTTCTCGAGCTCGTGCAGGAACGAGAGCTGCTGGTCGAGTCCTGCCGCGAAGTCCTCCACCAGGGCCACAGGGTTGAGAGCGGCGAACGCGGGGAGGTAGCGGAGGCAGAGGCGGGCTGCGAGGCGGAGGACGGCGAGGTCGGCCGCGAGCACCGTTTCGAGTGCCGGGCGCTGGACCTTTACGACGACCGGGGTGCCGTCCTCGAGCTCAGCGGCGTAGACCTCGGACATCGAGCCGGCCGCGAGCGGTGTTGTCTCGAGATTGCAGAGCCGCTGGCGGAGCTCCCCGAGCTCGGCGTCGAGGAGCTCGTCGACCGCCGCGAAGGGCGCCGCCGGCACCTCGTCGCGAAGGTGGGCGAACTCGGCAATGACTGCCGGAGAGAACGTGCCAGGTGAGGAGGAGATGAGCTGGCCCAGTTTGACGTAGGTGGGGCCGAGCCGCTCGAAGGCTCGACGCGCTCGGTGGGCGCCGATGACCTCGAGTTGCGAGCCGGGATGCATGACCCGGTCGAAAAGGCTCCCGACGACGACACGGGCTGCGCTCAGGGCAAGAACAGCGAGCCGTGCGAGCAGGGCGGCAGTGCCTGGGCGGCTCATGGCTGCTGGGGTGATCTGGCTCTTCGGGGCCGAGTAGGTGGTCATGAACTAAAGGATGCGGATCGCGCCGTCTCCGGGGAACCGCCCGAGGGCGGGCTCTGGCCACCCCAAAGGGGGGGCAATCCTCCCCCTTTGGGGGGCTTTTGAGGGCGCTGACCGCTAGCCTTGCGACTGTCGGGTGCAGGCGGTTGGGGAGGGGTCCTGGAGGCATATCTCGAGTCGCGGGGTGCTGGCGGGAGCAACGTCGTTCCGCTCAGCGAGGAACGGGTCACGATCGGGCGCGCCGCCGAGGCGGGCGTCAGCCTGACCGATGACCCCACGGTGTCGCGACTGCACGCCTCGGTCGAGCGATATCCCGGAGGGTGGGTGCTGCGGGACCTCGGCTCGACGAACGGCACCTATCTGAACGGGGATCGGGTCCTAGAGGGGCGTCCCCTTGCAAGTGACGACGAGATTCGAGTCGGTGCCGCCACCTTCAGGTTCCAGATCGTGGCTCCACAGGGCCGGGCCGCGCCGACGATCCGGGGAGAGTCACCGCCATCGCTCACCAAGAGGGAGCGAGAGGTGCTGCTCGAGCTCTGCCGCCCGCTCGCGGACACCACAGCGGCGTTCGGGCGTCCCGCGACTGTCGGCGAGATCGCCGGCCGCCTCTACATCGGCTCGGCAACCGTGAAGTTTCACCTCGACAACCTCTTCACCAAGTTCGGTCTCACCGACGCGGGTGGAGAGAGGCGGATCACGCTCGCGAACGAGGCACTTCGGCGGGGAGCCCTCACTATCGCCGAGTTGCGTGCCGGGCCGGGGAGTGGCCCGGCGAACTAGGGGCCTACACCTATGGGCCATCCCGAGCGGGCCCTCCTGGGCGAGGCCGGATATGAGCTCTCGGCGGAGATTGGGCGCGGGGCATCGGGCGTCGTCTATCGGGCGCTCCAGCTCTCTCTCGACCGGGTGGTGGCCCTGAAGCGTGTCGCGGCAGGAGGCGCCGCTGACTCGGCTGCGACGCACCGGCTCGAGGTGGAGATAGCCGCGCTCACACGACTCGAGCATCCCCTGGTCGTGCGTGTCTTCGACGTGCTCTCTCTTCCCGAGGCAGTGTGGATCGTAATGGAGCATGTCGACGGACCCACGCTCGCCACGGTGCTCGAGAGCAGAGGACGGTTGCTCGACCCGCCTGATGCGCTCGCGGTGATCGAAGCGCTCGCTCGGGGCCTGTCTCAGGTGGCACGCGCAGGGATAGTGCATCGAGACGTCAAACCCGCCAACGTCTTTCTCACCCGCGACGGTCGAGTGAAGCTCGGTGACTTCGGTATCGCTTCGCTGCGCTCCTCGCTCGGGCCAGCCTCCAGCGTCCCGCGGTCTCTCGGGCCGAGGAGCGACGACGCGGCCACGTCGACTCGGCCCGGCACCATTCTCGGGACGCCGGCGTATCTAGCTCCAGAGCAGGCGGCAGGAAGCTCTGAGGTCGACTCTCGCGCCGACCTCTACAGCTTGGGTGTCATCGCCTTCGAGCTCTTCTCGGGCCGCGTTCCCTTCCCCGACAGGGGCAACCTCTTCGCCATGCTCGCCGCCCATCAATCCGCGGCGGTTCCTCGCCTCCGCGACATCTGTCCGGACCTTCCGCCCGAGATCGAGTCCGTGGTAAGACAGGCGCTTGGTAAATTGGCGGGCGAACGCCAAGAGGGCGTCGAGGCGTTCTGGACCGAGCTCGATCGAGCTGCCACTCGGGCGTGGCCGTCCTGGCGAGAGGCTTCCGATCTCGCCGGGCTCGCTCTCGCTTGCTTCCTGGTGCCACCGCTCCAGCCCAAGGCGGCTGCGACACAACCGCCAGGGATGGGCGTAGACGATGCGACCCTCGCCCCCCAGGAGGATCTCGGATCGACCCTTCTCGAGTCTCCGGTCATCACCGACCCGAAGCCGCGCGCCGCGACATCCAAGGACTTCGAGTTGTCCCAGTCGCCTCGTCGCCCGCGCGCGGTTAAGCGTCGATCCGCCGGAGCTCGCCGCATGCGGACAGGACTCGCCCTCTTGGTCGTGCTGGCCTTCGCAGTCGCGGGGTACCTGCTCGTCGGTGTGTTGCTGAACGCCCCAGCACCGGGCCTGTCTGTTGGCGCAATATCTGTCGGAGTTGCGGGCTCCTGTACATCCGGTGCCAGGGAGGCGACAGCGACGCTTCGGACGAACGGCGTCTCCGGCGTGGTCGAGTCCCGGTGGGGGGAGAATGGTCGTGGCTTCGGGCCCATCGCGAGGACGCCCGTCGCAGTTGGCGACGGGTACGTCCAGCTCCATCTCCACCTGGGGAGCTTCGCGAGAGCGGCCCCTTTGGTGGTCTCCTCGGTCACCTTCTACCTCCTCTCGCCCGGGCCGCCGCGTAGCTCAGCCCGCTCGATCCGACCACATTGCTGAGGCCGGGAGGGTTGAAGCCATCGGGTCGCCGTCAGCGTCACGGCCACCCCACCGAGGCGATCATCAACAGGTCGATGACGAGTGCCACGATGCCGAGCACGAGGCCGGCCGTGGCCACTCCGGTCCGGGCTTGGATCGCCTTGGCCGCCCGTGATGCCGACACGCCGGTCACGACGGCTGCAACGGCGGTGGCGGCGAACAGCCAGCCACCCCAGAAAAAGACGATCGAGAGGATGCCAGTCACGAGCGAGGCGATCGCGATCCCGCTCGGGCTTGCGCTCACCAGATCGGGAGCAGCTGTCTGGTAGCTGCCGGGGTTCTGGTAGCTGCCGGCGCCCTGAGAGCGACCACCTGTGGGAATGCTGGAGTTCATCTGCATCTCGTTGCCGGATATAGCCATCACTAGCTCCTCCTTCGGACAAGCCTCACGCTTTCGTGAAGCTGATCAGATGATGCGCCGTTGCCTGCGCACAGAGAACCGCTCGGAGGGGAGAATCGGCCGCGATCCGAGGGAGGGTTTCCCCGCCTGGCGGCGGGCCACGACGTGTGAGCTTTGGCCCGCCGGTCGCCGTGAGTCGCCGAGTGACCGCTACCCAATATCCCTTGCGGCCGCCGCAAGGAGCCTTTGGAGGTGGAGGCCCCGGTGGACATCGAGCGCGTGCGGTCGACCTGTGCGCACGGCAGCGGCAAATTCGGAGGCGATGGTCGGAGCCGCGCTCGCCGACAGGTCGGCTGTATCGACCTCGTGCACGCCATCGGCTCCGTAGACCTCTACACCGGTGCGGGCCGGGTCCACCCGGCTGTAAGCCGTGAGCGAGGCTTGGCTCACGGTTCCACTCTCGTGGATGAGAGTCAGACCGATCCAGCGATGAAGATCGCCGTGAGCCGAGATCTCCCTGATCGGGCCGAGAGCGGCATCGAGGAGAGCGAGGACGTGAGGGCCGAGATCGAACAGCGGACCTTGCTCGATTCGCCACGGAGTGGCGAACATCCCTCCCAAGAGTCCGCCGCTGAGGAAATGTCCCCGCCCGCCGAGAGGTCCGCAGCTCTCTATCGCATCCAAGAAATCGCGGACGGTGTCTGCATAGCGCCAGGTGAGGAGGAGCTGGGTGGGCACGCCAGCCTCGTCTATCACCTCGACCATCTCGATGGCTTGATCGAGATCAAGAGCGATCGGCTTCTCCAAGAGAAGAGCCTTACCGGCTCTCGCCCCGGCGATGGCCAGCCCGGCCTGGACGTCGGGCGGGACGGCGAAGGAGAGCGCGTCGACGTGTTCAAGCATCGCCTCGAACGATCGGAAGCTAGTCGTCTCGTGGGCGATGGCGACCTGCTCAGCCCTCTCTGGACGGCGGGCCCACACTCCCGCAAGCGTGGTCGCAGGAGACGCGGCGAACATCGGAGCATGGAAGAGCTTCGCCCACGGTCCTGCCCCAACCAGGCCGACGCGGATCGGGTCTGCAAGCTGAGCCATGGGCTGAGTCTCCCACGACGGCCCCGACGAGCAAGGCGGCACGGCCGGCGCGATGCATCTGGCACAATCAAGCGGAGGGAGATGACTACCGAGCGATACGACGAGCTAGTCAAGAGGCAACGCGCCGAGTTCAAGGTGCGCTTGCTCTCTCACGTGAGGCGGTTGAACTGGTCAAAGGAGGCGATCTCGGCCGAGCGCCAGGCGCGCCTGCGAGAGTTGCTCGCATGGGCGGTGACCCACTCGGATTACTACCGCCATCGCCTCTCGACGGCGTCGCGGTTCGATAGCTTCACAGAGTCAGATCTCCATGAACTACCGGCCATGACGAAATCGGATCTGATGGAGAACTTCGACCGTATCGTCACCGACTCTCGGCTGAGTCTTGGCACCGTCGAGGACCACATCGACGCCCTCGACTCGGACGCGTACCTTCTCGATTGGTTCCGCGCGCTACCGACGGGCGGAACCTCGGGGCAGCGGGGCGTCTTCGTCTACGACTGGGAGGAGTGGATCACCCTTCTTTGCTCGACTACGAGGTGGCGTCTCAGGCGGTCGCTCGACGCAGGCGTAAGGCATAGGAGCATCGGTGTCCTTGCCGACACGGCGACCCATATATCACGGGCAATGCTCGACTTTCTCGATGGCCGCGAAGCAGACAGGCCCACGCTCTCGGCTGCCATGCCCGTCGCGGAGATCGTCGAACGGCTGAACGAGCTGCGCCCGTCGTCCATCGATACCTATCCCTCCACGCTGCGCCTGCTCGTCGACCAGGCACGCCTGGGCGCCCTCTGCTTTGAGCCAGCCGAAGTCGCGACCTGCGGCGAGTGGCTGGCGCCATCTCTGCGAGAGGACGTCCTGCAGCAGTGGGGTATCGACATCTACGACTACTGGGGGACGACCGAGGGCGTGTACGCATTCTCGTGTGGGATGGGCAACTCCATGCATCTCCCCGACGATCTCGTGATCCTCGAGGCGGTAGACGACAGGGGGAACCTCGTGCCAGCTGGGCAGCCAGCTGACAGGGTTCTTGTCACGAACCTCTACAACAAGACACTGCCCCTCATCCGCTACGAGATCAACGATGCCATGACGGTGATGGCTGAGCCGTGCAGCTGTGGGTCGGGCCACTCGCGTATCGGCGAACTGCAGGGGCGCCCTAGTCAGGCCTTTTCGTATCCCGACGGGACGGTGCTCACGTTCCTCACGGTTCCCTTTGGTGCACTCGAGCGCAACCGCGATGTGATCGACTACCAGGTCCGCCAGACCGAGAGGGGGGCCGACGTCTTCGTCTACGGCCGGAGTCAACCTGATCTGGATGCGCTCCATCGCGACCTCGTGGCAGCTCTCTTGCTGGCGGGCCTAAGCGACCCCGAGGTGACGGTGCACGCGGAGCCGAAGCTGACGCGGCTCGACTCTGGCAAGCTGCGCAGGTTCGTTCCCTTGGGCGAGGGACATGTCGTACTACCCTGATCGCGACCGAGGGATCGAAGGACCGAGGGACCGAGGGATCGAAGGAGTCTCGCCATGGCCACAACAGCGCTAGTCAGACCGCCGAGCCCCCGGCTGGCCGAGGGAATCGTGACCCAGATCGAGCGCCAGGCGATCGACCTCTCGCTGGCGAAGGCACAGTGGGGAGCCTATGTCGCGGCTCTCGATGCAGCTGGCTGGGAGACGGTCGCCGTTCCTCCGGCCGACGACTGCCCCGACAGCGTCTTTGTCGAAGACCCGATCGTCGTGTACCGCAATCTTGCCGTGATCGCGAGATCCGGAGCCGAGAGCAGGCGCCGTGAGACAGAGGGGATCGAGCCTGTCGTCGCGTCGCTCGGATACTCAGTCCAGCACATTCGCGAACCTGGCACGCTGGACGGGGGAGATGTGTTGAAGATCGGCACTTCAGTCTTCGTAGGCAGGGGTGGACGGACCAACGCCGAGGGTATTCGACAGCTTCGGGCTCTGCTCGGGCCGCTTGGTGCGAACGTGATCGCCGTTCCGGTCAAAAAGGTGCTCCATCTCAAGTCGGCGGTCACCGCTCTCCCCGACGGTACGGTGATCGGGTGGCTCCCGCTCGTCGACAGCACGTCGATCTTCTCGCGCTTCCTGCCGGTTCCCGAGGAGTCGGGTGCCCATGTCGTCGATCTCGATGACGGCAGGTTGCTGATGGCAGCTGACTGTCCGCAGAGCGCGGAGCTCTTCGCGGACCTGGGTTACGAGCCGATCACACTCGACATATCCGAATTCGAGAAGCTCGAGGGCTGCATCACCTGCTTGTCGGTGCGCCTGCGCGAGCCGGGCCTGCGGGCCAAGTGAGAGTGAACCCATGAGGCTTGCCCCCTTTGGGTCGCGGTACGCGGGCTCGGCGATGGTGTGCGCGGTCGACCATCTCGCGGCCGAGGCAGGGGTCGCGGTACTGCGAGGCGGTGGTTGCGCTGTCGATGCGGCCGTGGCGACTAGCGCCGTGCTGGCGGTGACGACTCAGCATATGTGTGGGATGGGGGGAGACCTCTTCGCTCTCGTGCACGAGGAGGGTGTTCCCCCTGTCGCGCTGAACGCAAGTGGCAGGGCAGGCTCGGGTGCCGATCCCGAGCGCCTTCGGTCCGAGGGACATCTCTTCATGCCTGCGCGCGGTGACATTCGCTCGGTCCCGGTACCCGGCTGTGTAGATGGTTGGCTGGCATTGCACAGCCGGTTCGGCCGGCTGCCTTTGGCCGAAGTGCTAGAGGCAGCCCGCCTCTATGCGGCCGACGGCTTTGCCGCCTCACCCACTCTCGCCTCGGCTGCCAGCTCCGTCGCGGTCCTGCCCGGTGGGGAGGACTTCAAGGCGGCCACGCACCCGGGCGCCATCGTTCGCCGTCCTGGGGTGGCCCGCACCCTGGAGGCAGTCGTCGCGAGGGGGCGCGAGGGATTCTACGGCGGCGAGTTCGGAGAAGGCCTTCTCGGTCTCGGCGCGGGAGAGTACGTGGAAGAAGATCTCGCGACGAAGTGCGCGAACTGGGTCGCGCCGCTGTCGGTCGAGGCTTTCGGCGCTCAGATCTGGAGCATGCCGCCGAACTCACAGGGCTATCTCACTCTCGCGGCAACTTGGATCGCTGCCGGCCTGCCCCTGCCGGACGACACCGCGGAACCGCTCTGGGCGCACCTCACCATCGAGGCGGCGCGCCAGGCCTCCTACGACCGTACGGCGGAGCTATACGAAGGCGCGGACGGCGAGCGACTCGTGTCGAAGGAGCGGCTGGCCGGTCGAAGAGGGGCGATCTCGGCCGACCGGGCTGCCTCGTTGCCGGATCGGTTCAGGGACGGTGGCACGATTTATCTCTGCGCGGTGGACGAGGACCGCATGGCCGTCTCCTTGATCCAGTCGAACGCCGGCGGCTTTGGCGCGGACATCGCCGAGAGTCGAACGGGGATCTTCTTGCAGAACCGAGGAGTGGGTTTCTCCCTCGAGGCTGGGCACCCTGCCGAGTACGGCCCGAGGCGTCGGCCCCCGCACACGCTCTCGCCCGCTCTCGTCACCTCGGCCGGTGATCGGCTCCAAGCCGTGCTCGGCACAATGGGGGGAGATGCGCAACCTCAGATTCTCTTGCAGCTGCTCTGCCGGGTCCTTCGTTCGGATGAGCCGATCGGCGATGCGATCGCCGCGCCCAGATGGGTGCTGTCCAACGCCCTTGACGACGGAGGCTTCCGGACCTGGGTTGCCGGCGCCGAGGTTCAGGTGGAGCTCGAGTCGATGTCGCCAAGTGCCTGGGCAGGCGGGTTGCGATCTCTTGGGCACAGGGTTGTCGAGCACCGCGACTTCGGCCATGGCTTCGGGCACGCCCAGCTGATCGCCTGCCGAGACGGATATCTCGAGGGAGCGAGCGACCCGCGTTCTCTCGCAGGCAGCGCCGCCGGGTACTGATCGCTGGAGCTGCTCGGGGTCCGACCAGAAGGGTGAGTTGTCGTTCATCTGGAGTTCGGGCAGACTGCCGGTCATGACAGACGACGGCGCTTTGCCACTTGAAACCACACCACCGACCGACGGCGACGCTCGCGCTAGCGCGGCTTTTCCCGGGTTGGCGGCGAGGTTGAGCTCTGCGCTCCATTTGGCGGTACCGCCGGTCGGCATCAGCTTCCACGACGACGTACCAGTGACGGTGCCGGCCTTTGACGGCCCGCTGTCACAAGCGGCCGCCGACGGTCGTCGCGGCAGGGTGGCCGCGGGATGCGTGTTCTGGATCCACGGAGCTGAGCGGTCGTTCTCGACTGTGACCGAAGACCACGGGAACTGCTCGGTTGGGCAGGTGACACATGGCTTGGCCGACGTGGAAGATGTCGTCGGCCACGGTGACGTGCAAGCGTTGCTCGAGTCAGGTTGGGTCGACGAGGCGGCGCTCACGACGGTCCCGCGCGTGACCAGCCACCGTCGATCTATCGTCTACGGCCCCGTGGCGGGTGGCGGCCCGGTGCCTGACGTGGTGTTGCTCAGAGTGAACGGGCGCCAGATGATGGTGATGCACGACGCCGTCCCCGAGATGTCCATCGAAGGCAAGCCCCAGTGCCACATAGTGGCTCTTGCTTTCGAGCACGGCCAGGTGGCGGCGAGTGTCGGGTGCGCGCTCAGCCGAGCAAGGACGGGGATGAGGCCAGAGGAGATGACCTGCGCGGTACCCGGTCACCGTTTCGCCGAGGTCGTCGCCGCAATCGAGCGGACAGCCGCCATCGACAACGAGGTCGCAACCTATGCGGCGCGCGACGCCCGCCGCTCGGCCTAGGGCCTCATCGTGGGTCGGTGAGCGTGGCGCTCCCCAAGCCGCGCGCGGTGACAGGACGTGATCCAAGGGGCGCCCGGCAACGTAGACAGTAGTGATGGTCGATGACGAGATCGGGACGCGCAGCAATGCCGTCGCAGGTCTTGGCCCATTGGTATTGCGACTCGTCGGTGCCGGGTGCCTGCTCGGGACTGCTGGCATCCACCTCGATCTGTATCTGACGGGGTATCGGTACATCCCCACCATCGGGGTGCTGTTCCTCGCACAGGTCGCCGCCGGGCTAGTCGTCTCGGCGCTCGTGCTTGCCCTGCCGAGCCGGATCGTGGCGCTCCTCGGGGCAGGCTTTGCCGTCGCAACCCTTGGCGGCTACATCCTCAGCCTGTGGGTCGGCCTGTTCGGCTTCAACGAGATAAGGACTCCTGCAGGCGTCGCCGCCGGCGCGCTCGAGGTTGCTGGCTTCGTCGTGCTCGCCGGCTACGCGCTGTTCGCGCTTGAGGCTCGGGCCGGTTCGCTCGAGAAGGTGACCAGCCTGGGCCGCCGTGCTCTCGCGCCGCTCGGGGCTCTCGCTCTGCTCGCGCTCGTCCTGGCTGTCGCGAACAGCTCCGGAGCGGCATCTCCCAGTATCGGTCAGCGGTCCCCTGCGCGCACCACTGCCGGTGGGGCAGCCTCGGTCAAGGTGAAGATCGAGAACTTCACTTTCATCCCCGCGAAGTTCACCGTGTCCCCGGGCGAAAGGATCGTAGTCACCAACAAGGACAGCGTCACGCACACTTTCACCGCGGTTCCGGGCACGAGGCCTTATGGGAACTTCACTTCAGGTGACATCGCGCCGGGGAAGACGGTCACGGTGATCGCGCCCCGTAGGCCCGGCTCCTATGCGTTCTACTGTCACATTCATCCGTTCATGACCGGCACGCTGAATGTGAAGTAGGTACGGTCGCGCTGTGCGGCGGTTCCGACGCCTCCAGGTTGCCCTGGGACTTCTCTGGCTGCTGGATGGTCTGCTCCAGCTGCAGCCAGCCAACCTGGGCCCTTCGCTTGCCGGCCAGGTGCTCGACAACGCGATGGCGCAGCCCGTCTGGATACAGAAGATGGTCGTCTGGACCGCCTCGATCCTCTCCGCTCACCCGGTGTCAGCCGGCGTCATGCTCGGCGTCGTGCAGGTGGCACTTGGCGCTGCGATCATCTACCCGAAGTCCCGGAGGATCGGGCTCAGGTGCTCTGTTGTCTGGGCCCTTGGAGTATGGGTCCTCGGCGAGGGACTCGGGAATCTGGCCACCGGTTTCGCGATGCTCCCAAGCGGTGCGCCTGGAGCTGCGCTGCTCTACGGGCTTGCCGCCGTCATGCTGCTGCCGTCCTGCGACGCGGCACACCTGCCCGACGAGCAGGCGCCATCCGCCGCCGCGTTCGGGGCCCTAGGTGCGAAGGGCGCGGCAATCGCCTGGTCCGTGCTCTGGCTCGGTGCAACCATGCTCCAGGCTGTTCCAGTCGACACTCTCGGCTTCAAGATCTCTGCCAACTTCCAGATGGTGTCGCTCGGCGAACCGGGCGCGATGGCCGCCCTCGACCGCATGGAAGCTGGGTTCGCCACCACTCACGGCCCTGAGCTGACAGCGGCTCTCCTCACCTTGGAGCTCATAGCTGCCGGCGCCGCCTTGCTGCATGGGGCGTGGCGAAAGTGGCTGCTGGCGGGAGTCCTCGTCGTCCTGCCCGTCCTCTGGATCGGCGGCGAGAACTTGGGAGGGCTCCTGACGGGCCGGGCGATCGATGTGGGGGCCATGCCTGTCTATGCGCTCATCGCCATCGCGATCCTTCCACTGCGCGCGGACAGTCCCGCTCGCGCCCGTGTCACCGCCACCTGCTCGAGCGGGCGGTCGATCGCCGGGTCGCACGCTCATTTGACCGTGCCGTTGCCGAGCTGACGCGACGAACGCCACCCCGATCTTTTGGATCGGCGTGGCGTCTCGTCAACTCTTCCTTGAGGGAGGCTGCCCCGGGGTGACAGGGAGGCGACCCTCGCGGCTGAGCTCGGAGCGACCCTGCGTCAGGACCTCGCGAACTTGAGGTTGTCAGCAGCAGATACGGGCGCGGCGCCCGCAAGCGAGGCAAAGGCGTAGGGCACCGGGTACTTGCCGAGGACGAAGTTAAGGATCGCGACATGCTGCATCTCGACCGGCTGGATCGAGGCGGCGATCTCGATCGCGGTCTTAGTCGACAGTGCCTTGATCGCCTCGAGGTAGGTTGCGGCCGCCACGCCTTCGAGTGTGAGAGCGAGCTCTGCGACCCCTGCGACGTTACTGACCTTGGCAAAGTCGGTGCTGACGACCTTCGCGTAGACTGGATTGGGGACGGTGATCGGCTTGTAGCCGACCTTCGCGATGATCGAGTTCCACGCAGCCGCGTGGTCCGCGTGCTGAGAGCGAGCGGTCGTGGCGAACGTGCCGATGGCGGGCGGTACCTTGCCGAGCTTGCCCGCCCCAGCCGCCTTGAGGGCGGCGGTGTAGGTGGCGACGGCGAGGTTCTCGAGACTGGCCGCGAGGCCGGCCACGACCACGTCGAGTGGCACGCCCTTCGCAGTCTCGGGGAGGAGCCTTGCCGTCGAAGGCCTTGTCGCCGCGGCAGCAGCCGTAGCAGGCAGAGCGGTCAGCGCGAAACCGCCAGCAATGAGGCTCCCGGCAGTAGCCATGAAACCACGGCGGCTCAGGCCGCGACGCACCGTGTCGCCCTGGACCTCGCTCCACTTTGCGACGCCGGCGCGCATCACCGGGTAGGTGTCGTTGTGGGCGTCGACCATGTCGGTTGTGAGGGAGGAGAGCTCGCTCTCGCTGATGCCCATCTCGTTGTCGTGGTTGGTGTTCATATCAGCGGACAGCTCCTTCGGTGGCGGGCCGAGCGGCCGTGGTGGAGTAGAAGGGGTAAGGGAAACCGACTCTCCCCGCGGCGGCGGGGAGCTTTGCGAGACGCGGCGGCAGCTTGATGTCCGCCGCGGCACCCCCGGCAAGCAGCGCCTGGACGGCAAGGAGGATGGCGACGTGCTGAGCTTCGACGCCCATGATGCTCGCCGTGAGGTTCTTGGCCCCGGCGTTCTTCAGTGCGGCGGTGTCTTTTATGTATGTCTCGGCCGCGCCTGTCTCGAGGGTGATCGCCAGCGCGACCACCTTCGGGGCAGAGGTGAGCGTCGGCTTGGCTTTCTCGACAACCTGCAACAGCACCGGATCCGGCTTCGTCTGCACTTTGCCGTGGAGCGATCTGATCGAGGCGTTGAACGCGGCTCCGTGCTCTACGTGCTGCTGGCGCGTCCTTATCACGAAGTCCTTCACGACCGGGTTGGCTGCGCTCCCGCCGATGAAGGGAAGGGTGAGGGCGACGCCGTAGGTCGCGACTGCAAGGTTCTCGATCGAGGCAGCTGTCTGCAGGATCTGCACATCGCTCGGGGTACCGGCAAGGGCCGCTGCCTCACTGAGGGCGAGGATGGCCGCAGCGATGCCGGCGGTCGCGCCGACGCCGACGAGGCCGTCGCGCATCAGTCGAGTCCTGTGCTTGGAGAATTCCGCCGACTCGTCGGGATCCATGTCGCCGTGTGCTCGGCGCTCTCGACCCACCTCGACGATCTCGTTCAGTTGTGCTCGCCCGGCGCGCATCGCGTCGGCCTGGGTGTCATCGGACAGCTCGAGGAGCTCCCTCAGACCTTGCTCGTCGTAGTTCATTGTCGTGCTCCCTCTGTCGGGCCTTCGTTGTCCGTCTCGCCGGTGTGAGCTGCGTCGGGCGAGATGAAACTGGAGGCTGGTTGGGCTCTGCCGACACGGTGCCCGCTTCGAGGTGCTCCGTCCTCTTCGAGGTGCTCCGTGCGACATCCTGAGTTCGGTGCCCGGGACCGTCTTGGATGACGAGATGGCCGCAACAACGCGAATTGCCCGGTGTCGGACATCTAGGATTGCCACGGAAAGTTCACACGACTCGGAGAGCCGGGAAAGAGCGGGGTCAACTAATTTCACGGAAGACTGGCAAAGTGGTGCCCGTCCCTCGCTTTGGAATGCTGCTTCACGATCCGGGTACCGCGTGACGGCCGAGAAGGAGGCGCTGCCGGGCGCTGCTGCCACCGTCTTGACAATCGAGTCGTGGTGCAGGCACGCGGCCGGACCGGTGGTGGTGGCGATAGACGGGTACGGCGCGTCCGGCAAGACAACCTGTGCCGGTCTTCTCGCCGGGCGCCTTGGGGCAAGCGTCGTTCATACCGACGACTTCTTCCAACAGCCTCGTGCGACCTCTCGCGACACAAAGCGCCACGGCGTCGACCTCAGCACCTACTACGACTGGCAGAGACTGCGGGACGAGGCGCTGGAGCCCCTGCGCGACGGTCGGAGCATCAGCTACAGGAGCTACGACTGGGAGCGACGGGCTCTCTCAGAAGATCGACTGGAGCTTTCACCTAGCTGGGTCGTTCTCCTAGAAGGCGTCTTGTCGGCCGCGCCGCAGCTTGCCGACCTGGTTGATCGCGCCGTCTTCATCTCCACACCGGAGAGCGAGAGAATGCGGCGCCTGCGCGCGCGGGTGGCACCACAAGACTGGGACGAGCAGTGGCTACGAGCTGAGCGGACGTATTTCGAGCTCGTCCGCCCACCGTCCTCGTTCGATCTCGTCCTGAGCGGCACGGGACCCTGGGGGGATCTGGCTACTAGGCTGGCGAAGCGATGACCACTGTCGCCGTTTGCCAGCTGGGTCCACAGATAGGCGAGGTCGAGGCGAACCGGCGAGCTATCGAGGCTTCGGTCTCGGACGCGGCCGCTGCCGGGGCTCGTCTCGTCGTGCTTCCAGAGCTCTGTGACACCGGGTACGTCTTCACCAGTCGTGAAGAAGCCGAGGCTCTGGTGGACTCAGCTAAGGAGAGCGGGACACTTGCCAGCTGGCGCGCGCTCGCCTTGCGGTTCGACCTCGTCCTCGTCGGCGGATTCTGTGAGCGCTCGGACACCGGCGAGCTGTACAACAGCGCCGCGATCGTCGATCGGAGCGGGGTGCGCTGTGTGTACCGCAAGGCTCACCTTTGGGACCGCGAGCAGCTGGTGTTCGTTGCGGGGGAGACCTTGCCGCCGGTGGTCGAGACCGACGTCGGTCGCATCGGTGTGCTCATCTGCTACGACCTGGAGTTTCCCGAGTGGGTGCGAAAGGTCGCTCTCGCGGGAGCCGATCTGGTGGCCGCTCCGACGAACTGGCCTTCCGGTCCCCGGCCCGCCGGCGAGCGGCCGGCCGAGATTGTAAAGGTCCAAGCAGATGCCGCTGTGAACGGGGTCTATATCGCGGTGGCAGATCGCTGCGGTGAGGAGCGCGGGGTCACCTGGGTGAGCGGTAGCGCGATCATCGGCCCCGATGGCTACCCGCTGGCAGGGCCCGTGCTGGAGGACCATCCGGCTGTGCTGGTGGCCGATGTCGACCTCGGCAGAGCCCGTGACAAGAGGCTGAGCGAGCACAACGATCTCTTCCTGGACAGGCGCGAGAGCATCTATGCGCTGCCTCCGCCGCTCACGGCATCTCGATGAGACCCAGAGACCGGGACGCTTCTTCGGCAGACGAGAAGGTGAGCGAGGCGCCCCCGCCCGGGTTGGGTCCGTAGATATAGAGCATCCGCGCGTATACGGGAGCCTCGTACCAGGCGGGCCGGCCTGCCGGCACCTTGACCAGGTCTCCGACCCCGGCCACGACGCGCTCGCCATCGCAGCTGACGACGAGGGAGCCTTCGAGGACGTAGTTGATCTCGACATGAGGGTGACAGTCGCCGAAGCCTGATCCGATGAGCTCCCACTCGCCGAGGGCGAGATCGCTCCAACCATTCGCTGTCGCCGGCAGGATCGCTCTGCAGCGCGGCACGACAGGTAGCCCATCTCGGTCCCGGTCAGTTGCCTCAGCGCGCGCAACCACGCGCACCGTTCCGATCACCTCGGCCGTCACGGCTCGTAACCCTAGCTGTACCTGATCTTGTGCGTCGCTACTGTCACCGGCCTGATCTGCTTGTGTTCGGCGGAGTACGACCCCAGCGCGGCATGGGCCCCTGTCGAGCCGTGCTCAGCCAACACGTCGTTCGCGTCGGCGGAACGCGGCTCTTGACTCCGCCAAGCCAGGAGCGGGTTGGCTCGACTCTGGATGCGTCCCGGCGGTCAATTACCCGCCGAGCGCCGTCCGTATCGCCGCCAGGCGCTCCGGGTTGGAGTGCCACCAGGTCCAGCGTCCGCGTTTCTCGCCTGAGATCAGCCCGGCCTCAGACAGGACCTTCGTGTGGTGCGAGATGGTGGGTTGGCTCTTTCCGAGCGGACCTTCAAGCTCGCAGGAGCACACCTCGTCCTTGGACGCGAGGATCGAGAGCAGCCGAAGGCGTACCGGGTCGGCCAGAGCTCCGATCAGGTGGGCCAGATCGGCGGCGTCCTCCGCCGCAAGCGGCGCAGCACTCGCGGTGACACGGCACAAGTCCAGGTCAGGCTTGATGTCGAGCGACCCGGTAGCAGTTCTAAATTGAATCTTCTCTCCTGACACGCCACGATCTTATTGAAATGCTACGGCGAAGTAACAGACTTTGCCGGGGGGACGTCCTTCCAGTTCCCTCTCCTTGTGGTGGTCCTCGGGCGTTCGCGGCGTCAAAGGACGAGCCCGTGAGCTAAGGCGTGATGCTGTAGTTCGTGACCGACCATCCGAGGAGGAACTGCCTCGGGTGCTGCGGGTAGACGAGGTAGAGGTTCGGGCCACCGTGCTCCTGGAAGCAGTTGAGGATCATGGATCCGAAGATCTGCGGGCCGGTGCTCCCGTCGTTGATGACGATCGCACCCGGAGCGTAAAGCTCCCCGTCGAAGACGTTCGCGCCCGTCGTGGTGATCTGATTGTTGCCGCTCCAATAGACGGTGAGATTAGCTGGGTCGCCCGGGCTGAAATACGGCTTGGGCTGAGTTGGCCACCCGGCTGTGCTGGAAGATAATGAGTTGACGTACGCGCTGCTGCCGAGGGCCAAGCTTACACTCGTATTGGCATTGGGCGGCACTTTGCAGCCGCCTCCCGTCTCGACTTGGTTGCTTCCCGATGTGGGCGCATATTGCGGGCAGGCACCACCGTTGCAGTCGCTCGGCAGGATGAACATGTTAGTCGCTCCCGCGAGCAGCGCGGGATTGATATTACCGATAGTGACCGCATTGCTATTGAAGTAGTAGGTACCGGCCGGGATTTTGGATAGCCCGAATGGAAGGCTGGTGTCGGTCGTGACGGTAATCGGTGCACTACTTGTTGTGCTGCAGTCGAATACCGCGTTCTGGCTCGGCGGCGTGATGCTTGTGGAGGTGCTCAGACTGTTCGGGATGCCACTGCCGGGCAGCGGGCAGTAGGTGGCGCCACCGACGCCGTTCGTGGCAAAGGCCGAGGTATTGACACAGGGGGCAAAAGCAGTCGAGAACTGGCCGCCCGAGCAGACGGTGGGTGGAGCCGGTTCGAACGAGGTCGGTTCCTGGGTCCACTTTGGGCACTTGCTGGAACTCGGCAACGTGGCACCCTGCTGCCCGATCGTTACGATGCTCGTGCCGCTGCTGCTGCCCGTGCAGTTAGCGGTGCCGCTCGGACCGACGCCGACGTCTACGATGCCGCCGATGAGAGGGCCGGAGACCGGGTAACCTCCGACCTCGAACACGTTGGACTGACTCAGGGCGCCGCGGGTGTCAAGTCCCGACACACCGAAGAGGCCAAAGCCGTCAGCCACGCGGTAGACCGTCGATGTCACTGTACGTTGCTGGTTGCCGGCAACAGCGTGGCTCGTAATGACCACCTCGTTGACTACCCCGGCAGGCAACGGCGGAGCTACGTCGGCCGCTACCTCGTACTGCAACCCCGGCGCGCTGGCGAGGGGTGACGACCCGCCGACCATGCAGGTGACACCAGTTGGGACAAGAGTTGCCGGCGGGTTGCCTACGCAGAAGTCGGTGACGTTGTCGCCCATCTGATCGAGGCGAAACAGCGCGTCGCTCAAGCCCGCGTTCGCCTGCGCGACGGCCTGCTCGCCGTTCGCGGCTGTCGTAGCGACGCGAAACCCCGGGATCACGGCGGCGAGCGTCACCGAAGCCAGGAGCAGGAGGAGCACGATGATGATGACGACGAGCACCAGGCTGCCATCCTCGTTGCGGCTCTCAAATGATGGTTGTCGGGCTGTATCTCTCATGCACATGCTCCTGATTGGACAGCAACTTGATTAGGCAGGTCGACCGCGGCCCGGATGGTGTATGGAGTGCGCTCAGCACTCGAGCGGACCTGTAGGTATACCTGCATGACGCGACCGCATGCAGGCGCTGACTGGTTCGGGATCGTTGTCGAGGTGGGCGTCGGTGATTGCAGGGACAGTGGCGACGAAGTCTGCGCCAAGGTGAACATGCTCGCGGAAGCGTTCACGAGGTCTCTCAGCACGACTCCGGGAGTCCAAGGCGAGGAGCTGCCTGCGCAATAGCTGTAGCGAATAAGCGTGCCCGCGTTCGCGCCCGGGCCAGGATCGTAGGCCCAGATCACGTTGGCCGCGAAAGGGGACTCCTCGAACGGTGTCGGCACCGCCGAGGACGTCGATGGTGGCGATCCCGGGCAGGGAGAGTATCTGTCTGTCGGCTCGTACATTGCGACTATGTCTGTCGCTTTGGTGCCGTAGAGCCCAGAGTTTGACGTTCCGTCAGGGTCAGCCGTGAACGAAGACGGCACGAGCAGGAGTGGATCTGCCGAGCGAAGGTCGGCTTCGAGCACCCGTACGACATTTCGGACGCGCCCTTGGTTCTGGGCGAGGTCGGTCGTATTGGTCGCCTGCGAGGACAGCGGCCCGTAGATCATGGCGACGATGGCGGTCACTATGAGAAGGATGGACATCGTCACCAAGAGCTCCACCAGGCTGAAGGCGGAGTCGTCGCGGTCGTGGGTCGAGCTGTGCCAGCATCTGGCGCGGCGGCCGCTCATGAGTACGTGTACTGGATGGGTGGGCTCGTCGAGGAGCTCCCCTGCGGGTTCGTCGCGACGATGTCGACGGTGCCACTGCCAGTCGGCGCGGTCATCGTGCAACTCTGGTACCCGTTGGAGCATGAAACCGAGGTAGCGCTCGCGCTTCCGAACGTGAACGTCGTTCCCGGTACGAAGTTGGTCCCGGTCACTGTGACAGAGGTGCCGGCCGGCCCGCTAGTCGGGGACACGCCCGACACTGTTGGGGCAGAGTAGAAGAAGTACACGTCGCCGACGAGCGTGGGAGAGACCACCTCTGTCCCGCCGGGGCCAGTTGGTGTCTCGGCGGTGACGACCTCGGAGCCCGATCCGCGTGGCGCGTAGACCGTGCAGGGGGTCGAGGTGGTGCAGGTGGCGGTAATCCAGGTCGGGCTCGTGGATCCGCTTGTGCCGAAGCTCACCTGCATCGAGGGCACTGCGAAGCTGGTGCCCGTGAGGGTCACCTTAGTTCCGCCGGGGCTCGGCCCGTAGTTCGGGCTGACGCTCTCCAGGTACGGTCCGCTCGGCGCAATCGCGGCCGAGGAGTCGGTCGATTCGGCAGACTCCACACCGTTGCTCGAGTACGCGATCACGAAGAATACGTACTGGCCGCCAGGGTCGAGACCGGTGACTGTGTAATTCGCCGTGCAGGAGCTAGTGGGGCAAGTGGCCGAGACAGCGGTATTGGAGAGCATCCCGGTCGAGGTTGTCACCTGAGCTTGGTTGGACCATCCGACGGCGAAGCATCCGCTCGGGTTCCCCAATGGCTGCCAGGTCCAGCTGACCTTCACGTCACCTGTCGTTGACGTCTGGGACGAAGTGACGTTGGTTGGAACAGCAGGCGTGTCGGCTGAATTGAACTGTGGTCCATCGTAGGGAGGCTGCCCGCCCGGGTAGATGATCGAGTCTTGGGTGAGGCGCTCACCGTGGATGGGCCCGTTGTTCCATGCGACGGTCACGAAGGCGCGGACGTAGGCCTGGGTCAGCACCGTCAGGGGAGACGCCGAGCCAGGGCACGTCGGAACTGAAGAGGACGCGTAGAGGAGGTGCGTCGTGATCGTGAAAGTGTTTCCGCTCGCGGTTACGTTCGACATGATGGGGGCGAACACCGTGCTCGACGAGCCGACAGTGAAGCTTGGCTGGGTCGCGACGACAACGAGCTGCTCGTCGGCGCTGTCACTCGTCGTGCCGTCATCGTTGCCACCCGGGCCAGTCGTCACGGAGCTGAAGGTTTCGCCGTCGCCGTCCCAGTCCCAGAAGTAGGGGCCACTCGGCGTGATACTGCTGGCATACGATGGGTCCGAGGCGAGGGTCGAGCCGAGCGAGTTGGCTCCGGTAGCGGTGAAGCCAACCTCGGGGTACGGGACTGAGCGGAGATCCGAGATCACGCTCGTCGCAAGCTCTGCCGCCTGCTGGCGGCTACCCGTCGAAGATGCCGCGTTCAGGCTGTTGTAGAAGACTCGCGCCAAGGGCAGGAGAACTATGCCAAGGAGTGTCACAGCGACGATCATCTCCACGAGGGTGATCCCGTCGCTCGACCTGGCTGCTCCCTCGAGCGATGTTCGCCCTCTTCCGGATGCGGTCGCCGCGTCTGGATTGGTACGTCGTCGCTCTCTCATGAGCCCTTTTTCCCGCCGCCGCCGCCAGAGGGCGGGTTGGTGCTCTTGCCCCCACCGCTGCCGCCGCCGCCACCAGAGGGCGGGTTGGTGCTCTTGCC